>NZ_JBHYWI010000020.1:0-133622 GCF_042751525.1 Kitasatospora sp. NPDC059408
TCCCGAGATCACTCGGGGGGCGCCCTCCGCGTTCGTTGCTGCGCGGCTCCTGCCGCGGTGCCCGGACCGGGGCTCAGCCGGCCAGCGCGGCCTTCACCGCGGCGGCGACGCGGCCGCCCTCGGCCAGACCGTCCACCTTCGGGCGCACCAGCTTCATCACGGCACCCATGCCCTGCGGACCGGTGGCCCCGCTCTCCGCGACCGCGGCGGCCACGATGGCGGTGAGCTCGTCGTCCGAGAGCTGCTTGGGCAGGTAGGAGGCGAGCAGTTCGCCCTCCTGCCGCTCCCGGGCGGCCTGGTCGGTCCGGCCCGCGGCGTCGAACGCCTCGGCGGCCTCGCGGCGCTTCTTCGCCTCGCGGGTGACCACCTTGAGCACCTCGGCGTCGGACAGCTCGCGCTTCGTCTTGCCCGCCACCTCCTCCGCGGTGACCGCGGAGAGCGTGAGCCGGATGGTGGACGAGCGCAGCTCGTCCCGGTCCTTGATGGCAGCCGTGAGGTCCTCCTGCAGCTGCGCCTTGAGCGTCGTCATGGCCCCGAGTCTCCCACCTGCGGCGTTCGGGTGCCCGGCATTAACGGTCACGGGCCACGGACAGGCCCTGCAGACCAGTCCGGTAACCCATTAGAGTGGTTACATGACCGAAGGTGCCGAGGCCCGGCCGACCGTCGTCCCCGGGCTGCTGCTGACCGCACCGAGCGGCACCGGCTTCCACTTCGACCCCGGCGCGCTCTGCCTCGAACTGCTCACCACCGGCGGCCCCGGCAGCCACGCCCGCTGGGAGGTCCTGCACCGACCCGACGACCTCGCCGCCTGGCTGCCCGCCTCGCGGCTGCGCCTGCCCGCGGACGCCGTCCGGATCACCGACGCCCAGCTCACCGCCGCCCGCACCCTGCGCGACACCCTCTGGCGGCTCACCGCGGCCAGGGCCCGAGGCGAGCGCGGCGCCGCCGCCGACTACGCCGTCCTCAACCGAGCCGCCGAACACCCCCCGCTCGTCCCCAGGATCACCCCCGACGGCACCGCGGCGGCCCCCCTGCCCGCCGACGGCGACCAGCTGGCCTCCACCGTCGCCCGGGACGCGATAGCCCTGCTCACGGGCCCGCACGCGGACCGCATCCGCGAGTGCGGCGCGCACAACTGCTACCTGATCTTCGTCGACACCTCCCGGCCGGGGCGGCGGCGCTGGTGCTCCATGGAACGCTGCGGCAACCGCAACAAGGTCCGGGCGCTGCGGGCCCGGCGGGAACCGGAGCAGCCGGAGTAGCCGGAGTGCCCGCGCCCCGGCCCGCTTCCCCGTCCGCCTCCCACCCCCTTCCCCATCCGCCCCCCCTACCCGCATCCCATCCGGGCGGACGGACGTTCACCAGCTGATCCGCCGTCTGAGAGCATGGAACGATGCGACCGCTGTACTCCGTCCCCCTCGGAATCGCCGCCACCGGCGCCGCCTGCCTCGCCTACTCCGCCGGGTACGAGGTCCGTTCCTTCCGGCTGCGCCGGGTCGAGGTCCCCGTCCTGCCCCGGGGCGCCCGCCCCCTCCGGGTACTGCAGGTCTCCGACATCCACATGGTGAGCGGCCAGGGCAAGAAGCAGCGGTGGCTGAAGAGCCTCGCGGGCCTGCGCCCCGACCTCGTCGTGAACACCGGCGACAACCTCTCCGACCCGCTCGGCGTCCCCGCCACCCTCGACGCGCTCGGGCCGCTGATGGAGTTCCCCGGCGTGTACGTCTTCGGCTCCAACGACTACTACGGCCCGGCCCGCAAGAACCCGGCCCGCTACCTCCAGGCGCTGCGCAGCGGCATCCACGGCATGAACAACCCCGACGGCACCGGCAACCGCGGCATCGTCGGCGCCGTCCACAACCCCTGGGAGAAGCTCCGCGACGGCTTCGACGCGGCCGGCTGGCTCGACCTGACCAACACCCGCGGCCGCCTCACCCTCGGCGGCCTCGACCTCGAGTTCACCGGCCTCGACGACCCGCACATCCGCCGCGACCGCTACAGCGAGGTCACGGGCGGCCCGTCCGCCGACGCCGACCTCTCCCTCGCCGTCGTCCACGCGCCCTACCTGCGCGTCCTGGACGCCTTCACGGCCGACCGCTACCCGCTGATCCTCGCCGGCCACACCCACGGCGGCCAGCTCTGCATCCCCTTCTACGGCGCCCTGGTCACCAACTGCGACCTCGACGCCAAGCGGGTCAAGGGCCTCTCCACCCACACCGCCGGCGGCCGCCGCTCCTACCTCCACGTCTCCGCCGGCTGCGGCACCAACCGCTACACCCCCGTCCGCTTCGCCTGCCCCCCCGAGGCCACCCTCCTCACCCTCACCCCGGCCGCCCGCTGACCCGCCCGGACGCCCGCCGGGAATCGGATTTCGTGTCTCGGCGAGCGTCCGGTAGAGTTCTACTCGTCGCGAAGGAGACGGAGCGACAAACAGAAGGACCGGGGTGTGGCGCAGCTTGGTAGCGCGCTTCGTTCGGGACGAAGAGGCCGTGGGTTCAAATCCCGCCACCCCGACCCAGTCCAGAGGGCCTATCGGAGAAATCCGGTAGGCCCTCTGGCGTTTCCGCGTGACGGCGGCTCAGGTCCGCCCGGGTGGAACGGCGCAGGCCCGGTGTCCCTGAGGGGAGACCGGGCCTGCGTGTGTACTCGGGGGGTATCGCGGGTCAGAACGTGGTGATGATGGCGAACACCGAGTCGGAGACACCCGCGTAGGCGTTGCTCAGGCTGAAGGTCGCCGCCTGCGGGCGGTAGATGCCGAAGGTGGTGCGGCCGCGGCCCTGCCAGTCGCCGGTCACCGGGAAGTCGCCCACCGCGCCGTAGGTGGCGGTGGTGATGGTGCCGTCGTCGTGGCGCAGGGCGAAGGTGTTGGTGCCGCCCCACTGCCGGTCGGGGCGGGCGATGCCGAGCTGGGCGTGGCCGACGCCGTCCCAGTCGCCGACGATCGGGAGGTCGCCCTGCTGGCCGAGGGTCGCCGTGCTGACGCTGCCGTCGTCGTGGCGGACCGCGAAGGTGTTGGTGCTGGGCCGGTAGACGGCCAGCTGGGCGTGGCCGTTGCCGTCCCAGAGCGCGGGGACCGGAACGTCACCCGGCGCGCCGAAGGACACCGTGGTGACGCTGGTGTCGTCGTGGCGCAGCGCGAAGACGCCGTCGCGGTAGATGCCGAGCTGGTCGTGCCCACCGTCCCAGGAGCCGGTCACCGGGACGTCGCCGGACTGGCCGAAGTACACGGTGTTGACCCGGCCGCTGTTGTCGTTGGTGGTGGCCAGCGACCACATGCCGCTGTAGAAGACGCCCACGTGGGTGCTCGCGCGGCCGTCCCAACGGCCCGTCACCGGGGTGCCCGAGCGGGTCCAACCATCGACCCGGACCTGCTGCGAGTAGGTCAGCGAGCGTCCGTGGTCGTCGACGAAGGTGGCGGTGGCGGTGTAGGTCCCGACGTGGGGGTACTCGTGCGGAATACCGTTGGCGCTCCCGTTGCGCACGACCGTGCCGCTGCCGTCCCCGAAGTCGACGGTGGTGCTGACCAGTGGCCAGGGGCTCGTGACGGTGGCGTAGAGCTCGACGTGCGTCGGGCCGTAGTTGCTGTTCTGGACCGCCGAGATCGACGGCGCGGACAGCGGGCCGACCGGGTCGACGGTGATGTTGGTGGTGGAGCTCTTGGTGTTGCCGAGGCCGTCGGTCGCGCTGAGCACGGCGCGGTAGGTGCCGGGGCCGGGGTAGGTGTGGACCACCTGCGAGGGGGTGAAGGGCTGGGGGCCGGTCCCGTCGCCGAAGTCGATCGTCGCGGTGGCCTTGGACCACGGCGAGTAGACGGTGCCGAGGAACGCCTTGTCCAGCGGGTGCCCGGCCGGGATCCGGTTGTTCCAGTCCCAGCTGAGGCCGACCGCGAACGGGTTCTGGCGCTCGATGGCGCCGCGGTCGTAGTACGTCGCCGTGCCGGTGCCGGTGTTGTCGACCAGCGGGTCGTCGACGCGCTGGTTGCCCAGCAGGTCGGTGGTCAGCTCGCCGGGTGCGCCGGCGTCGGCGGAGTCCAGCGCGTTGGTGTCGCGCTGCGGGGTGACGTCGTCGTTGGAGTTGCCGCCGAGGTTGAAGCCCGGGTCGGTGTCGACGTCGTGCGCGCCCTGGCCGGTGGCCGCGGTGAAGGCGGCGGGCGAGGTGTAGACGGTGCCGGCCCAGGAGTAGGCCTGGCTGCCCGCGTTGACACCGGTGCCGGGGTGGACGACGTTGTAGTCGGCCTTGGTGCCGGTGACCGAGCCGGCCGAGACGACGAACTCGACCGGGCCGGCCTGGGGGCAGCGGATGGTCGTCGGGCCGGTGGCGGTGATGATGTTGTTCTCGATCACCGCGCCGCTCGACGCGCCGGCCAGCGAGACGCCGGTGCCGCAGTTCTCCGCGACGGTGTTGCTCGTCACGACGGTGCCGGGGGCGTCGGTGACGACGATGCCGCCGCCGATGTTGCTGGTCAGGGCGTTGGTGGTGACGACCGTGCCGGTGACGCCCGGGTCGACGGCGATGCCCGCGCCGCCGCTGGCGCCGATGCGGTTGCGGCTGACGGTGCTCGCCGTGGTGGCGCCGGTGAGGCGGATGCCCGCGGCCTTGGCCGAGCCGGCTCCGAGCAGCGTGTTCCCGTCGACGACGATCCGGTCCGAGTCGGCGACGAGCACGGCCTCCTGGGCGGTGTTGAACGCCAGGCCCTGGATGGTGACGTCGTGGACCTTGGAGAGCGAGAAGCCGTGCCCCCCGACGACGCCGACCTGGGCGGTGGGGAGCTTGTCGGTGTCCGGCAGGCCCTGGAAGGTGATCGGGTGGCCGGGGGTGCCCGAGTGGGTGACGGTGACCTGCTCGGCGTAGGTGCCGGCGCCCTCGGCGATCTGGACGGTCTGGCCGGGCTGGGCGGCGTCGGCGGCGGCCTGCACGGTGCAGTACGGCTGGGCCTGGGCGCCCGTGCCGGCGTCCGAGCAGTGCGCGGTCGGGCTGTTGTTCACGTAGAGCGTGGTCGCGTCGGCGTGTGCGGCGCCCACCGACAGCGTGGTTCCGGCGATCGCGGAGCTCACCAGAGCCGCGGCGATGCCGATGTGACGTCTTATGGACATGTCCATCCCCCAGGGCGTTCCAGGACTTTCGGGTAACGCGAAACAGCGCCGGCGGGGTCCCGGTCCGGGACCGCGCGGAAGTGATCACAGACCGGCGCGCAGAGCAGTATCCACCCTGCTCGGCCGAGCGTTCCATCGGGATTCCCCCCTGAGCGCGGCAGGGCGGTCCGAACCGTGTCGGGCGGGGGGTCAGAGCAGGTCGGCGAGGGCGGTTCGGGAGGTGATGCCCAGTTTGGGGTAGGCCTTGTAGAGGTGGTGGCCGACCGTGCGGGGACTCAGGAAGAGTTGGGCGGCGATGTCGCGGTTGGTGAGGCCGCGGGCTGCCAGGCGGGCTATCTGGAGTTCCTGCGGGGTGAGGGCCGCCAGGGGGGAGTCGGGGGCCGTCGGGGTGGGGGCGGTGGTGCCGGTGGCGGTGAGTTCGGTGCGGGCGCGGGCGGCCCAGGGGTGGGCGGCGAGGCGTTCGAAGGTTTCGAGGGCGGCGCGCAGGTGGGGGCGGGCGTCGGTGCGGCGGCGGGCGCGGCGCAGCCACTCGCCGTAGAGGAGGGCGGTGCGGGCCTGTTCGAAGGGACGGTGGGTGCCCTCGTGCAGGTCGAGGGCGGCGCGGTAGGCCGATTCGGCGAGTTCGTCGGGGCCGAGGAGGGCCTGGCAGCGCAGGCGCAGGGCCTCGGTCCAGGGACGGCCGGCGGCGGCGCTCCAGCGGGCGAAGCGTTCGTACGGCTCGGCGGCGCGGTCGGGGGTGCCGAGGCGGACGGCGGCCTCGACGAGGTCGGGGACGGCGCGGGTGGCGCTGACGTGGTGCCGGTAGCGGCCGGTGGTGAGGGTGTGCAGGCGGTCGGCGGCGTCGCCGGCCCGGCCGTGGCCGAGGTCGTCGAGGGCGAGCGCCCAGTGGGCCCAGGGTTCGCCGGAGGCGGGGGCGGCGGTCTGCGGTCCGGTGGTGGCGAGGGCTTGGGCGGCGAGGCGGGTGCAGGTGTCGGTGGTGCCGGCGAGGGCGGCCAGGTAGGCGAGCAGGGCGGCGAGTTGGCTGACCCACTGGTGCTGGCCGGTGTCGCGGGCGAGGTCGAGGGCCTCGGTCGCGGTGACCTCGGCGTCGCGGTGGCGGCCGTGGAAGAGTTCGGCCTCGGCGAGGAAGAACCCCAGTGTGGGCAGCACGCCGACGGCGCCCTTGGCGCGGGCTTCGGCGACGAGTTCGGCGGCGAGTTCGGCGGTCTCGTCGTCCCGGCCGAGGACGAGGGTGGCGCCGCACAGCTGGACGAGGTCGGCCGGGGTGTCGGCGCCGGCCGCGCGGGCGGCGTCGGCGGTGGCGCGGGCGGTGGGCAGCGGCCCGGCGGGCCGGCCGAGGGCCGGGAGGACGGCGGCCGTCAGGTGGCGGGCGAGCGGGGTGAGCGGGTCGTCGTCGGCGAGCGGGAGGGCGGCGAGGCGGTCGAGGACGGCGGCCACCGGCTCCTCGCCCGCGTACCAGGCGGCGTGGAAGGCCTGGAGCAGCATCCGGGCGGCGTGCGGCGGTTCGACGGCGGTGCCGGCGGCGTCGAGCAGCAGGCGGTGGGCGGTCGGGTAGGAGCCGCGCCAGAAGTGCGCGGTGGCCCGGACGTGGTCGAGCAGCGCGTGCGCGAGGACGCTGTCGGTGCGGGCGGCCGCCTGGTCGGCGAGTGCCTCCGCGTGCTCCAGCCGGCCTTCCTCGGTGGCGGCTTCGGCGGCGAGGACGAGGCGGCGGGTGGCGGCGTCGCGGTCGGGGGTGAGCCGGGCGGCGCGTTCGTAGGCCGCGGCGGCGCCGCCGTGGGCGCCGCGGGTCCCGGCGCGGACGGCGGTGCGTTCGAGCGCGTCGGCGAGGTCGGCGTCGGGGGCGGTGGCGGCGAGGGCGAGGTGCCAGGTGCGGCGGTCGCCGTCGGGCAGTGCCGCGCCGACGGCCCGGTGCGCGGCCAGGCGCTGGAGGTGCGGCGCGCGTTGGAGGACGGCGGCGCGCAGGAGCGGGTGGCGGAACGCGAGCCGGCGGTCGGGGGCGACCGTCACCAGGCCCGACTCCTCGGCGGGGGCGAGGTGTTCGGCGCAGGCGCCGAGGGTCTCGGCGGCGGGCAGGACGACGTCGAGTTCGCCGCTCTCCTCGACGGCCGCGACGAGGAGCAGCGTCTGGGTGGCGGCGGGCAGGCCGGTGACCTGGCCGTGGAAGGCGATGAGCAGCCGGCTGGTGAGCGGGAGGCTGCCCGGTGCGGCCGTCTCCGGTCCGGTGACGGGGAGTTCGGTGAGGGCGAGGGGGTTTCCGGCGGCCTCGGCGAGCAGCCGGCGGCGGACGGGGGCGGGCAGGTCGGGGCCGGCGCGGTGGGTGAGCAGCCGGGTGGCGTCGTCCTCGGGGAGTGGCGCCAGCGTCACTTCGGGCAGGCCGAGTCGGGCCTCCGCGGTGCTGCCGTCCGACCGGGCGGCGAGCAGGAGCGCGACGCCTTCGGCCTGGAGGCGGCGGGCGGCGAGCAGCAGGGCGTCCCAGGAGGCGCGGTCCAGCCACTGGACGTCGTCGACGACGCACAGCAGCGGCCGGTCGGCGGCGAGTTCGGCGAGCAGCCCGAGCGTGGCGAGCCCGGTGAGCAGGCGGCCGGTGGAGCCCGGAGCGGCGGTGAGGCCGAACACCGTCTCCAGCGCGAGGCGTTGCGGTCCGGGCAGGGCGGACAGCCGGTCGAGGCCGGGCGCGAGCAGCAGGCTCAGCCCGGCGTAGGGCAGTTCGGCCTCGTGCTCGACACCGGCCGCCCGGATCACCCGGAAGCCGTCCCCGGCCGCCGCGACCGCGTGGTCCAGCAGGGCGGTCTTGCCGATCCCGGCCTCCCCGGCCAGCAGCAGCACGCCGCTGCGGCCCTCCCGCGCCCCGTCCAACAGCCCGTCCACGACGGCCTGCTCGCGTTCCCTCCCGTACAGCATGGCTCCGACCCTACCCACCCCCGCCGGACGGTGACCGGCGAACGCACGCACCCCCTTACCCATACGTGACGGATTCGCCCGCGCCCGCCCGTCCCTACCTTTGTGAGCAGCGGGAACGACCCGCCCAACACCCCACCGGGACACGGGAGAAGACGATGACCGAGATCACCACCGCCGCCCTGCAGCAGCTCGCCGAGCGCTACCTCGCGGTCTGGAACGAGACCGACCCGGCCGCCCGCCGCAAGCTGATCGACGAGGTGTGGGCCGAGGACGGCCGCTACACCGACCCGCTGGCCGCGGTGACCGGCCGGGACTCGATCGACGCGCTGATCGGCGCCGCCCAGGCCCAGTTCCCGGGGCTGGAGTTCACCCTCGGGCCGGTGGACGCGCACCACGACATCGCCCGGTTCACCTGGAACCTCGGCCCGGCCGGCGCCGAGCCGATCGTGATCGGCTTCGACGTGCTGACGGCCGGTCCGGACGGGCGGATCGCCTCGGTGGCCGGCTTCCTGGACCGCGTCCCGGGCGCCTGAGCCGCCGTGGCGGCTGCCGGTTCCGTGTCCCCCGCGCGACGTGGGGGACACGGAACCGGGCGTCAGTGCGAAAGGCGTGAGTACGGAACCGGGCGTCGGCACCGAAGGCGTGAGTACGGAACCGGGCGTCGGCACCGAAGGTGTGAGCACGGAACCGGGCGTCGGCACCGAAGGCGTGAGCACGAGAGCCGGAGCGCACGGAACCGGGCGTCGGAACGAGGACCGGCCCCGCGCACGCCCCCGGCGGGGGCGCGCCACCCCCCGGAGGGTCCGAAACCCACCCGCCCGTTCCGCTTCGTCCCCCCGATCGGGTTGGATGGTCGGATGAGCGAGGATAAGAGCGCCGTCCCGGCGTGGGAGCAGCGGTTCCGCGCGGCCCGGGTGTCCCTGCCGGACTGGGCCGAGGACGCCCCCGACCGGGCGCTGTACGTGTCCAACGCGACCGGCACCTACGAGGTCTACGCCTGGGACCGCGCCACCGGCACCCACCGTCGGGTCACCGACCGCCCGAACGGCACCACCGACGCCGAGCTGTCCCCCGACGGCGGTTCGGTGTGGTGGTTCGACGACCACGACGGCGACGAGTTCGGCGTCTGGCGCCGCCAGCCGTTCGCCGGCGGCCCCGACGAGGCGGCCGTGCCCGGCCTGGAGCCCTCCTACTCGGCCGGCCTGGCCCTCGGCCGCGACGGCACCGTGGTCGTCGGCCGCTCGACCGACGAGGACGGCACCACCCTGCACCTGCGCCGCCCCGGCGCCGCCGAGGCCGTCGAGATCTACCGGCACGAGGAGTACGGCGGCGTCGGCGACCTCAGCCACGACGGCACCCTGCTCGCGATCGACCACACCGAGCACGGCGACGCGATGCACTCGGCGATCCGGGTCGTGCGCCTGCTCCCCGGCGGCGCCGGGGGCGCGGACGTCGAGACCGTCGCCGAGCTCGACGAGGTGACCGGCCGGGACGAGCCGCGCGGCGTCGCCTGCCTCGGCTTCGCCCCGGTCGAGGGCGACACCCGGCTGCTCGTCGCCCACCAGCGCACCGGCCGCTGGGAGCCGATGATCTGGGACGTCGCCACCGGCGCCGAGACCGCCCTCCCGCTGCGCGACGAGCAGGGCCGCGAACTGCCCGGCGACGTCTCCGCGCAGTGGCGGCCCGGCGCCGAGGCGCTGCTCGTCGAGCACGAGTACGAGGCCCGCAGCGAGCTGTTCTCGTACGCGCTCGCCGACGGCCGGCTGACCCGCCTCGACACGCCGCGCGGCACCGTCGGCGGCGCCACCGCCCGCCCGGACGGCACCGTCGAGTACCTCTGGTCCTCCGCCGCCGAGCCGTCCGCCGTCCGCTCCACCACGGGGACGGTCGTCCTGCGGGCGCCCGGCCCGGTGCCGCCCGGCTCGATCCCGGTCGAGGACGTGTGGGTGGACGGCCCCGGCGGGCGCGTCCACGCACTCGTGCAGCGGCCCGCCGGGGCCGGCGAGGGCCCGTTCCCGACCGTGTTCGAGATCCACGGCGGCCCGACGCACCACGACAGCGACTCCTTCGCCGCCGGCCCGGCGGCCTGGCTCGACCACGGCTTCGCGGTGGTCCGGGTCAACTACCGCGGCTCCACCGGCTACGGCCAGGCCTGGACGGACGCCCTGCGCGAGCGCGTCGGCCTGATCGAGCTGGAGGACATCGCGGCCGTCCGGGAGTGGGCGGTCACCAGCGGTCTCGCCGACCCGGGGCGGCTGGTGCTCACCGGCGGCAGCTGGGGCGGGTACCTGACCCTGCTCGGCATCGGCGTGCAGCCGGAACTCTGGGCGCTCGGCGTCGCCGCCGTGCCGGTCGCGGACTACCACACCGCGTACGCCGACGAGATGGAGGCGCTCAAGTCGCTCGACCGCACGCTCTTCGGCGGCACGCCGGAGGAGGTCCCGGAGCGCTTCACCGCGTCCTCGCCGCTCACGTACGTCGAGCGGGTGCGGGTGCCGGTCTACATCAGCGCCGGGGTCAACGACCCGCGCTGCCCGATCCGGCAGATCGAGAACTACGTCGAGCGGCTGGCGGAGCTCGGCAAGCCGCACGAGGTCTACCGGTACGACGCCGGGCACGGGTCGCTCGTGGTGGAGGAGCGGATCAGGCAGCTGCGGCTGGAGATCGACTTCGTCCGGCGCCACCTGGGCGGGGGGTCGGTGTGAGGCGTCGGCTGACGCTGGCGGGGGTGGGGGTGGCCGGTGCGCTCGTGCTCACCGGCTGCTCCGGCGGGCACCGCGACCACGCGGGCTGCCCGCCCCCCGGAGGGCCGACCGGGCCCTCGGTCACCGCGACGGCCACGCCGATCGCGACGACCACACCGGTCGCCACGGCCACTCCGGTCGTTACGGGCACACGTGCCGTTACGGGCGCACCTGCCGTTACGGGCACAAAGGTCGTTACGGGAACACCCAAGGCCTCGGCCACCGCCGGGGCCACCCCGGCGAGCGCGCACGTCGGGGCCGCGGTGGTGCAGGCGGCCTATCCGACGACGTCGGGCAACGGGTCGAAGGGCTCCGCCGGGAGCGGGTCCAAGGGGTCCGGCGGCGGATCCGGCGGTGCGAGCGGGTCGAGCGGCTCGAAGGGGCCCAAGGCCCCCAAGGGCGGTCGGTCGGTGCACCACCACATCGACCACCACGAGTCGGAGGCCGTGTACGGCACTCACAGCCGGTGCCACAACGGCCCGACGCCGGCCCCGGCACCGTCCGGCACGTCGACCTTCGCCCCGCGGGCGACCCCGTGGGCGACCCCGTCCGAGGCGCCCTCCCTGCTGCCTCCCGCGCCCCCGGCGGCGCCGTCGCGACCGGTCGCGCCGCCCACCACGCCGCCCACAGCGCCGCCCACAGCGACACCCACCGCGGCGGGCAAGCCGTCGCGCTGACGGCCGCCTGAGGCGGAACCGTCAGTCGAGGACCGGGTCCAGTCCGAGGGCCCGGTCCTGCTCGGCCTCCGCCTCACGGCGCAGCAGGCGGTACCACATGAAGACCACGAAGCCCGCGAAGACGAACCACTCCAGGGTGTAGCCCAGGTTCTGGAACGCGCGGAGCGTCAGCCCGTCGCCGCCCTGCGGCTGGACCGTCGGCACCTCGGTCAGCCCGGCCGGGGCGGTGTCGGCGGCGACCCAGCCGTCGTACCAGCCGTCGTACGACAGCACGTTGAGCAGCGCCGCCCGGTTGATCGTGCCGAGCTGGCCGGCCGGCAGACCGCCCGCGACGGCGCCGTTGCTGCCGATCGCCTCGCCGGCCTGGAGCCGGCCGGTGACGGTCACCTCCCCGCCGGGCGGCGGTGCCGCCGCGGACGACGCGTCGGAGGGCGTCCCGGGGGCCCAGCCGCGCACGACGGCGACGGCGTGGCCGTCGGCGGTGCGGAGCGGGGTGAGCACGTAGTAGCCCTGCTTGCCGTCCACCGTGCGGTTGGGCACGAGGAGTTGGTGCGCGCTGTCGTAACTGCCGCTCACCGTGACGGGCTTGCCGACGGTGTCCGTGGTGACCTGCGGGCTGGCCGGGGTCAGCAGGGCGTCGATCGGCCTGGTCTCGCTCGTGGCGGCGAGCGCCTGGCCGGCCGCCTTGTGCGAGGAGAACCGGTCCTCGAACCGGCCGAGCTGCCAGGAGCCCAGCCAGAGGCACACCGCGATGGCCGCCAGGGCCAGCACGGTGCCGCCGAGCCAGCGCGGAGTGAGGAGGAACCGGTACACACCCCCCACGGTAACCACTCTTCACACGCCGTCCGACCACAGGGGGCCCGACACCGCTGCGGGACACCGGGCGCCGGACCGCTCCCGGCCCCGCTCCCGGTCTTCGGCTACCCGGCCGACGGCGTCCCCGACGGCTGCGACGCCGGCCCGCCCACCGCCTGCAGGCCGCCGCGGTACACCGTCCCCGCGCACGCCCCCGGCAGGAGGACGGCGGCGGCCGACGGGCTGCCCGGTGCCGGGGTGTGCGCGATGGTGGCGGACGGCGGGTTGGAGACGGTCGGGTTCGGGGTCGGGCTGCCCGTGGGAGTGGGCGCGGTGGTCGGGCCCGTGCTGGGCGACGGGCTCGCCTGCGGGTTCGACGAGGGCGCGGCCGACGCGCCGGACACGGGGGCGCCGGAGGCCGCGGGCGCCTGGGTGGTGAGCGAGATCGGGCCGGGACCGGTCGCGCCGGTCGGCGCCGCCGTGGCGCCGCCCTGGCCGGTCGTCGGGCAGACCGGGTCGGGGATCCAGGCGAACGGCACCCGGTAGCCGGCCTGCGGGGCGAGCAGCGGCGGGTCCGTGTCGGCGGGCGGCAGGCCGGTGGCCGGGTCGCCCGCGGTGTGGTCGGTCACCCGGATCCGGCTGCGGTCCGTCCCGGTGACCCCCGTCACGGAGACCGCGCCCGGCCCGCCGAGCCGGCAGGCGTGCCCGGAGACGTTGGTCACGGCGAACCACCCGTAGATCCGCCCGGCGGCGTCGGCGGGCCCGGCCTGGCCCGAGCCCTGGCCGAGGTCGCCGCGGGTGCAGAGCGGGACGATCGGGCCGTCGCCGCTGCTGGTGGCCGCGGCGGGGGCGGTCGTCCCGGCGTCGGCGCGGGTGCTGCTCGCACCGGGGCTGGGCGAACTGCTCGCAGTGCCGGACGGCTGTCCGACGGTGCCGGGGGCCGGGCCGGGGTGCGGGGACGCGCCGAACGGGCCGGAGCCGTCGGCCGTCGTCCCGGCGGGGACGCCGGTGGCGGGGCCGTCGGCGTGCGGCGAGCCGGGGCCGCCGGAGAGGCCGAGGTGGTCGGCGGTGTGCAGGGCGGGCAGGGCGATCGCGACGGCGGCGGCCAGCGCGAGGGCCCCGGTCAGGGCGCCGCGGCGGGCGGCCCGGCGGCGGGGCACGGCGGTGCGGATGCGGGGCAGGCCGCCGGGGCCGGGCTGGATGCCGGCGACCGCCCGGTGCATCAGGTCACGAACGGCCAGTTCGTCGGTCGTGAGGTCCGCGGTCGGGTCCGTCGAGAGATCGGCGGTGAGGTCCGCGGTCGGGTCCGTCGAGAGATCGGTCGTGAGGTCCGCGGTCGGGTCCGTCGAGAGATCGGTCGTGAGGTCCGCGGTCGGGTCCGTCGGGAGACCGGCGGTGAGGTCCGCGGTCGGGTCCGTCGGGAGACCGGGGGTGGGGTCCGACGCGACGTCCGCCGCGGGATCCGGAGTGAGCCCCCCGCCGTGGGCCTTTCCCGCGCCGTCACCCATGGCCGGCCTCCATCTGCGTGCGCAGGGCGGCGAGTCCGCGCGAGCCGTACGCCTTCACCGATCCGAGCGAGATGCCCAGGGTCTCGGCGACCTGCGCCTCCGTCATGTCCACGAAGTAACGCAGCACCAGAACCTCCCGCTGACGGCGTTGCAGGCCTCGGAGCGCGGCTTTCAACTGGTCACGCTCCAGCGCATCGTAGGCGCCTTCTTCTGCACTGGCCATGTCAGGCATCGGTTTCGGCAGCAGCCGCAGGCCGAGGATCCGGCGGCGCAGCGTGGAGCGGGACAGGTTGACGACCGTCTGCCGCAGGTAGGCCAGGGTCTTCTCGGGCTCGCGCACCCGGCGCCGGGCGGCGTGCACCCGGATGAACGCCTCCTGGACGACGTCCTCGCAGGTCGAGAGGTCGTCGAGGAGCAGCGCGGCGAGCCGCAGCAGGGAGCGGTAGTGGGCCTGGTAGGTCTCGGTGAGCAGGTCCTCGCTGGTACCGGCGGCGGCACCGGCGCCGGAGTCCGCCGTACCGGGTGCGACCGCGGTCATCTGGCTTTCTTCCGGCCTACTCGCAGGCCAATGGGCGCGCGGCGGGAAGGTCACCGCGGCACTCGCCGAGATGCCCGCCCCTGCCCCCACCATCACGTTCGCCACGCCCGTTGGACACTCGATCCCCTGTCATGGTTGCCCAGCCCGGGGGACATTCTTCCGCATCCGCGGAAGTGGCCTCCAGGGAATTCGAGAGGGTTTCCGGACAGATTGTGGGGAGGACGATCCCATATCGGACGGTCCCGCCTCACATCGGACACACGGATCGGGCACACGGATCGGGCCGGACCGGCCGTCAGGACGTCCGCTCCTGGGGCCGCAATCGCCCCCAGAGGGTCGTACCGGCCGGGTCGACCACGCAGGTCGGCCACGCAGGTCGGCAACGCGGGCCGACCACGCAGGTCGGCTACGCGGGCAGGAGCTCGCCCGCGACGAGCTCGGCGATCTGGAGCAGGTTGAGCGCCGCCCCCTTGCGCAGGTTGTCGCCGCACAGGAAGAGGTCCAGCGCGGCCGGCTGGTCGAGCGCGCGGCGCACCCGTCCGACCCACACCGGGTCCGTCCCGACCACGTCGTTCGGCGTCGGGAACTCCCCCGCCGCCGGGTCGTCGTAGAGGACGACGCCGGGCGCCCCGCGGAGGATCTCCTGCGCGTGCTCCTGCGTCACCTCCCGCTCGAACAGCGCGTGGACGGCGAGCGCGTGGGTCCGGACGACGGGGATGCGCACGCAGGTCGCGGAGACCCGCAGGGCGGGCAGGTTGAGGATCTTGCGCGACTCGTCGCGGATCCCGACCTCCTCGGAGGACCAGCCGCCGTCCCGCAGACTGCCCGTCCAGGGCACCGCGTTGAACGCGAGCGGCGCGGCGAACGGCCCGTGGTCGGCGATCACCGCGCGCAGGTCGCCGGTCTGCCGGCCGATCTCCTGGCGGCCGGCGTCGAGACCGCCGACGAGCGCGGTCTGCTCGCGCAGGGCGGCCTCGCCGTCGCGGCCCTCGCCGGAGGCGGCCTGGTAGGAGGCGACGACGAGTTCGACGAGCCCGTACTCGGCGTGCAGCGCCCCGATGGCCGCGATCATCGCGAGGGTGGTGCTGGCGGGGCTGGCGACGATGCCGCGCGGGCGGATCCGCAGCGCGGCGGCGTTCACCTCGGGGACGACCAGCGGGACCTCGTCGGCGGTGCGGAACGCGGCGGAGTCGTCGACCACGACGACGCCCTTGGCGGCGGCGATCGGCGCCCAGCGGGCGGATACCTCGTCGGGCACGGCGAACACCGCCACGTCGATCCCGTCGAAGGCCTCCTCCGTCAGCGCGACGACCTCGACGGACTCCCCGCGCACGACCGGCTTGCGGCCGGCCGAGCGCGGGGAGGCGACGAGTCGCACCTCGCCCCAGACGTCCTGACGGAGCGAGAGCAGGCCGAGCAGCACCTCGCCGACCGCGCCGGTGGCGCCGACAACGGCGAGGTTCGGCCGCCGGGTCATCGCCCGGTGCTCCCGCTCGGCTCCCGGCTCATCGCCCGGTGCCTCCGTAGACGACGGCCTCGTCCGTGTCGCTGTCCAGCCCGAAGGCGCTGTGCACGGCGCGGACGGCCTCCGGCACGTCGTCGGCGCGGGTCACGACCGAGATGCGGATCTCCGAGGTGGAGATCAGCTCGATGTTGACGCCGGCGGCGGACAGCGCCTCGAAGAACGTCGCGGTGACGCCCGGGTTGGAGCGCATGCCCGCGCCGACCAGGGAGATCTTGCCGATCGCGTCGTCGTAGCGCAGCGACTCGAAGCCGATGCCCTCCTTGACCCGGCCGAGCGCGTCGATGGCCTTCTGGCCCTCGGTCTTGGGCAGGGTGAAGGAGATGTCGGTCAGCCCGGTCGACGCGGCGGAGACGTTCTGCACCACCATGTCGATGTTGACCTCGGCGTCCGCGATGGCGCGGAAGATGCGCGCGGCCTCGCCTGGCTTGTCGGGCACGCCGACGACCGTGACCTTGGCCTCGGAAGTGTCGTGGGCGACTCCGGAGATGATGGCCTGCTCCATCTCGCCCCCTTCGGGCTTGTTCGGGTTGTCGTTGCTGACGATCGTCCCGGGGAGACCCGAGAAGGACGAGCGTACGTGAATCGGGATGTTGTAGCGCCGGGCGTACTCCACGCAGCGGTCGAGCAGCACCTTGGAACCGGACGAGGCCAGCTCCAGCATGTCCTCGTACGCGATCCAGTCGATCTTGCGGGCCTTCTTCACGACGCGCGGGTCGGCGGTGAACACGCCGTCCACGTCGGTGTAGATCTCGCAGACCTCGGCCTTGAGCGCGGCGGCGAGCGCGACCGCGGTGGTGTCCGAACCGCCCCGGCCCAGCGTGGTGATGTCCTTGCTGGACTGCGAAACGCCCTGGAAGCCGGCCACGATCGCGATGTTGCCCTCGTCGAGGGCGGTGCGGATGCGACCCGGCGTCACGTCGATGATGCGCGCCTTGTTGTGGACGGAGTCCGTGATGACACCGGCCTGGCTGCCCGTGAAGGACTGGGCCTCGTGCCCCAGGGATTTGATCGCCATGGCCAGCAGGGCCATGGAGATGCGCTCTCCAGCGGTCAGCAGCATGTCGAACTCGCGGCCGGCGGGGAGAGGTGACACCTGCTCCGCGAGTTCGATGAGCTCGTCCGTCGTGTCGCCCATCGCGGACACCACGACGACGACCTCATGGCCGGCCTTCTTGGCGTCAACGATTCGACGGGCCACGCGCTTGATGCCCTCGGCATCCGCAACGGATGAGCCGCCGTACTTCTGCACGACAAGGCCCACGTGCGCTCCTCGACTTGTGTCGTTTCCGGGGGCGGGTGGGCCCCCGCACCCCCGGGGAAGGGGGATCTGCGGTCCGCGCCAGTCTACCGAGCAGGGGTGCCGCGACCGGTGCCATCCATATGATGAGACGCACGTTTCAGCACGTGGGCAGCGGTGCGGGGCGGGCACCGGCAGGTCTGCGGGCCATCCGGCGCGGCCCCGAAGATTCGGCGGACGAACGGACGGCGGCACGGCCGGATTTCTTTCCGGGGCCGGGCGGTGAGGCCTTCGTCACACTCGCGGGGCCGATGCCGACCCCGGCCCCACCTGCCGCCCCGGAGCCGCTCCTGGCGCCGCTGCCAGCGCTGCTCCTAGCGCCCGAGGCCGAGCTCGGCCACCATGAGGTCGCCGGCCTGCTGCTCCAGCTGCTCGTCGGTGAGCCCGTCGTCGTCCGTGTCGGCGCCGTCCGGCACCGCACCGATCGGGCTGTCCAGCCGGACGTGGGCGATCAGCGACTGCAGCGCCCGCAGCACCGCCGAGCAGGTCGTGCCCCAGTTCGAGAGGTAGGAGAACTGCCACCACCACAGCGCCTCGCTGACCCGGCCCTCGCGGTAGTGCGTCAGCCCGTGCTGGAGCTCGCCGACCACGCCGGCCAGGTCGTCCGAGATCCGGAACGCGTTCGGCTTCTCCGGCGGACCGTACGGGTCGAAGACCTCGTGGTAGACGTCGATCGGCGCGAGCAGCGCCGCCAGCCGCTCGCGCAGCAGCTCGCCGTCCGGCTCCGGCCCCGCGTCCGGCTCGAAGCGGTCGTCCGGGACGACGTCCTCGATCGCGCCCAGCCGGCCGCCGGCCAGCAGCAGCTGCGAGACCTCCAGGAGGAGCAGGGAGACGGCACTGCCCGGCTCGTCGCCCTTGGCGACCTCGGTGACGGCGAGCACGAAGCTCTCCACCGAATCCGCGATCTGCACCGCGAAGTCGTCCGGCTCCGAACCGTGTCCGTGGGTGTGCGGGGTGTGGTTCCGCCGGTCCCCGTGCGGGTCGCCGTGCGGCTGCCCGTGCGCCTCGCCGTGGGACGGCTGGTGGGGGGCGTGGGGCTGCTGGTTGATCGTCCGGTCAGACATCGAGCAGTCGTCTCCCTTCGAAGGCGCGGCCGAGGGTGACCTCGTCCGCGTACTCCAGATCCCCGCCGACGGGCAGACCGCTCGCCAGACGGGTCACCTTCAGGCCCATCGGCTTGCACAGCCGGGCCAGGTAGGTGGCGGTCGCCTCCCCCTCCAGGTTGGGGTCGGTGGCCAGGATCAGCTCGGTGACCGTGCCGTCCGCGAGGCGCGACAGCAGCTCGCGGATCCGCAGGTCGTCCGGGCCGACGCCCTCGATGGGGCTGATCGCGCCGCCCAGCACGTGGTAGCGGCCGCGGAACTCGCGGGTGCGCTCGATGGCGACGACGTCCTTGGGCTCCTCCACCACGCAGATGACGGCCAAATCGCGGCGCGGGTCCAGGCAGACCCGGCACTGCTCGGCCTCCGCGACGTTCCCGCAGACCGCGCAGAAGCGGACCTTGTCCTTGACCTCCAGCAGCGCGTGCGCGAGGCGGCGGACGTCCACCGGGTCGGCCTGCAGGACGTGGAAGGCGATCCGCTGCGCGCTCTTGGGCCCGACGCCGGGCAGCCTGCCCAGTTCGTCGATCAGGTCCTGAACCACGCCCTCGTACAACGTCGCGCCTTCCCTCGGGTGGTCGGTGGTGCTCCGGCCGGTGGTCGGTCGGTGGTGCTCCGGTGCCATCATCCAACGAATCGGGCGCCGGACACACCGCCCGACGCCCGACTCCCACATAAATCACACGGACCTATCGGCCGGACTCCCACAGTGACCGGCCGGTCCGGAGCCCGCCCGGTACCGCCTAGAACGGCAGACCGGGCATGCCGCCGCCCAGGCCCTGGGTCAGCGGGCCCATGCGCTCGGCCTGCATCTTCTGCGCGGCCTGGTTCGCGTCCCGGACCGCCGCCAGGACCAGGTCGGCCAGGGTCTCGGTGTCCTCCGGGTCGACGGCCGCCGGGGCGATGGTCAGCGCCACCAGCTCACCGGCACCCGTCACCGTGGCCTCGACCAGACCGCCGCCGGCCGAACCGTTCACCTTCGCCTCGGCCAGCTCCTGCTGCGCCTTGGCGAGGTCCTGCTGCATCTTCTGCGCCTGCTTCAGCAGCTGCTGCATGTTGGGCTGGCCTCCACCGGGGAACACGGCTCACTCCTTGCTGTCGCACCTGTGCACGGGCTCGCGCGGCTCGTCCGCCGTCGTCCACGGCGTGGTCCTCGCTCGTCACCCGTCGTCGTCTCCGCCGAGCCTACGTGCTGCTCAGTTGCCGCGGTGGTGGATCTCCTCCAGGACCGTGGCACCCAGTTCGCGGATGATCAGGTCCTGGCCGGAGAAGGCCTCCTCGTTGAGGTCCGGGTCGTCCTCCTCCGGGATGTCGTCCTCCGGGGCCACGTGCGGCGCCGGGGGCCCGGCGGCGGGCGGCGGGCTGTGGACGGGCGCCGCCCGGACCGGCGCCGGGGCCGGAACCTGGGCCTGCGCCTGGGGCTGCGGCCGGACGGGCGCCGGCGCCGGGGCGGCGGGCTGCACCGGGGGCGCGGCCGCGGCCGGACGCGCCGGGGCGCCCCAGCCGCTGGTGGTGGCGCCCGGGGCGGGGGCCCCGCCGCCGAAGCCGCCACCGGTGCCGCCACCGGCTCCCCCGCCCGCTCCGCCGGACGGGTCGACGATGCACTCGATCCGCCAGTCCACGCCCAGCGCGTCGCCGAGCGCCTGGCGCAGGACGTCGTCGCTGTTGCTGCCGACGAAGCTGTCGCGGGCGCCCGCGTTGACGAACGACACCTGGAGCACGCTGCCGTCGAAACCGGCCACCTGGCCGTTCTGGCTGAGCAGGATCCAGGTGAAGCGGCGGCGGTTCTTCACCGCCTCCAGGATCTGCGGCCACAGCTGCCGGACCTGCGCGGCGCCCTGCTGGGCAGCGCCGGACGGCTGCGCGGCGGCCGGCGGCTGCGCGACGGGTGCGGGCGCGGGCATCGGGGCGGGCGGGGCCGCCTGGGGCTCGGGCTGCGCCGCCACGGGCGCGGCCGGGGCCGGCGCGGGGGCCGGGGCTGCGGGGGCGCCGCCGGCGGGCGGGAAGCTGCGCGGGATCGGCCACGCGCCCGGCGCGGGGGCTGCGGGCGCCGAAGGGGCTGCGGGGGCGGGGGCGGGGGCTGCGACCGGGGCCGCCTGGACAGGTGCAGGAGCCGGAGCCGGGACGTCCGCTGCGGGCGGCGCCACCACCGGTGCTGCCACCGCGGGGGCGGCCATCACGGGCGCCGCCATCACGGGCGCGGCCGTGCCCGGCACCGCCATCGGCGCGGCGAAACCGCCCGCCGCCGCCCGCCGCTCCAGCTTGTCGAGCCGTGCCTGGAGCGACAGCTCGTCGCTGTAGGCGCCGGGCAGCATCACGCGGGCGCAGATCAGCTCCAGCTGGAGCCGGGGGGCCGCGTTGCCGCGCATCTCGGTCAGCCCGGTGTTGACGATGTCGGCGGCCCGGCTGAGCTCGGCCGCCCCGAAGGCGTCCGCCTGGGCCTGCATCACGGCGACGCGGTCGGCCGGGGCGTCGATCAGCCCCTTCTCACCCGCCTCCGGCACGGTGGCGAGGATCACGAGGTCGCGCAGTCGCTCCAGCAGGTCCGTGACGAACCGGCGCGGGTCGTGCCCGCCCTCGACCACCCGGTCGATCACCTGGAACACCGTCGCGCCGTCCTGCGCGGCGAACGCGTCCACCACCTCGTCCAGCAGCGCCGAGTCCGTGTACCCGAGCAGCGCCGTGGCCATCTGGTACGTCACGCCGCCCTCGGTGGCGCCGGCCAGCAGCTGGTCCATGACCGACATCGAGTCGCGCACGGACCCGGCGCCGGCCCGGACGACGAGCGGGAACACCGCGTCCTCGACCTGGATGCCCTCCCGGCCGCAGACCTCGGCCAGGTAGTCGCGCAGCGTGCCGGGCGGGACCAGCCGGAACGGGTAGTGGTGCGTCCGGGACCGGATCGTCCCGATGACCTTCTCCGGCTCGGTGGTCGCGAAGATGAACTTGAGGTGCTCCGGCGGCTCCTCCACCACCTTGAGCAGCGCGTTGAACCCGGCCGAGGTCACCATGTGCGCCTCGTCCAGGATGAAGATCTTGTACCGGCTGTGCACCGGTGCGAAGAACGCCCGCTCGCGCAGCTCGCGCGCGTCGTCCACACCACCGTGCGACGCGGCGTCGATCTCGATCACGTCGATCGACCCGGGCCCGCCCGTGGCGAGGTCCCGGCAGGACTGGCACTCCCCGCAGGGCGTCGGCGTGGGCCCCTGCTCACAGTTCAGACAGCGGGCCAGGATGCGTGCGCTCGTCGTCTTCCCACAGCCGCGCGGCCCGCTGAACAGGTACGCGTGGTTGACCCTGTTGTTGCGCAGGGCCTGCTGGAGCGGAGCGGTCACGTGCTCCTGCCCGATGACCTCCGCGAAGGTCTCGGGGCGGTAGCGGCGGTACAGGGCTAGGGACACACCCCCGACGATATCGGGACGGACCGACAAACGCGGCACCCCTCGTCCCACCCGCAGCCCCGTGGAAGGCCCTCCGGGAACGCAAAGACCCCCCGTGCACCCGCCAGAGCCCTCCTACCCTTGCTGCCTTCCGGCCCTGGGGGGGTTCAGAGAGATAACGCCACACGAGGGGCTGCCCCCAACACTACCGGATCCCAGCCCCGACGATCCACAGGCCACCCCCACCTCCCCACCTCGGGATAGCTGGTCGCGAGCACCCCAAAACATGTACTAAGCTCTCCCACGGAGGATTCGCCTAGAGGCCTAGGGCGCACGCTTGGAAAGCGTGTTGGGGGCAACCCCTCACGAGTTCGAATCTCGTATCCTCCGCCTTTGCCTAGCAAGGCAGTTGAAGGCCCCGACCGGGTTTCCGGTCGGGGCCTTCTTCGTGTCGTGGTCTCAGTTTTGGTCTCAGTTGGGGTTCTGGGCCTCAGGCGGCGTCTTCGCCGGGGTCCTCTGGGCCAGATCCGACGTCGCCCCACAGAGCCGCGCCGATCTTCCTGCCGACGTCGTTCAGCATCGGCTCGGTGACGTGCTGGTAGCGCTGGGCCATCGAGGTCGAGGACCAGCCCATGATCGCCATTACGATCCGCTCCGGCACGCCGAGCAGGAGCAGGACGGTCGAGGCGGTGTGGCGGGCGTCGTGGAGGCGGCCGTCACGGATGCCGGCCTCGCGCAGGAGACGCTTCCAGTGGTGGTAGTCGGTGCTGGGGTTGAGCGGCTCGCCGGTCTCCGAGGTGAAGACGTAGCCCTTGTCCGTCCAGAGGTCGCGCGCGAGGGCCCGCTCGCGGTCCTGCTCCTCCTTGTGCTGCCGGAGGATCACGACGAGCGGCTCGGGCAGCGGCACCGCGCGTCGCCCGGCTCGGGACTTGGTGTCCTTGGTCTCGCGCCGGATCGGCTCCTTCTTCGGGCAGAAGCCGGGCTTGCGCCCGCAGCGGTCGCCGCAGCCGTGCCGGTACTTGGGCCGCAGTCGGCCGCGCTTGACCCAGGCGACGCCTCGGGTGAAGTCGATGTCCTTCCACTGGAGCCCGAGCACCTCGCCCTGACGCAGGCCGAGGGCGAGCGCGAAGATCCAGCGGGCGGAGTTGCGGCGCTTGCGCGCCGTGTCCATGAGCGCCTGGACCTCCTCGATCTCGAACGGCTCGACCTCCTCCTCTTCGAGCTTCGGGGCCTTGGCGATCGTGGCCACGTTGCGGGTGAGGTGGTCGCGCCGCAGAGCCTCGCCGAGGGCGACACGGATGGTGCGGTGGGCCTGGTGGGCGGTACCGGCGGCGCTGCCGGCGGCCTGCATCTTCTTGTAGAAGCGCTCCAGGTGCTCGGGCTCCAGCTTCTCCAGGCGGTGCGCGCCGAGGCCGGGGACGAGGTGCACGCGGACAGCGACCTCGTATCCGGCGTATGTGTTCTCGCTGACGGTGCCCGGCACGATCTCCTTGATCCAGTGGGTCAGCCACTTGCCGACCGTCCACTTCTGGCCAGCCTTGGGCACGGTGCCGTTGTCGCGCAGCTTCTCCAGCTTGCGGACCTTGGCCGTGACCTCGGGGCGGGTCTTGGCGCTGACGTGGCGGCGGTCGGGGGTGCCGTCGTCCTTGACCCCGACCGTGACGCGGCCGTGCCAGCGGCCATCGCTGCCCTGGTAGATCGAGGAGTCGCCGTTGGGCTTGCGGGTGTTCGCCATTCGGTTCCCCCGCTCAGGCCGCGAGCGCGACGGTCGAAGGGGCAGCCTGCGTACGGGCGGCCACGTACTCCTTGAGCGCCTCGGCGGGCACTCGGCGGAGACGGCCGATCGTCACGGACGGGACTTCGCCGGAGGCGACCAGGGCGTGCATGGTCGTCCGGCCGACGCCGAGACGACGGGCGGCTTCCTCCACGGTGAGGGCGACGAGCGTCGGGTCCGGCACCTCCGTGCCGCAGCTGGCGACGAGGGCGAGGAGCTGGTGCTCCGTGAGGCCGATTGCGCCGGCAAGGCGCGCGAGGGACAGGGGCGTTTCAGGCATAGGTGTTCCTCCCAGCGGCGCGGGGCAACGCGCCGCCGTGGCGACTGTTGGGATGGGCGGTGGGTTGATGGGCTGCCGGGCGGCCCTCGACGTTCGTAGCGCCGGGGGACGGGCAGCGGGGTAGGTGGTGGGCGGGGCGGGCACACTACGGCGGTCTCGGCTCGGGGCCTAAAACGATCTTGGACGCATGGGCCGGGTCGAGCGTTTTAGGTTGCGAGCCGGGTCGCGGCGATGATGCTCCGCGAGGCCGTCGATCCCGAGCTGGGGCGGCCCTCAGCGTTCGTAGCGCCGAGGGTCGGGCAGCGGGGTGGTGGGCGGGACGGGCACACTACGGCGGCCCCGGCCGGAAACGAAAAAAGATCTTGGGCGCGTGCGCCGGTCTGGCCTTTTTAGGATTCCGGCCGGGTCGCGGCGAGGATGCCCCAGGCGGCGAGCTGGGCGGGCTCGCTTACCGGTCGGCCGAGGGGCCCTTGCGGAGCGGGTCCCACTGGGAGCTGGGGGCCGGGTACCAGGTGGGCTCGGCGCCGGAGGGGCCGAGGTCGACGCCTTGGGCTTCGAGCCGTTCGGCGATCTCCTCGTAGGTGCGCAGGGCCTCGTCGTACCGGGCCTTGGCGGCCTGTTCGAGGTCGTGGGCGGTTCTCCACTCCTGCTCGGCCTTCTCGACGGCGAAGCCTGCTTCCTGCAGCTCGTAGTCCGGTTCGTCCGGGCCGGCCACGGCTTCGGTCATGAAGTTCGCCGGCGGGACACTGAGTGCCTTGGCCAGGCCGATCACCTCGTCGAAGCGGACCGGGCGGGTTCCGTTCTCGATCTTGGCGACCTGGGTCTGGTGGAACTTGAAGCCGAGCCGGGTCATGCGTTCGGCCACGTCCTCCTGGGAGAGGCGGGCGGCCTTGCGCAAGACCTTCAGGTTGTGGGCCACGAGGGCCTCGCCCTCCAGGGCCTTGTACCGATGCACCATGGGGTTGACCATATCAACCTCCTTCCGATTGCGAGCAGGCGCGGCGCGACGACAGGAGTGACTGTAGCAGCATGAAAAGCCCAACCGCCAAGCGGTTGACTGGACCTTCACGAAACCTTCACGAATCAGTCCAGCCAGCAGAAATGCCGAGAGAGGTTGAGATTGCCATGCGTGAATCGCTTGACTGGAGGCCGATATCCCGCTACGTTCGACCATGCCAGCATGAAACGACCAACCGAGAAGAGGTTAAGCCGGGTCGGGCGCCAGCCCGAATGCCCCCAGGAAAACGCGAAGCCCCCGGCGCTACGAACACCGGGGGCTGATCGAAAACCTCGCCACCGCCCATCCCAGGACAGTCGACCTACGGCGGACCGGGTTGCCCCCCGGAGCCGCCGAGTGAGGATCTCCATGACCGAGGTTACTGCCTCCCAGCCCCACGCCACACCCCTCCCAGCGGACAAGCCCACCGTCGCATGGCCGCCCGTGGCCAAGGCCGGCGAGCCCGGCACCTACCTGCCCGCCCAGCAGCCCGTCGTGTCCACAGCCTGTGGACACGACGCCGAGGCGGCGCCTGCCGAGCCCACCGTCCCGGACGGGACCGACCTGATGCCCGACACCGAGGTGACCGAGGGCGCCGACCTGCTCGCGCAGCTGAGGGCCCTGATCGCGAAGTTCGTGATTCTTCCCTCCGAGCAGGCCCTGGACGCCGCCACGCTGTGGGTCGCCGCGACCCACCTGCAGGGCTCGTGGCAGCACGCCCCGCGCCTGGCCGTGGTCGGCCCGGCAAAGCGCTGCGGCAAGTCGCGCCTGCTCGACCTGCTCGCCGAGACGGTCCACCAGGCGATGCTGACGGTGAACTCTTCTCCGGCCGCCATCTTCCGCTCGATCAGCGAGGAGCCGCCCACCCTGCTCGTGGACGAGGCGGACACGATCTTCGGCAGCCCGAAGGCGGCGGAGAAGAACGAGGAGATGCGTGGCCTGCTGAACGCCGGGCACCAGCGCGACCGGTACGTGCTGCGGGTGGTCGGCAACGACCACACCCCTCGCCAGTTCCCCACCTTCGCCATGGCGGCCATCGCCGGCATCGGCGACCTCCCCGACACGATCATGGACCGCTCGATCGTGATCCGCATGCGCCGCCGAGCCGAGGGCGAGCGCGTCGCGCCGTACCGCACCGCGCGAGACCGCCCCGCCCTGCACGCGATCCGCGACAAGATCGCCCGCTGGACCGCACCCCTCGCGGACCAGGCCCTCCACCTGGAGCCGAGCATGCCGGTCGAGGACCGCGCCGCCGACACCTGGGAACCCCTGGTGATCATCGCCGACCTCGCCGGAGGACCATGGCCCCGCCTGGCCCGCCAGGCGTGCAAGCGCATGGTCGACGCCGAGGTCCAGACCGAGGAGGACAACCCCGGCGGCGCGCGGATCCTCGCGGACATCCGGCGGATCTTCCACGCCGCCGGTGAGCCGGACAGCATCGCCACCGACCAACTGCTGTTCAACCTCAACGGCGACCCCGAGGCCCCCTGGGCCGAGACCAGCCGAGGCGGGCTGACCCCGCGCGGCCTCGGCGCGATGCTCCGCGAGTTCGGCATCTCCTCCGGCAACGTCCGCATGCCCGACGGAACCCAGCGCAAGGGCTACCTGCGCAACAAGTTCCTCGACGCCTGGCGGCGCTACTGCCCCGCAGTCCACCCCGTGAACGCCACCGCAGCGGGCAGCAGAGGCTGACCACCCTCCCCGAAATGCCGTCCCTGCCGTCCCTGCCGTAAAACCGCAGGTCACCGCACCTGCCGCCAAGACGGAACGGCACCCCAAGACGGCAACGGCATCCGCACCAAGACGGATCAGGCCCCATGCCAAGACGGCAGCCGTCCACTCCCGCCAGCGCCCGCCGCCGCCCCCGTCCGGGGCGTGAGCGGCGGGCCCGGTGGCGGGACGGGAAACACATCCGTCTTGTGCCGTCCCAGCCGTCCCTGCCGTAAAACCGCAGGTCAAAGGCCATGCCTCCGGGACGGATACAAGCCCCAAGACGGATACCGCACCGGCCTGAACCCGAGCTCCGCCGCGTCCAAGGCACCACCCGGGCAGCCGAATCCGCCCCAGCCCACAGACCGTCCCGCAGCACCAAGACGGCAAGACGGCAAAGACGGCAATCCCACAAACCACCACCGCCCGACCCGCGAGGACCACTTCCGCATGACCTCCACCACCCCACCGCGTCTGCCCCGCCCGGACGCCGTCCTCGTACAGGCCGCCATCGCAGGCGCCCTGTCCTTCGCCCACCTCCACGACATCGCCGAAGCCGCCGGACAACACGGCTGGAAAGCCTGGGCCTACCCCGTCTCGGTCGACCTGCTGCTCGTCGCCGCCTGGCACCGCATGCGAACCCTGCGCACCACCGGCCGCCCCGCCGGCACCGCCTGGACCTGGTTCGCCATCGCCCTGACCGCCTCCCTCGGCGCCAACGTCGCCACCGCCGGCCTCCTCGACCTCGCCCACGTCCCCGCCTGGCTACGGATCCTCGTCGCCGGATGGCCCGCCCTCGCCTTCTTCGGCGGCACCCTCCTCGCCCACAACACCACCGCCACCGACCCGAAGCGCGCCGATGGCGAACTCCCGCTCCGCGAAAACCCCGAGCCTGCACCGGCAACCGAGTCCGCACCGGTGACGGACGCGGAGCAGGGCGACCTGCCCGCCGACGAACCGGTGCTTGAGCCCGACGACGACGTCCGGCCCGACAGCCGGGAACCGGTGGTGGGCACCAAGCGCACCGGCCGCAAGCCCGCCGCCTCGATGGACGAGCTGGCCGAGATCGTCCGGCCTGCCGTCCAGGAGCACGGCCCCACCCAGGCCGTGATCAGGACAGTCCTGCGCGAGGCCGGCATACCCATCGCCAGCGACCGCCTCGGCAAGCTGACCCAGCGCTTCAAGGACGAAGAGGCCAGGCAGCAGGCCGCCGCGCAAGCCAGCGCCTCGGCGGCCTGAGGCCCGCGCCGCTCGCCCGAGCACCGGACCGCTTCCGGACCGGGCGAGCGGCCCCTCACCGAAGCTGACCGACGCTCACCGGAACTCCCCCAGGGTCCATCCGGAGACCCCGGAAGTCCTGAACCGGCGACGTCTACACCGGAACTCCGGCACCGCCAAACCCCTCTTCCGCCGGACCATCACCCCGCATCCGGCGAACGCCCCACCAGCCGACAACCACCTGCCCTCACAGAAGAACCGGAAGATCCCCGTGCCCGACCAGCAGCACCACCTCGCCCCTGCTTCCGCCACGCCCGAACAGGAAGCACAGCCCTGCGGAACCGGTAGCGACAAGCCCGGACGTGGTGGCATATTCGCCCGCGTCAAGCAGGCCCTGCCCTGGACCGGCCACGGTCACGACGACGACGGAGCAAGCTGGGGCAAAGTCCACAACGCCGTTGGCGCCGCGGACTTTGCGCTTGACCCCGCCCCAGGGGTGGCGGGGCAGGACCGGCGCGAGGGCGCGCCGGACCAGGAGGTCATGACCGAGGGCGGCCATGACCAGGACGAACTTCCCCCGTACGACACCGAGCCGCACAACGACATCGACGCCGAGCGTGCCGACGCCGACGACCGCGTCGTGCGTGAAGCGCCGACCGTGACCCCTGCCGAGTTCATCCACGAGCGCGTTCCGGTGCTCGACCGCCCCGCGCTTCCGGTGGACGACAACACCGCTCCGCTTGCCGAACGCATGTACCGGCCGCGTTCCGGAACCAAGCGCGACGACCAGATCACCTGCTCGGTCGAGCCGGCCGAGAAGGAACTGCTCGACTTCGTCGCCACGAAGCTCAAGCGCTCTCGATCCGCGTTCCTCGCGGATTCCGCCATGAGTGTCGCTCAGGCGTACATGCGGACCGGCCGCCTCAATGCGTTCGTCCCCATGCCCGACTACGAGGCCATCGCCCTCCTCACCGAAGCGATCGGCACCCACCAGCGGGCAATCGACCGGGCCGGCAACAACCTCAACCAGCTCATGGTCGAGGTCTACAGCGGCCCGATCCCCGAGCGCGCCATGGAAGTCCTGACCGAGCTGCACGCCTGCGCGACCCAGGCCCGTCACGCTTACCAGCGCGTCCTGCCGGGAGGCCGCCGTGGTGCCTGACATCTCCACCGGCTCGCGCACCCGCGGTCTGCTCTCCTACCTCTTCGGCCCCGGCCGACGCGACGAGCACACCGACCCGCACATCGTCGCCGCGTTCGCCATGCCCGGCCTGCCCGACCCCGGCCGAGCCCCCCTCGACCAGCACCATCAGCTCCTCGACCAACTGGCTGACTACCTTGACCAGCCCGTCCGCGCCCGCGAGAGGCGCCTGGGCGCGACCGTCCCGCAGCACGTGTGGCACTGCCCTGTGCGCACCGCCCCGGGCGACCGCTACCTCACCGACGCCGAGTGGGCCGAGGTCGCCCGCCGGATCGTCCACGCCACTGGCATCGCGCCCGATGGCGACGACAAGGGCTGCCGGTGGATCGCCGTACGCCACGCCGACGACCACATCCACATCATGGCCACCAGCGTCCGCGAGGACGGCCGCCGCCCCCGCAACAAGCGCGACGGCCAACGCGCCCAGGCCGAGTGTCGCAAGATCGAGAAGGAACTCGGCCTGCGCCAGCTCAACTCCGGCGACCACACCGCCGCCCCGATGCCCACCAGCGCCGAGCAGGCCAAGGCCCAGCGCACCGGCCACCAGCAGACCGCCAAGGAGTGGCTGCAGGAACAGGCCCAAGCCGTCGCCGCCGCCGTCCGCGACGAGCAGGAGTACTTCTCCACCCTCACCGCCCTCGGCATCCAGGTCCGCTACCGCATCGGACCCGAGAGCGGCGACGTCATCGGCTACAGCCTCGCCCGCCCTGGCGACGTCAACGCCCAAGGCGAACCCGTCTACTTCGGCGGCTCCAAGCTCTCCCCCGACCTGTCCATCAACCGCCTGCGCGAACGCCTCACCACCCAGCAGCCCACCACACCCGCACAGGGCACGATCGAACCGGACCGCTGGCGACAGGCCGAGACCACCCTGCGGGAGACCGCCCGCTTCGCCTACCAGGACCAACACCACCCCGACGTGCCCGGCATTGACGCGTTCGACAACGTCGTCCAGGCCCAGGCCGCCGCCTTCGGCGAACTCCTCCACACCGCCGCCCTCACCGCACCCGCCCACACCCGCGCCGAACTACGAGCCGCCGCAACCGCGTTCAACCGCGCCACCCGATCCAAGGTCCGTGCCGAACACCAGCAGGCCGCAGCCCTCCGCACCGCCGCCAAGCAACTCCTGCACACCGCCGGCTCCGGCGAGGACGGCGCCACCGCCGCCGCCCTGCTGTCCACCGCCGTCTTCGTCGTGATCGCCATTGCCCGCTGGCACCAGACCCAAGGCCACCAGCAGCAAGCCCACGCCGCCCAGCAGTCCCTCGTCCACCTGCGAACCGCCTACCGGCAGACGGCCGAGCCGGTCATCGCCGACCTCACCCGCCGCACCCCCACCCCCAAGACCACCGACCGCCTCGCCGCCCAGGTCCAGGCCGCCGTCCCCGACCACGCCCAGCGCATCCTCGCCGACCCTTCCTGGCCCGCCCTCGCCACCGCGCTCGCCCAGGCCGAATCCTCCGGCCAACCACCCCGCCGAGCCCTCGCCGAGGCCGTCCAGCAACGGGAACTCACCACCGCCGACCGACCGGCCGAAGTCCTCCTCTGGCGCCTGCGCAACGCCACCGCCGACCGCATCGACAAGCGCGCCCAGGCCGCCCGAGCCCACACCACCAGCACTACCGCGAAGGCCGCGCCCACCACGCCCGCCGTGCCGACCAGCCCCAAGGCCGCCAGCGATCCCACCCGCCGACGCTGATGCTCACGTGCCTGAACCGCGCCCCCAAGTCACACGAACGCCCGTGCCATAGATGTCGGTTCGATGTCTTCTCCGGTGGCCGGGAACCACCCCGGCCGCCGTGCGTCTTGTGTGCTTGCCAGCCGTCACCCGACACCGAAGGGCCCCACTTGACCAACCCCAGCACCGACCACGACGGCCACCACAGAGCCGTCATCCGCGCCGTCCCCCACCCCGGCGAACTCGACGCCCGCGGCATCCCCATCACCTGCCCCGACTGCCGCGCCCGCCGGGACTGGCTCCTCCTCAACGTCCGCCACCAGGTCTTCGTCCGCTGCCGCTGCGCGACCGAGTGGCACGAGCCCGACCTCACCCGCGCCTACTTCGACCTGCACTTCACCGCCCCCGAACACGAGTGGGACGACTACGGAACCGCCATGCGGGCACTTGCCTTCGACGGCCTGCTCGCCGGCACTACCTGGTCGTGACCCGCAGCCTGAGGCTCGCCTACACAGCGGGCCTCAGGCATTCCAGGGCCGGCCCACGAACCAGCAGCACCTTCCCGGACAACGCGGTCACTGCCAGCTCCGGTCCGAAAGCACTACACCGTGGCCCCCAGCATCGGTACGGTAGCGATCCGTAGTGGCTTCAACACGGCACCGGGGGCCAGCGTGGGGGGCAACGGCATCACGTTCGGCAAGTTCATCGCGCTCCGTCGCGCCGAGATGGAGTGGACCCAGCTCCGCCTCGCCACTGAGCTCGACCGCAGCGAGGTCTGGATGTCCCTGGTCGAACGGGACTTGCAGCAGGTGAAAGATCTGACCCTGCTCCGGCGCCTCGCGGAGGTACTGAGCTGCGAGCTCAACGAGCTGATGGCCTTACCGCAACCAGCCGCAGACCGGCCGAGGTCCCGCCCCCGCAAGTCCACCTCGGCTACGCTGACGAGCAGTTCCGCTGCCGAGGAGGACGATGTGCGACGCCGCCCGTTCCTGACCCTGGCGACTGCCGCCCTGTTCACCCCGGTTGCCGGCCAGCAGGCCGCGCACGCCGAGGCAGCCTCACCGCTGGCCGGCCTGGAGGACCTGCTGCTCTACGGGACAGGGCGGGTTCCGGCGCCCCGCAGCGAGCCCACCCACGAGACAGTCGCCGCCTCCCTCCTGACGTCCCGTCGCGAGTTCAAGGCAGCCAAGTACGACGCGCTCGCTGAGGCTCTGCCGAGCCGGATCGCTACCGCCCAGATGGTCGGCAGCACCGAGGAGCGGGCTCGCAACGTCGCCCGGCTCTACAACATCGCAGTTCGGCTGTGCATCAAGATCGGTGACAACAACCTGGTGGCCATCACCGCCGACCGCGCGCTCACCGCCGCCCGGGACGGCGGCGACCCGCTAGTGGTCGCCGAGGCACAGCGGATGGTCTCCAGCGCCTGGCGCCGCCAGGGCAGCCTGGCCCGAGCAACCGACATCGTGGTGGTCGCCGCCGAAGACCTCCTCGCCGACACCGCGGTCCCCGAGTCTGCCCGCCTGGCCGCCCGCGGCGACCTGTACGCCACTGCGGCCTATACCGCCGCGAAGACCGGCGACCGCACCTACGCGCACTCGCTGATCCGTGAGGCTGCCGACAGCGCCGCAGCTGCCGGCCGGGCTTCCGGCCTGGTCGACGGCATCCAGGGCGTCGCCCTGCACGAGTTGTCGGTGCATTACGAGCTTGGTGACGCCGGCCGAGCAATCGAGCTGGCCTCCACGATCGACCCCACCGCGCTGCCGACCGCCGAGCGGCAAGCCCGGTTCTTCACCGATGTGGCCCGTGCGTTCGACCAGTGGAACAAGCCCGAACAGTGCTACCGGGCTCTGCTGGCCGCCGAGGAGGCGGCCCCGCAGGAAATCCGCCGGGGTGCCGTCCGTGACCTTGTCACCCCCTTGCTTCGGCACGAGCGCAAGCTGCCCGGCGTACGGGACTTCGCCGCCCGAGCGGGCGTTCAGATCGTCTGACCCGTAGCCGGACTACGTGCCGTAGTCCGGCTACGGTTCCAGGCTTCCGCCCGGCAGTTCACTGGGGAACGTCCACTCCTCCCCCTGCTGCCGAAGGCCCTCCCATGCCAACGCCCAGCACCTCCCCGCCGCCCGACAACCGGCGGCACGCCGCCCCAACGGATCGTGACCGGCTCGGCGCCTTCCTCACCGCATCCTGGGCCGCCTTGCACCTGCCCGTGCTCGCCCTACTTGGCCTGGCTGTTCATAATCAGCCGGCTGAGGCCAGCCCCCAGGTTTCGGCGACCGCGCCCGATCTGCCTGCCTTCTGAGGCACCCGGAGGCCGTCGCAACGGCCCCTCCCCTTCTTCCTCGCTCGCCCGAGAGGAGATCCAGCCATGCACCGGCTGACCGACGCGCCTGCGCTGAACACTGAGCTGGAGCGCATCGACTACCGCACCACACCCGCGTACTACTTCGATACCGAGCACGTCACCGACCCGGTCGTGCTGCACCTGCTGAACTGCTGCCCGACCGTGTTCGGCCTCAAGAAGGCCATCACCGACCTGCTGGCCGGCAACCTGGACGTCTCGCTGCCGGAGGCGACCGGGACCATCGAGCCCGGCGCCACCGTTCGGGGCCACGTGATCGTGGCTCCCGGAGCCGTCATTGCGGAAGGCGCGTTCGTCACCGGCCCGGTGCTTGTCTGCACCGGCGCGGTGATCGAGGCCGGCGCACGGGTGCGCGACAACACCGTCGTCGGTCCCGGTTGCCAGATCGGCTTCGGCGCCGAGGTCACCCGCTCCCTGCTGACCGGCGGGGTCTTCATGAAGCACACCAGCTTTGTCGGGGACTCCGTGCTCGGCCTCGGCGTCAACATCGGCGCGTTCGTGTCCACCACTGGCCTGCGGGTCACCTCCGGGCCGGTCGTTGAACCGGCCACCGAAGAGGTCTGCGCCCACCTCGACGGCCGCCGCATCGCCACCGGCCAGACGAAGTTCGGCGCGGTGATCGGCGACGGCGTGATCGTTCCCGCCGGCACCGTGCTCCAGCCCGCCACCCTGATCGGCGCGCACACCCTGCTCTACCCGAAGACCCAGGTCGGGGGCTTCTTCCCGGCCGGAAGCCAGGGAAGGTGACCATGCCCACCACCGACACCACCACCATGACCGACCAGCGGGCCGTGCGGATCACCGGGGGCCGCCGCCTGGTCGGCACCGCCGCCGTCCAGGGCAGCAAGAACATCGCCCTGCACCTGTACGCCGCCGCGATCCTCGCCGACGACCCGCTCACCCTGGCCGGTGCACCCGAGATCCTGGACACCCTGGTCGTCGCCGACATCCTGCACCGCACCGGCACCCGCGCCACCGTGGCAGGCGACGAGTTCGCCACCCGACCGGCCGACTCCTACTTCCCGGTTATCCCGGACGACCTCGGACGGCGCATCCGCACCACCGCGGTGATGGGCGGCGCCCTACTGGCCCGCGCCGGCAAGGTCACCTTCCCCACCCCCGGCGGGGACGCCTTCTGCGCCCGCTACATCGACCGGCACCTGGCCGCGATGGAAGCCGCCGGGGCCGAGGTCGAGGTGAACCGGGGCCGGGTGCGGGCCCGCTTCACCGGCAAGCGGCTGCCGTTCATCACCGACGCCGAGACCCGCTCGTGGGGGCCGAGCCTGGGTGCGACGGTCACCGCGATGCTGCTGGCCGCCCGGACCCCGGGCACCTCCGCGATCCTCAACCCCAGTGTGGAACCCGAGGTCACCCACACCGCCGCCCTGCTCTCGCAGGCCGGCGTCGGCATCGAGTGGCGGGGCGGGACGGCTCTGAACGTCACCGGCACCGACCGCATCCGGGGCGGGGTGTTCACCGTGCCGCCGGACCGGCTGGAGGCCGCCACTCTCGCGCTGGCCGCCGCCATCACCGGCGGCACCGTCCACCTGGACGGCTTCCCGCCGGCCGCGTTCCCGGACGGGCTGGTGTCGGTGTTCGCCGACGCCGGAATCCAGCTCGACCCGCTGGACGGCGGAACGGCGGTCAGCACCCCGGCCGGGCCGCGGCCGGTACAGATGGCCACCGGCCCGCACCCCGGCTTCCCGACCGACGTGCAGCCACAGCTGACTGCCTTCCTCACCCAGGCCGAGGGCACCTCCCGCATCGACGAGCGGATCTACACCCAGCGCGACACCCACCTGCCCGCCCTGGCCGCGTTCGGCGCTGCCGTCAACGCGACCGGCTCGGCGATCACCGTCCGGGGCCGGTCCGCCCTCAACGGCGCCAGCGTGGCTGGGGAGGACATCCGGGCTGTGACCGCTCTCGTGATCGCCGCCCTGGCTGCCGAGGGCACCTCTACGATCCGAGGGATGTATCACCTGCGGCGCGGATACGGCAGCCTGCTGCCGAAGTTGGCCGCGCTCGGTGCCCACCTGACGATCGACCAGGAGTAGCCGTGACCAACGCCGTGCCGTGGAAGCCGAACGCGCTCGCCGACCTGCGTGATTGCCTGGACTTGATGACCGCAGACGGCACTGTGCCTGGCGGCGTCATCGCCCATGGCACCTTCGACACCGAGCCCGGCTACCTGGCCTCCGGCGTCGTCGCCCCCGAGTGCGGCGACGCCCGGCCGGGGCCGGACACGGTGTACGACGTGGCCTCACTGACCAAGGTCCTGGCCACCTGGCCGCTGGTCGGCACCTCCCTCATGGACGGCTTCACCCTGGACACCCCGATCCGCGACCTGCTGACCGGCATCCCGGCCGAAGCACCCGGCGGCGAGGTGACGGCCCGCCAGATCCTGGCCCACACCTCCGGCCTGCGGGCCGACACTCGCCTCGACCGATACCGGGGCCGCACCGAGCCGCTGGCCGAGCTGATCTGCGGCGAAGACCTGATCGCTGAGCCCGGAGCCGGTCACCGCTACATCAACCGCGGCTTCATCCTCCTCGGCCTGGCTCTGGCCCACTACCGCTGCCAGCGCCTGGACGAGCTGGCAGCAGAGCTCTGGCAGCACCTCGACCTGACCAGCACGACCTACGGACCGGTGCCCCGCTCCGCCCTGGTCGCCCCGACCGAGCAGCGGCTGGCGGGCGGGCCCCGGCTGTGGGGGATGCCGCACGACGACAACGCCGCCCTGCTCGGCGGAGTCGCAGGCCACGCCGGGGTGTTCACCACCCCGGCCGACCTCGCCGCCTTCGCCACCCACCTGCTGTCCTCGCACGCCACCGATGGGCCCCTGGGCCGCTGGCTCGCCCACAGCATGCAGCCACAGGCCGAGATCGAGGCGGGCCTCGACCGTGGCCTGGCCTGGATCCTCGCCGACGAGGGCAGGGTGGCCTACCACCACGGCTTCACCGGGACCAGCCTCTACCTCGCCCCGGCCACCGGCCGCTACCTGGCCATCTGCACCAACGCCGTCTACCACCACCAGGACAACCGCACCCGTCTCGCCCCGCTGCGGACCCTCGCCCTGAAGGCGATCACCGACGAACCCTAGGAGGGCCACCCGTGCCCAGCACCACGCTCGCGTCCCTCACCACCCTGCGGCTCGGCGGCCCGGCCAGCGACGTCCTGCAGGTCGCCGACCCCGACGACTGGTTCGAACTGGTCCGCACGATCGGCGACCGGCAGGAGGACGCGCCCCTCACCCTCGGCCACGGCAGCAATGTCATCGCCTCCGACACCGGCCACGAGGGCACCGTCGCCCTGATGAACACCCGGGGCATCACCGTGAAGCGGGTGGACGACGACACGGTGGCCGCGACCGTCCAGGCCGGCCACCCGCTCGCCGACCTCGTCCAGTGGGCCGCAGCCGAACACCTCGCCGGGATCGAGTGCCTGGCCGGCATACCCGGCACTGTCGGCGCCGCCCCCGTCCAGAACGCCGGAGCCTACGGCCAGCAGGTCTCCGACACCCTCGACCACCTCACCGCCTGGGACTGGGACATGGGCCGCCTGCGGACCCTACCCACCCAGGCATGCCGCCTCCGCCACCGCGACAGCCGCTTCAAGAACGACCCCGGCCGCTGGACCATCCTCACCGCGACGTTCCACCTCACCCGCTCGCCGGCTGCCCCGATCACCTACCAGCCGCTCGCCGACGAACTCGGCGTCCACGTCGGCGCCCGACCGCCCGTGGCCGAGGTGGCCACCGCCGTCCTCGCCAACCGCCACCGCCGCGGACTCCTCCTCGACCCCCACGGACCCGACGCCCGCCAGGCCGGATCGGTCTTCCTCAACCCACCCGTCACCGCCACCCAGGCCGCCCGCTGGTCGGATGCCGGCTGCCCGGTCCACAGCGACAGCGACGGGCAACTGCGGGCCAGCGCCGGCTGGCTGCTGGAGCACACCGGCTACCGCCCCGGCTACAAGATCGCAGACGGCATCCGCTGCTCGGAACACCGCACCCTCACCCTCACCGCCCACGACGGAGCGACCGCAACTGGCTTCGCCCAGGCCCTCACTGAACTCTCGGCGCAGGTCGAGATCGCAACCGGCATCAAGCTCCGGCCCGAGCCGACGTTGGTCGGCGCCTGGGCATAAGAAGCCTGGTGGGCACCAAGACCTCCATGCGCGGAAACATACCCCTCCGCGCCGCCATCAGCAGCCAAGACGACGGCGAACACTGGCACTTCACTCGGGGCACCGAGAACCGCGAGCATCCGGTCAGGGCAGTGGCACGGCGTGAAGGCAGGCATGGCAGCCGGGCCCCGGCAGCGCGGTGAGCGGCCGGGCCACCTCTCCTTCGATCGCCACCCGGAATGCGCCCGCCTCATCTGTGTACACCGGTTCCCCGGTAGCGGTGTACACGCCGATGAGGTGGACGACGACGACCTCGGGCGGCCCGTGCCGGCCGGGCGGGCCGGGTGACCGCGTAGCGCTGGGGTCTGTCCATCGGTCGCGTCGCCTCATTCGGTGTGCGGTTGGGTGCTTGCCAGGGCAGCGCGGAGCGCTCCCGCGAGGTGGGTCGGGCCCGCTGTTTCAGGCGACGGCGGCCAGGTCCGCGCGGCCGAACAGCAGGGCGTAGCCGCGGGGTAGGTGGGCGAGGAGGCAGTCGGTGAGGTTGTCGTCGGTGAGGGTGGTGAGGGCGGCCAGGACGGAGGAGGCGTCCCAGCGGGCGGCGGTGAGGCTGGTGCCCAGGGTGTGGGCGAGGCTTTCGACGAAAGCGGGGGCGGTGACGGGATGGGGCAGGGGGATCTGGGCGGCGAGGACGGCGCGGGCCCGTTCGGGCAGGGCTGCGGCGAGGTCGCAGCGTTCGTCGCCGGTGAGCTGGGAGCCGAGGAGGGCCAGGACGGCATCGAGGGCGCGTTCGGCTTCCTCGTCGGTGGGGTAGCGACCGAGGTTGCGGACCTGCTGGAGGAGGTGGCGGTAGCGGGTCATGACCGTGGAGCCTTCCAGGGGCTGGCCGCTGGGCGGGCCGGCGGCGTGTGAGGGGTGGTCAGGGTCAGGGTCGCGTCCCTGCGGTCGGGCGGCCGAACAGCAGGTCGTAGCCGGGTGGCAACTGGAGCAGGACCTGGTCCATGAGGTAGTCGCCGGCGGCGTCGGCCACTGTGGACAGGACGGCGCCGATGTCCCACAGGGCCGTGGCCTCGGTGGCGCCCTCGATCCAGGCCGCGGTCGCGCGCACGAACCGCTCGGGGTTGAGTGGCTCGGCGGCGTGCAGCGGGTTGAGCAGGATCAGGGCCATGGTCTCGGGCAGTCGGGCGGCCAGTTCGGCGCGCACGTCGCCGACCAGGTGGGCGCCGAGCAGGGCCAGGATTACCCGGGCGGCCCGCTCGGCCTCCTGCGGGCTGTCGTACTCACCGCGCTCCCGGACCTCTTCCAGGAACGTCTCCCATCGAAGCGTCATCGCGGTTCTTCCTCCGTACCGAGGCCCGGCGCGCCCGGGTGGCCTCAAGGCTCGACAGCCAGGCGCCGGTGCAGACCGGTCAGCTTGAGCAGCCGCATCACGCAGCGGCCGGCCCCGCGCAGGACCAGGCGGGCATCGCACCGGTCGGCCTGGCCCTGGGCCCGGACCAAGGCGCCCAGGCCCGCGCAGTCCATGAACGTCACCTCCGACAGATCCAGCACCACCTCCCGGTGCGACTCGAGCGCGGTGGCCAGAGCACGGTGCAGCGAGGGTGCGGCGTCGAGGTCGATCTCGCCGTGGGCTCGCACGATGAAGGGCTGGTTGCTCTGGCCGTTCATGGCGTTTCCGCGTCGCTGCTGGTAGGCCGGTCCAAGTAGGCCGGCCCGGCGGTCGAGGGATGTTCCGGCCGCCCCATTCGATCGAGGGGGAGAGATCAGGGGCGGCCGGAACGGCATCGGGGAACGGATCAGGCCTGGATCTGCTTGCGGCTTCCGCTGTGGCTGATCTCGATCTTGCGGGGCTTGGCCTTCTCGGCGACCGGGATCTTCAGGGTCAGCACGCCGGCGTCGTAGTCGGCGGTGATCCCGGCGGGGTCGAGGGTGTCGGAGAGCATGACCTGGCGGGAGAACACGCCGAGCGGGCGCTCGGACAGCTCCCACTTGATGCCCTCGCCTTCCTGGCGCGGGCGGCGCTCGGCCTTGACGGTCACCATGTTCCGCTCGACGTCGATGTCGATCGCCTCCGGGTCAACCCCCGGCAGGTCGAAGCAGATCACGTACTCGTCGCCGGCCCGGTAGGCGTCCAACGGCATCGGCGTCGGACGCGACCAGGTGCCGGTCGTGTTGAGGAACTGCTGGGTCAGCCGGTCCAGCTCACGGAACGGGTCAGTGCGCAGCAGCATTGCGAAACACCTCCAGGTGGTTGGGCTGTGGGAGCCAGTGCGCTTCACCTGACTCCTTTCTAGCGCGTCATCCATTCGATGACAAGTCGCCGCGTCGCCTATAGAGTGACTGCATGAGCGAGAAGTCCCGCAGAGCCGCCCCCAACGCCTGCCCGCCGGTCGAGCCCGTCTCGTTCCTGGCAGCCGCGGCGGCGCTGGCCGCCATCGACGACGCCGTCCGCACCGCCCAGAACCCCGCGTCCCGGCCCCCGACCGCCCCCGGTGAGCGGGAAGGCCCCGAGCAGGCCCTGGCCGCACTCGTCCTGCTGCGCGAACTACGCGGCCAGCTCGCCGGCTGGGAGGCCGGCCTGGTGGAGAGCGCCCGGGAAGCCGGCGCCACCTGGGCCGACCTCGCCCACCCGATGGGCGTCGCCAGCCGCCAGGCCGCCGAGAACCGCTACCTGCGCCTCAAGCCCGCCGCCGAAGTTTCGCGGTCCGGTACCGGCGCGGAACGGGTCAAGGCTGTCCGTGACCGGCGAGCCGCCGACCGATCGGTCACCGTCTGGGCCCGCGACAACGCCGCCGAGCTGCGGGTCCTCGCCGCCCAGATCACCACGGCCGCACTCGCTCCCGGCGCCCGTCCCGCCCAGGCCGCCCTGACCGCCGCCCTCGGCGCCACCGACCCCGCCGACCTGATAGAGCCCCTCGCCGCCGTCCGCCCCCACCTCGGAACCGGCCAGGGCCACCTCGCCACCCGCCTCGACGCCCTCACCCACCACACCACCCAGCTCCGCGATGACAGCGACCGACGCCGCGCCTGACCCTGCCACCGCCGCCGAAAGGCGCTGGCAGGACCTCCTGGACCGGATCCACGACCTCGAAGCACGAGTGGCCGCCACCACGAGCACCGTCAACGCCGCCCTCGACCACCACCTCGCCCGCCTCGACGCCCTGCGCCGCCACCTCGCCCACCCCAACTGGCCACTGCCCGCCCCCGATCCGGACAGTCCCCGTGCTTAGGAGCGGGCTCGCCTCATGGCGCGTAGAGGCAGGAGCCAGCTGACCAGAGGCGTCGTGAGCAGGGGCTGTCGGGCCTGGTGAGCGGAGCCAGCTGGTCTCAGTTTTGGTCTCATTCACCCCCGTCCAGCCGGGTTCAGCCGCCGCCCAGCGGTTCACTCCGGCGCAGGTCAGGACGGGTGTGAACCCCGGCGGACGGCGTTCGGGAGAATTGGAAAGCGTGTTGGGGGCAACCCCTCACGAGTTCGAATCTCGTATCCTCCGCCTCTGCCAGCCGTGGCAGCACGAAGGCCCGGACCGCATCACGCGGCCCGGGCCTTCGTCGTTTCCCGGGCTCCGGTCCCGGTCTCAGTTGTCCCGACCGCCGCCGCGGCGGCGGGGCCGCTCAGTACTCGCCGAGGGTGATGGCGGTGGCCGCCTTGTGGATGGGCTCGATGAGCTTGGCCATGATGCGCTCCTTGCCGGGCAGTCGCGCCATCAGCGAGAGCATCGCCATCGAGAACCGGACCTGGCCGCTGGTGCGCATGACCATCCGCTTGACGTTCGCCGGCCCGAGCTTCTGGTTCTGCTCGGCGAAGGGCCGCACCTGCCGTTCGTAGCCCGCGAAACCGGCCTCGTACTCGCCGCCGGCCGCGGCCAGTTCTCCCGCCAGGACGTAGGCGGCCACCAGGGCGAGACCGGTCCCCTGCCCCGACGCGGGGGAGGCGCAGCAGGCCGCGTCTCCGAGCAGGGCCACGCGCCCCTGGGACCAGCGGTCCATGTGGACCTGGCTGAGCGAGTCGAAGTAGAAGTCGGGGGCGCTCGCCATGCCTTCGAGCAGGCCGGGGACCTCCCAGCCCTCTCCGGCGTAGGCGCTCGCCAGCAGGCGCTGCTGCTCGGCGCGGTCGCGGTGGTCGTAGGTCAGCTGCTCGGAGGCGAAGAGGAACATCGCCTTGGCTCCGGTGTCCCGGGCGGTGCTGTAGGTCAGTACCGTGCGGCCGGCGCCGACGTAGGTGAGCTCCTCGCGGTCCAGGTCCAGCCGGTTGGGGACGCTGAAGATCGAGATGTAGTGGCCGAGGTCGCGGACGTACCGGCTCTCCGGGCCGAAGGCCAGGTCACGGGTCCGGGAGTGCAGCCCGTCGGCGCCGAGGACGAGGTCGAAGACCTGGGTGCGGCCGCTGTCGAAGGTGACCTTCACCCCGTCGGGGCCGTCGGTGAGCGAGGCGATGGAGTCGTCGAAGAGGTACTCGACGTCGTTCTCGGTCAGCTCGTACAGGATGCGGTTCAGGTCGCCGCGCAGGATCTCGGCATCTCCGTGGACGCGCCCTCCGAAGGTGTCGCCGTCCATGCTCGCCACCCGCTTGCCGGTGGCGTCGACCACGGACCCTTCTCGCACGTCGGTGCGCAACCGGCGGATCTCGTCCAGCACGCCCATCCGCCGGACCACCTCCAGCGCCGCACCACGGATGTCGACCTTGTAGCCGCCCTCGCGGATCCCGGAAGCCCGCTCCACCACCGTGGGCGTGAAGCCGTGGCGCCGCAGCCAGTAGGCAAGGGCCGTGCCCGCGATGCCGGCACCGGAGATCAGGACGTTCGTGTTCTTCATGGGAAGCCCCCCGAGTCAGGTCTGAACCGGCACTGACAGTACGGCAGTATTAGACGTTTGTGCAAGACACTTGTTCAAAACAGGTTCGGGCGGTAGCTTCGGCGAGCCGCCCGCGGCCCACCTGACGGGCCGGCGGCTTTCCTGACCGTGGACGTCGTGCTGTGGCGCGTACTTGATCACGGCTCAGTTCACAGTGGGGCGCCGCGGCCATCGGGGTGGCGTGCGCGAGGGAGAAGGGGGAAGTGCCATGTCGCAGTCGCAGGAGTCGCTGGCCGCGTTCGTCGAGGCGACGGCCGAGGAGTACGGTCTGCCCGGCGTCGCCGTCGGGGTATGGGCCGGCGGGAAGGAGATCTACGCCTGCCACGGCGTGACGAGCGTCGACAACCCGCTGCCCGTCGACGAGCGGACGCTGTTCGTCCTGGGCTCGGTCTCCAAGACGTTCACGGCGACCGTGCTGATGCGCCTGGTCGCCGAAGGGCGCGTCGAACTGGACGCGCCGGTACGCCGCTACGTCCCCGAGCTGGTGCTCCCGGACGAGCGGGCCGCGGCCGGGATCACCGTCCTCAACCTGCTCAACCACACCGCCGGGCTGGACTGGCGGATGAACGTCGACACCGGCGAGGGAGACGACGCCCTGGCCGCGTACGTGACGAGGATGTCCGAGTCGCAGCCGATCGCGCCGCCCGGCACCCGGGCCTCCTACAGCCAGATGGCGTTCAACCTGGCCGGGCGGATCATCGAGAAGGTCACCGGTCTGACCTACGAACAGGCCGTCTCCTCACTCCTGTTCGAGCCGCTCGGCCTGTCGCACACCTCCTTCGCGGTCAACGAGGTCATGACCCGGCGCTTCGCCGTCGGACACACCGTCGGCGAGGACGGCACACCCACCGTCGCGCGGAAGTGGAAGGACACCCGCGCCAACAACCCCGGCGGGGGCGGCGCGTCCTCGGTGGCGGACCTGCTCCGCTGGGCCCGCTTCCACCTCGGTGACGGCCGCGCCCAGGACGGCACCCCGGTCCTGCCCGCCGAAGCCCTGCGGCGCATGCGGCAGCAGACCGTCGAACTGCACGGCAGCACGCTCGGCGACGCCTTCGGCATCTGCTGGTTCCTGCGCGACGTGGACGGCGTGCGCACCGTGGGCCACGGCGGCTCCACCAACGGCCAGTTCGCCGAACTCCTCATCGTCCCCGAGCACGACTTCGCCGTCGCCGCGCTGTCCAACGCGGGGCCCGACGGCGGCCTCGCCTTCAACCGGGCCGCGCTCCGGTGGGCGCTCGAACACCACCTGGGGGTGGTCGAGCGGGATCCGGAGCCCCTCCCCTTCGACGAGGCCCGGGCCCAGGAGGCCGCCGGGACCTACGAGAACGACGTGATGGCGCTCACCATCGCCGTCGACGGCGCCGGGCTGACGATCTCCTGCGCCATCAAGCCGGAGATCCGCGCGGCCGCCGACACCGAACTGCCCGCGGACCTGCCCCCGGCCACCCTCGGCCTGCTGCCCGGCGACGGAGACGAGTACATCGTCACCAGCGGCGGCCTCACCGGACAGCGCGGCTTCTTCACCCGCGACGACGCCGGCACGATCACCGGAGCCGACCTCGCCGGCCGCCTCTTCACCAGGACCCCGGCGGACCGGTAGCCCGATCGAACGACGTCGTCCCGGCCTCACCGATCCTGCTCGCCAAGACGGCGTGGCCCCGGGTATTCAAAGCCCGGGGCCACGCCGTGAGCGTGGTGTCTCTGCTGTTGCGGCCCGGACTACCGGACGGGGTCTCAGGCGCTTGCGCCGCCGGGGACGGCGGTCCAGTTGTTCCAGGTGCCCGCGTTGTAGTCGGCATCGCGGGTGTACACCGCGCCGTCGGCGGCGACGACCGGCGTCGAGCCCCGCTTCACCACCTACAGCGGCACCGAGCACGTGGTGCCGGATATTCCTAGGTGGGAAACTCGCCGCACCAGTCGCGCTCAAGGAGTGCGATGGGCAGGTACTCGGACTGGACCTCGATGGGGGTGCCCGTGTCATGGGCCAGGCAAGCCATGGCCAGCGGGGCCAGGGCGACGAGGCCCGAGGCCCTAAGGGCCCGATCCCCCTGACTCCAGTACTGCTTGTGCCACTCGAGGGCTTCGGTGAGGGCCCGGTTGAAGCCGGCGTGATCCCTGCGGACGAAGCGGTGGAACAGCTCCATCGACGGGTAGACCAGGTGAGCCACCGTCTCCGGGTCGGAAACGGTGGCCGGGTCGGTGGCGTCGATCGCGACCGTCAGCTTGGCGAAAAGGTCAGAGCCTCCGAGCCAATAGGTCTGGAGCACATCGATCCAGGCGTAATCGAACTCGGCGGAGCGCGACCCGGATTCCCGCAACAGGGAGAGCGGCACCTGGCACAGGGCCGTGATCCTCTTCTTCTCCCGGCAGACCACTGCCAGGTACAGGGCGGTGAGCCAGGACTCCGGGCTCACGTAAGCACGCACACCGGTGGCCTGGAGGGTGCGGTCCTTGTCCGCGATACGGCACTGCACATGCTCGTCAGCCGTGGTCGCGGCGGCGAACACGGCGGAGCCGACCTGCATCGCGTTCACCCACGACTCCCACGTGGGCAGGTGCGATCCCTCCGGGTCCATCAGACAGCGCGACTTGGCCAAGGTGACGGTCAGGCGCAACGCATCGCCCAGGTCGGTGGAGTCCGCTTCCAGCCCGTCGATCAGCTGAAGCGCGTTCGTCTGGAGCATCGCGAGGCCCTCTTCCGCGTTTCCCATGGGGAAGGGATGACGGGAAATGATCGACACCACTGCGATTCTCCTTAACGGATCTTGAAGTATCTGAGCTCAGCTCCAGCATACGTACCGTCGTTCTCCAGGGCCTGGACGAGAACGTAGCGCAGGGTGCCGTCCTTGATCGCGGCCCGGATCTCCTGCGCATATTGGCCATCCTTGGGCATGGCCAGAGCCCGATCGTCCATCTCGGCCAGGACTGCGCGAACGTAATCCGACGGATCGTCCGTCCCGGCCAGGGTCTCGCGGAGACCTTCGGATAGATCATCCATGTTGGCCGTGGCTTCACGGAGTTCCTTGATGGCCCGCTCGTCCATGTCGGCCGAGATCGTCCTGGTGTACTCGAGGGTTCCCTGCTTGACCTTCGTCATCCGGTCCTCGGGACCGTTGCCCCGGCGCCATTCCAGTTCCGCCCTGGGGCCCTTGCACTCGACGATCACCAGGTTACCGTCGCTGTCCCGCCAGAGCTGGTCGAACCGCTTCGAGCCGTTGGCGGTCTCGGGAAGGTCGGTGATCTCCTTGGCGCCCCGGAACTCCGGCTGCTTGAGCATGTGTCGGCGGGCGGCCTCCTCGCCGAGCGCCTCGCCAAGCTTGGAGTTGTTCGGGACGCCCACACCGACCGTGTTGTCGAAGTGCTCCTGTGCATCGGCGAGCTTCTGGGCGAGCTCCTGGGTGAGCGACGCCGTCTTGTTCTCGTCGAGAGCCTTCTGGGCGGCGGTCAGCGCCATGCCGGCCCGACGCTTGGCCGAAACGTCGTCGAGGTGCGCGATGTCATCGGGGTGGACCGTATCCGCGCCTCTCGCCAGGTACTCGAGCTCGAACCTCTCCGAGGACGCGAGCGGCAGATCGTCGGCGTTCATCCAGCCGCCGCCTGGCCTGTCCGTGAGCTGCGGCAGAGTCTGGCCATCGACCAGCTTACGGGTGCGGTGACGGCGGCCGAGCTTGTTGTAGTTCTCCTCACGCCAGGCCGGATTCTCGTTGGCCAGGTGAACGTGCTCGCGGGCGATGGCGGCCTTTTCTTCGGGGGTTCGCTCGTCGGCCGGCTTCTCGCGGGCGGCTTCGTACTCCGCGCGCTGGGCCGCGCGCTCCGCCGCACTGAGGCTGTTGTGGCCGTTGTGGCCATCCGTGGAACCACCGTCATGACCCCCCGTCGAGCCTCCGTCGTGACCGCCCGTGGTCGGGTTGTCGTGCCCGCCGGCCGCCGAGGTGTCATCGCGGCCTCCGTGCGGGGCGTTGAGGTCGTTGCGCGGTCCGTCGGGGGCATGGCCGCCCGGGGTGTGGCCGGCGGGGGTGAGGTCGTGGCCCTTGCCGAGGAGGTCGTCGGGGACGTGGTTCGGGACGTGGGCCGGGTCGGATACGTCGGAGCCGAGCTTGATAGCGCCGGCCCTGCCGCCGACGCCCACCAACTCGGGGGTCTTGGCGTGGGCCGGGACCGGAGGTTTCGGCTTGGCGGGGTTGGGGTTTGCGCCGTCCATCGGGGCTTCGTCTCCGTGCTGACGGAGGTTGCCGGCCTCGTCGTAGACGTTGCCGTGCGGGTCCATGAACTCGGCCTTGCCTCCGTGCTCCAACTTGACGGTGCCGGGCGGGAGTTCGACGGTGCCCTTCGGCAGCTTGATCCCGCCGTCGGCGGTCCTGATCGCGCCCTCGGGGATGGCGGCGCCCTTCGGAAGGCGAATCGTTCCGTCAGGAAGCTTCACCGCGTCCTCGGGCAGGACGAACGCGCCGTCGAGGTTGATCGTCGGGATCTTGCCCTCGCTGATTCCCCTCAGCGCGGCCATCACGTCGCCGGCCTTGGAGATGCCGAAGCCCACGCCCTTGAAGACGTACGTCATCGGGTCGATGACCTTGCCGACCTTGCCCGCGATCGACAGCGCCTTTCCGGCGAAACCTGCCTTCCCCGCGCCCGACGCCGCTGCGCCGCCGCCGGTCATGGCGGTCAGCACGTTGAAGGTGACCGCGCCGCCCGCGCGGCTCGGGTTCGTCTTCCACTCGTCCCAGGCGACCAGCGCCTTGCCGGTCTCCTTCATCGCATTGCGTGAATCCCGCAGCCACGAGGGCAACTTGTCCTCCGGCATGGCCCAGTACGCCATGCCTACGAACGGCACCGCGGTGATGACGAGGCCAGTCGCCAACTTGGCGAGCCCCGTCCAGGACTGCTTGAAGGCGTCCCAGCCGTCGAAACCCACCAGTGTGCCGAGACCCTTGATGGTGCCCCAGACGCCGTCGACGAAGACGCCCTTGCCGAACTCGATCGCCTGGGCCGGCAGGTTCCACCAGGGGATGTCCCGGTCGACCGCGTCGCCCCAGGGCAGGGACTTCGACTCCTTCAGATCCTTGGCGTTGTAGCCGTACATGTCGTCGGCGCCGGAGCCGTCGTTGACACGCAGCGGCTTGCCGCCGACCAGGGCGACGATCTTGGCGTAGGCGTCCCGCTCGACGCCCTGGAACTGCGTCCAGACCTCGGCGATCTCGTCGCGCCGGCGGTTGTTCTCCTTGACCTTGCCCTCGTCCTGGCGCCAGTCGTGGTCGCCGGCGACCTTGGAGTGAAACGATTCTGCTTCGTGCTTGAGGTCGGCGAGCCGCTTGACCAGCGGATGCGCGTCCCGGCTGTAGGTGCCCAGCGCACCCGCGATGACGCACGCGTCGGAACTGAGCTTGGTGCCGAGGTCGTCGACCGGCTTGGTGGTCGCGAACAACTGCTCAGCCTCGGGCGCCTTGTAGTACGACTTCAGCCCGCCGAAACTCGTGTGCACGGCCCCCGCAGCCGAGGCGATCGCCGCCCCGCCCGTCGAGATCGACCTCACCCTGTTGTCCAGCGCGAACAGATCACCCGTAAAGACCGGCACCTCCGCCGGGTTCACCGGATCCTCGCTCACTTCGCGCCCTCCGGCCGGATGCCCAGCGCCTGAGGGTTCACGGCCTTCGCCGCATCCGGCGCAATCTTCGTCGCCGTCAGATCGCTCGCGAGGCGGGCGCGAGTTGCCGTCACCGCGTTAGCCAGGAAAGCCTCGATCCGCTCCGCCATGGATTTCAACTCGGCATGACGACCCTCCAGGCATGGCAACGGCGCCACCGCAGCTGGCCCCAGAGCACGCTGTGACAACACACTCGCTGACACCCGGCCCCGGGTCTGGACCCTTTTCTGCAATCCCGGCACCACAGGCCCCGCCGCTTGCATGACCCCAATCAGCCCGTTCAACACCCTCTTCAACTGCCCTTGCGCACCCTGCGGCTGGACCATCACATCGCGCCCCTCATCCACCACCCCGGCCGACCGAATTCGCCAAGCACAGCCCCACACACGCCGCGCGCCGCGGCCGGCACCGAGACAGCACCAGCGCCCCAGCCTCCGGCCACGTCCCGCGAACCAGCTCTCTTCGCCCCAACCCGAACAATCTTCGACACCGAACGATACTGAAGGCGCCACTCTGGGGCACCATCAAGTCACCGTTCCTGGTGCGACGGTCCCGCCCTGCACGCAAGATGGACGCCTGGATCCCCGTCGTCTTCTACGCGCTCCCCAACGGAACCCGGCACATCAACGTCGGCGTCCGAGCCAGCGCGAAGTCCGCCTGATCCCTCCGCGTCCCCGGACACAGTCAATCGGCCAGCCGGTCTCGGCTCTGGTCTCATTCACCCTCGTCCGGCCGGGTTCGGCAGCTGCCCAGTGATTCGCTCCGCCACCGTCAGAACGAGTACGAACCCCGACGAACGCGGTGCGGGAGAATTGGAGGCATGTTGGGGGTGTCGGCAACCCCTCACGAGTTCGAAGCTCGTATCCTCCGCGTCTGCCCAGCAGGGCAGTTGAAGGCCCCGACTGGTTCGCCGGTCGGGGCCTTCGATGTATCCCGTCTCGGTTTTCGCCTCAGTCGGCCTTTGCCGGGCCCCATGGGGCGCTGCGGTCGGGAGGCCCACGGCCAGCCACCGGGTGCCGCGCCGACGCGCGCCTGGCCACCCGGGAGGTCACGGAGTTACGGGGTGGATGGGCCTCCCGGGACGCTCGGGCACTCCCCCGACATGCTGGTCGCAGGAATCAAGGAAACGTCGTTGCCCGGCACCCGTGTCACCTGGGTCGTACGGGCATTCCAGAGCGCGACATGCGCGGCCCCTGAGTCGAAGGTGAGCATGGGGGTGCGGACAGGCAGCATAGCCCCGTGGACAGGCAAGGAGCCTCCGATCGAATAGACGCACACGACCTCCGGCGTGATTCCGTGATAGTCGCTGGGGAGGCGAAAGGCCGTAGCCTGCCGCAGCGCCTTCTCCCCCGCGTGTTTCCCGTCATCCAGGGCAGCGACGACCACGACCAGGCTGTACATCACCAGGAAGGGAACCAGGAATATCGACCCCACGTCGATATGGAATCGTTTCAACAGGCCAACGACTCCTGCTGTGATGAGGCAGGATCCGATTCCCACCAGAAGAGGCCTCGCTACGGGCTGCATCTGCGCAATGGCCGACAGGTTCACGTCGCTCGGCCCCATTTCGAACTGGTTCAGATAAGTCCAGTTTGACAATCCGCCGATCTGCTGCGCTAGCGGCGGGGCCAAAGAGATCAGGACAGGCGTGGCCCAGAGCAGGATCTTGGTGATAGAGCTGGCACGGACCAGGTGATAGAGGCCGTAGCCGACCATGACTACTCCGACCAGCACCAACGTGTCAATTGGGCCCGCTTGCCGCCGGAACAAACCCAATACCACACCCAGTAGCGCAGCCAGCGCTGATCCACCACATGCGCACCAAAAAGTCTTCCGGCGCGACGAGCTGGCAAAGACGCGGGCGGCGACCAACGTCGTGGGGATGCAGTAGAGGAGGGCGAAGAGTGCCAGTCCAACTACTCCCAGGACGTGGTGGCGCCACCACGGGGTCGCCGTGACTACACACATGACTTCAAATAAGGAGATGAATGTCATCCGAACAACGTCGGACTCGGACTTCCGGATCGAGTAGAGCATCTGGCGGGAATGGGGCAGCGTCTTCGAAGAGACTGCACTACGGCGCACTCCCCAATTCTCGGGCCGCTCAGGCCCGTTACACATAGTTGCTCGGCGACGCGCCTCGTGTTCGGCATGCTGGTCGGAGTAAGCTCGAATCACCTCTTTGGTGTCGCGCAGACCCACCCGGGTCTCCATGCCCGTGACCAGCTGCATCAATCGGGAGAGCCCGGCTGGCGGCTTCTCGTAGACCCGGTACTCAAAAGCACTGACGCCCTTCGGGCTCAACGTCCAGGCTCCACGAATGTCTACCAAGCGTCCCGACGACTTGGCAATCCGACCGACCTTCAACAGTGCATCCGTCTCCGCTCCCGCCCGAGAACCTGCGACGGGTACATCAACCGACCAGTGAGAATCCAGTACCCGTTCCGCCGGCCCCATCACATCGGGCCCGACCATAGTATCCGGCTCGCAGTGCCAACCTCGCTGCGTGAACGCCGTCCGCACCCAGGAGGCGTTCTCCTGATGCGTGGAGAGTGTCACCCGAACGATCAGGTCGAAGCGCTCCTTCGGAAGCGTGACCTCGACGACACCAGCGGCGCTCATCTCCGCACCAGCTGTTTGCCCCGGCGAACCATTCACAGTCCGCTGGGCGCCGAATCCCTGCCGAAGCATCGATCCGATACCAGCCATTCTCCGCTCCGCCCCGTTGCGCGATTATCTCCGTCCAGTGGCTATTGCCCGGAAGACCTGCAACTGACACCTCCAGCCATCCGCTGCTCAGCCCGCTCCGTAAGTTGTCGAGGCCACTGCGGCACGGCAGCGAAAGGTTCGCGTCCAGGGGTGACGGTGGCAGTTTTGGTTGCATCCACCTGCGGCCGACGCCGTCCGCCGCCCTTTCGGCAGGCATATCCGCCGCAGTTCAGGGCCCCCACGACCGCCACCGGACAGCCGGGCGAACATCTGGAAAGTGCGTTGGGGGAAACCGCCCACAAGTTCGAACCACGTATTCTCCGCATTTACCCGCAAGGGCAATTGAAGGCCCCGACCGGGGTTCCGGTCGGGGCCTTCTGCGGGTTGTGGTCTCGGTTGGTCCGGCCGATTCTCGCCGGACGGCGTGGGGCGCCCACGGGTTCAGGCGGCCGGGGCGACGGTCAGGAGGCCGGTGGCGCGGTCCGCGGTGAGCACGCCGAGGATGAAGCCGTCCTCGTCGACGACGGGCCAGACCTCCAGGTGCTTGATCCGCATCGCGATCGCGGCCAGGGCCAGCCCCATGGTCGGCCAGGCGAACGGGCCGCGCTGGTGCGCGGTGGCGCTGATCGCGGTTCGCTCGGTGTACCAGGAACCGGCCAGGAACGCGTGGAGTCCGGTCCGGGTGACCAGGCCCTCGCACCGGCCGTCGTGGTCGCGGACCAGCAGGTACTCGACGCCGGCACCGCGGAGGACGTCGTTGGCCTGGTCGACGGTGTCGTCGTCGGCTATCCGGTAGTCGCAGGGGTCCATGGCGTCGGCGACCGTGAGGCCGCGGTTGCGCCGTGCCGGCTGCGGAGAGTGCGTGGTCACGGTGCTCACCGTTCCCGTCTCCGGCTGCCCGCCGGGGGACTGCCGGGCTGTCCTTCGACCAGAACGAAGCCGGAACGGGTACCGGAATACGGGATGCCCTGGATGTCTACGACCCTACTCCGGTGGCGAGCGGCCCGGACCGGCTCGGAGCGCACCGCCGCGGAGTAGCGTGGGAGACAACCGAGGACATTCCGCACACCGGCATCAGCGCCGACGTCGCCCTGGGTCTGACGGGTCCCTCACGGACCGGACGGGCGGCTTCGCATGATGCCGATTCCATTCCCCGGCTCATCCTCTTCCGAGCCGTGGACGGTGCCCGGCTCCCCGCTGCTGCCGCGGCTGGAACTCGAACCGACGATGTCGCGGGAGGGTGTCTTCGACGGCGCCTGGTGGCCCCGCTCGAACCACGTCCTCGCCGAACTGCCCGACCTGATCACGGCGCTCGGCGCCCACTTCGGGCGCATCGTCCGGGTCGGCCTCGACACCTCGGCCTGGGACGGAGTGCCCCGGTCCGTCCCGGCGAACGGCCTCACCATCCGGATCAACTGGTTCACCGGCAGCGACGCGACGATCAGCGTCACCCGGGGCTTCCAGGACCACTTCCTGCTGCTGGTGGTACCGCCGGGCACCGCCTCGGCCACGGCCGCCTCGGCCATGGCCGGCGCCTCGGCGACCGGGAACCACACCCCGGCGGCGGAGCTCCTGCTCCGCTGAGCGGTCCGGGCAGGCGGCCGCAGCGGGGTCGGCCGATGATGGAAGCCAAGGAGAGCGCGACGTCCGGGAGTGACGTCCGAGAGCGGCGTATGGCTGTATGGCATGTCCGGGACTTCACGCCGGACGACCTCGAAGCGGTGGTCCGCCTCGACGCGGAGAGCACCACGACGGACCGCGCCGCCGTCTTCCGGCTCTCCGACGTGGTCGCCGCCTTGCAGGCGCGGAACCCGAGCGTCGTCGCGGTGGCCGACGGACACCTCGTGGGCGCGGCGGTGGGCCGGGTGGACGGGGACCGCGCCTGGGTGCTGCGCATCGCCCTGCACCCCGCCTGGCGGAACCTGGGCATGGGTTCCGCCCTGCTGTCGGCGTTGGAGCACCGTCTGCGGGACGCCGGCGCCAGGATCGTCGCGGCGCTGCTGCCCGACGAGGAGACCGGGGCCACCGCACTGGTCAACTCCGGATTCCACCCCCACCGGGGCCTCACGTACTTCGAGAAGTCGGAGGCCGTGGGCGCTCAGGGCGCGACGGTCCTGGCGGCGCTCGGCGCGGTCATGCCCGAGGCCGGCCTGTGGAAGCAGCTCACGGGCATGGCCGACGAGAAGCGGCTCATCGAACGGCGTCTGGTCCTGCCGCTGGCGAATCCCGGGCTGGCGGACGCCCACGGGGTGGAACCGCCCCGCGCGGTGGTGCTGTTCGGTCCGCCGGGCACGGGAAAGAGCACGTTCGCCAAGGCCGTGGCCGGCCGGCTCGGCTGGCCGTTCGTCGAGCTCTTCCCCTCCCGGCTCGCGTCCGAGGAGGGGCTGGCCACCGGACTCGGCCGCCGCTTCGAGGAGGTGGCGCAGCTCGACCACGTGCTGCTCTTCATCGACGAGGTCGAGGAGGTCGCCGGCACGCGCAGCCTCGCCGCCCCCGCGTCGGTCGGGGTGGTCAACGAACTCCTCAAGTCGATCGTGCGGTTCCGCGACCGCGACGGCCGGCTGCTCGTCTGCGCGACCAACTCGGTGACCGCCCTGGACCCGGCGTTCCTGCGGCACGGCCGGTTCGACTATGTCCTGCCGGTCGGGCCGCCCGACTCCGTGGCCCGCGACGTGCTGTGGGCCGGCTACACCGCGAAAACGGGTACCGCCGCCGACACCGCGGTCCTCGCCGGGGCCAGCGAGGGCTTCACCCCCGCCGACATCAGGCAGGTCGCCATGGCGGTCGCCCAGAGCGCGTTCGAGCGCACGCTCGACACCGGGGAGCGGACCCAGCCCAGCACCCAGGACTACCTGGACGCCATCCATCGCACCCGCCCCACCGTTTCCGAGGAGATGGCCCGGGAGTTCGCCGACCAGGCGGTCCGCTACGGGCGGGTCTGAGGACGCCCGCGGTTCCGGGGCCCGTCCGACGGCGCCGGGCTGAAACCCCGCCACCGCGACCATGCCCGGTCCGGGCCGGACCGGGAGTAACCTGGGTATCACCGAAGGCACTTCGCATGCCGGCACCGGATACTGGCGTCGTCTCCGGCGAACGGCAATGCCGGGCCCGACCCCGTGAGCCGGACCCGGAGACAGGCCCTCGGTCATGACCACGACACTCGATCGTGCGACGACGCCCGCCGCCCCGGATTCCACCGCACGGCTCTCCCTCGCGCTCGCGCCCCGTGGCGTGCGGCCGGGCCGGCTGGACGGGGCCTGGTGGCCCCGCTCGCGTGATCTCCTGCTCGAACTCCCCGCCCTGGCCGCCGAAATCGACGAGCGGTGGGGCCGGATCACCCGGATCACCGTGAACCCCGCGAAGTGGCCCGTCATCCCCCCGCGCATCCCGGTTGCCGGGCACACCGTCCACGCGGGCTGGTTCACCACCGAGCAGGACGAGCACACGATCGCGGTGTTCTCGTACGCCCCCCGCAGGCTGAACCTGCTGGTCGTCCCGCCGGAGACGGATGCCGTCGATGCCGCCCGGCTGATGGCCGAAGCCGCCCGTCCCGCGGACACCATGGACGCGAGCGCCCTGCTCGCCATGGTGACGGGCAGCGGAGTGCAGGCGCCGGGGCCGCGCTCCGACGTCCTGCCGTCGGCCGTCGCTCCCTCCGACGACGCCGCCGAGGCGGACGGGCGGGCGGACGTCGCCCGCGGCCGGGCCGCCGCCTGGCCGGTACCCGCGTAGCCGGCGGGACGGCCGTGGCGCCCGCCACGGCGGCGGGGCCACCGCTCCGGACGGACCACCGCCGAGGGTCTGTGGTTCGTCCGGAGCGGACCGCGCGTCAGTACTCGGCGCCGCTTCGCGGGTAGCTGCCCACGGCCTGGAGCCACGCCCCGATATCCCCACGACACTCAGCCCGCGGCACTCAGCCCGAGAACCGGCACTCCCGCTGGAGCGCTTCAGCGGAAGCGCCGGGTCTCGGCCGATGTTCGTCCGCCCCGAGGCCCTCCCGGCCGGCGGTGCGTGGCGGATGATGGGGACAGAGACGTGAGGGGCGGCGCAGTGGTCGAGAGTGGATCCATCGGGTCGGAGGCGGAGCCTCGGCTGGGCAGTGAGGAGTCCGGGGACACCCGGGACGGGAGGCGGCGGCGGGGTGTCGGGCGGCGGGTGGCCGTGCTCGTCGGCGTTCTCGTCGTCCTGTGCCTTCCGCCCTGGTGGACGTTGTTCGGTTCCGGGGCCGACTGGCCGTTCCCGGTCTTCCTGGCCGGCACCGCCGTCTTCGCGGCCTGGCTGGTCTCCTTCCCCTTCCTGATGGTCGCGGGCCACGGGTCGCGGCGGGCCGACCGGGCCGCCCGGGTCGCGGACACCAGCCTCGGCGTCGTCTGGGTGCTGTGGACCTGGTCGGTGCTGGGTGGTCTGGTGAACCTCGTGCTGGGCGGGCTCGACGTCGGCGGGGCCGGGCGGGCCAGGACCGTGGCCCTGGCCGTGGCCGTGGTGTCGGCCGGGCTGCTGGGCTGGGGGCACTACGAGGCGATGCGCGTACCCCGGGTGAAGCGGCTGGACGTCCACGTCCCGCGGCTCGGCGGGGGTCTGGACGGGACCCGGGTCGTGGTGCTGGCGGACACCCACTACGGGCCGATCGACCGGGCGGGCTGGTCGGCGCGGGTGGCCGGGGTGGTCAACGCGCTCGACGCGGACGTCGTGGTCCACGCCGGCGACATCGCCGACGGCACCCCGGCCCAGCGCCGGGAGCAGTCCGCGCCGCTCGGGACGATCCGGTCGAGGCTGGCCAGGGTCTACGTCACGGGCAACCACGAGTACGGCGGGGAGGCGCAGGGCTGGCTGGACCGCATGGCGGACCTGGGCTGGGAGCCGCTGCACAACCGGCACGTCGTGGTGGAGCGCGGCGGGGACGCCCTCGTGCTCGCCGGCGTGGACGACGTGACCGCGGAGTCCTCCGGCCTGGCCGGGCACCGCGCGAACCTGACCGGCGCGCTGGAGGGGGCGGACCCCGCCCTGCCGGTGCTGCTCGTCGCCCACCAGCCCAAGTACGTCCCGCAGGCCGCAGCCGCCGGCATCGACCTGCAGGTCTCCGGGCACACCCACGGGGGCCAGATCTGGCCGTTCAACTTCCTCGTCCGGATCGACCAGCCGGTGGTCCACGGCCTGAGCCGGCACGGGGAGCGCACCCAGCTCTACACCAGCCGGGGCACCGGCTTCTGGGGACCGCCCTTCCGGGTCTTCGCCCCCAGCGAGATCACCGTGCTCACGCTGCGCTCGGGCGCCGCGTAAGCGAACTCCGAGGCAGGCTAAGGGCTCGGACCGCACGTCGCGGTCCGAGCCCTTCGTCGTCGGTCAGGCCCGGTCGATCAGGTGCAGCCGATCAGGCGCCATCGGTCAGGCGCGGTCGATCAGGTGCGGTCGATCAGGACCTGGACGCCGTCGAGGATCCGGTCCAGGCCGAACCGAAGGGTGTCCGTCGGCGCGGCGGCGTCGCCGGGGGCGAAGGCACCGGCGGCGAGGGCGGCGGTCAGGGCGGGGAAGCGGTCGGGCTGCCGGGTGAGCAGTTCGCCGGTGAGGTGGGCCCATTCGCGGCTGTGGGCCTCGTCGAAGTCGAGCTGCTGTTGCGCGTGGGTGCGCACGTATCCGGCGACGAGGACGAAGACGCGGTGCTGCTGCGCGGCGGTCAGGCCGGTGGGGGCCAGGGCGGTGAGGGCGGCGTCGAGCCAGCCGAGCTGGTTGGGGCCCATGAGCTGGTGGCGCATCGCGGTGGCGGCCAGTAGCCAGGGGTGGCTGCGGTGGACCTGCTCGGACGCGCGCGCCCAGGCGACGATCCGCGGGCGCCAGTCGGGGCCGGCCGCGGTGAGGTCGGGGGCGTCGGCCAGGACGGACTCGACCATCAGCTCGACGAGTTCGGCCTTGCCGGGCACGTAGCGGTAGAGCGCCATCGCGGACATCCCGAACCCGGCGGCGACCTTGTTCATGGAGACGGCCTCCAGGCCCTCGGCGTCCGCCAGCCCGACCGCGGCCTCGGCGATCCGGCCCGGGGTGAGGCTCGGTTTGGGACCCCGGGTGGGCCGGTCCTGCTCGCCCCACAGCAGCGCGACGCCCGCGCGCAGGTCGCGCACCTTCTCCTTGGCCATGCGGCCCTCCTTCTCGTGTCGGTTCCCGTGCCTCGTGTCGGGTCCGGTTCCCGTGCCCGGTCCGGCCGGGCCGTTGACACCCGACAGGAACTGTATATACCTTAAACACATCGAACTGCTGATGCCATAAACAGTTGGGGGAACCACCATGCTCGCCACCGTCATCGCCGCCTCCGCCGCCACCGCGCTCGCCGCCCCCGTCGCCGGGCTCCTCGGCTACCGGGGGCTCAAGCGCCACGCCGCTGCCGAGCGGATGCGCATCACGTCGCCGAAGGGCATCGACGAGTCCGGGTTCGTCCGCATCGGGGGCGTCGACCAGTGGGTCTCCGTGCGCGGCGAGAGCCTCGACAACCCGGTGGTGCTGGAGATCCACGGCGGCCCCGGCGCTTCCAACCTGCCGTTCGTCCCCCGCACCCGGGCCTGGGAGCGGCACTTCACGATCGTCCGCTGGGACATGCGGGGCGGCGGCAAGACCTTCGGCCACGGGGGCCCGGAAGGGCAGGGCGAGATGAGCCTCGACCGGCTGTACCGGGACGCGCTGGAGGTCACCGAGTACGTCCGCGCCCGGCTCGGCGTGCCGAAGGTGCTGCTGGTCGCCAACTCGATCGGCACCGTGCTCGGCCTGCGCCTGGCCCGCAACCACCCCGAGCTGTACTCGGCCTACGTCGGCACCGACCAGAACGTCCTCGCCGGCGGCCGCCCGCACCCCGCGTACGACGCCCTGGTCGAGCGGCTCCGGGCGGGCGGCAAGCGCAAGGAGCTGGCCGCCGTCACCGCGATGGGCCCGGACGCCACGGCGTGGAGCACCCACCAGTGGTCGGAGTTCAACAAGCTGGTCGTCACCACCGACCCGCTGACCTTCGACACCATGAAGACCGTCGTGGTCCGCTCGCTCTGGTTCTCGCCGCTGCACACGCTGCGCGAGCTGCGGACGTACCTGAAGGGCATGACCTTCGCCGAGCAGCTGGGCCCGCAGGCGATGGCGGTCGACGAGTACGCCGAGGGCACCGACTTCGCGCTCCCGTTCTTCGTCTTCCAGGGCGACAGCGACGTCCTCACCCCGCCCGCGCCGGCCCGCCGCCTCTTCGACGCCGTCAGCGCGCCGGTCAAGGACTTCGCCCTGATCCGGAACGCCAGCCACTTCGCGTCCTTCCGCGAGCCGGAGCAGTTCCTGGAGCTCATGCTCACCAAGGTCCGGCCGGTCGTCACGGGCGAACTCGCCGCCCGCTGAGGCCGCCGGCGCCGACGCCGGCGCCAACGCCAACGCCGGGAGAGTGTCCGTTTCCTTCAAGACGGGCGCCCGCACCGCCGCCTAGCGTGACCGGCATGGACAGCGAGAACAGCACGATCAGCACGAGCAGTACGAGCAGTACGAGCAGCACCGGCAGCACGAAAAGCACCACGCCGGCACCGAGGTTCGCGTTCGTCGGCATCGCCGTCTCCGACATGGCCGCCTCGGTCGCCTTCTACCGGCGGCTCGGGCTCCTGTTCCCCGACGGGGCCGAGCACGAGCCGCACGTCGAGGCGGAGCTGCCGGGCGGACTGCTCCTGGTGCTCGACGCCGAGTCGACCATCCGTTCCTTCCACCCGGACTGGCGGCCCCCGACCGACGGCGGCCGGACCGGGCTCGCGTTCCGCTGCGAGGGCCCCGCGCACGTGGACGCGGTGTACGAGGACCTCGTCGGAGCCGGGTACCACGGGGAGTTGAAGCCGTTCGACGCGTTCTGGGGCCAGCGGTACGCCTCGGTGCACGACCCCGACGGCAACGGCGTCGACCTGCTGGCCGTCCTCACCGAGGACACCCCCTAGCCTCGGACCAGGTCGGTCAGCGGCAGCCCGGTCAACTCCCGCACGTCGCGCGCCAGATGGGCCTGGTCGGCGAAGCCCGTCCGGGCCGCGGTGTCCGCGAAGGGGACGCCGGAGCGGGCCAGGGCGAGGGCGCGCTGCAGGCGGAGGATGCGGGCGAGGGTCTTCGGGCCGTAGCCGAAGGCGCTCAACGAGCGGCGGTGCAGCTGGCGTTCGCCGAGGGCGACGCGCTCGGCGGTCGCCGTGACGGACCGGCCCGCCGCGAGGGACGCGACGACGGCGCGCAGCAGCGGGTCGGCGGGCCCGGCGTCGGACGCGAGGCGCAGGGCGAGGTCCTCCAGGGCGGCGGCCGGGTCGGGGGCCGCGTCGATGCGGCCGGTGAGGCGGCGCACCTCGGCGGCGGGGCGCAGGTCGGCCAGGTCGACGCGTCGGTCGCGCAGCTCGTGGGCGGGGACGCCGAGCAGCGCGGGGGCCGTACCGGGGTAGAAGCGGACGCCCGCCCAGGGGCCGGCGAGCCCGGGCCCGGGGCGGAAGGCGTGGGTGTCCGGGCCCGCGACGAGCAGCCGGCCCGCCGTCCACAGCAGGTCCATGCAGCCGTCGGGCAGGACCGGCGCGGCGGAGGGAGCGGGCAGCACCGCAGCGCGCGTCCACACCACCGCACCGGGGAGGCGGGACGCACGCTCGGCGTACTCGGGGGCCACGCCTCGAAGGCTACGCCCGGAAGCGCGGACGGCCACGCCCGGAAGCCCCGAGGGCTACGCCCGCAGGTGCCGCAGGACGGAGGCGGCGGCGCGGGCGACGGCGTCCCGCACCTCGTCGGTGTGGTCGGCGAGCTCGAAGCCGTGGTGCCCGTTCGGGACGTCGATCACCTCCAGCGCCGCCTCGTGCTCCCCCGCCGCCGCGACGAACCCGGCGACCGTCGCCGCGATCGCGTCCGCCTCCAGCCCGGCCCGGGTGAGCACGATCGGCAGCCGGCCCGCCCCCGCCACCGCCTCCGCCGGGCGGAAGCGCCGGTCGACGGCCTCCCAGCCGGGCAGCGGCGCGAGGACGGGGTAGTTCGCGGCGAGGCAGCGCAGCCAGGACGGCGGCTCGGCGAGCCAGTCGGTGGTCAGCAGGCCACCACCGGAGAAGAACCAGAGCGCGATCCGGTCGCCGTCCACGCGCGGGTGGGCGCGCAGCGCCTCGACGGCCGCGGCGATCTCGTCGGCGGCCCGCGGGTACCCGTAGAGCTCGTCCAGGCCGTGCTCGACCGTCGCGCCGACGACGCCGAGGCTCGCCGCGTACCGGCCGTAGCCGACGTACACCGGCCAGTCGCGCGGGGTGGGCCGGGTGCCGGCGGGGACGGGGCCGCCGTGGACGAACAGCACGGCGGGCAACGGGCCTTCGGCTTCCGGCAGGTAGACGTCGAGGTTCCCGGCCCGCTCGTGCGCGCAGTCCGGCAGCGGGTGCTCCGGGGTGTCCAGGACGTGCGGGCGCGAGAACACCGGCGCCTCGGCGGCGGGCGGCGGGGCGATCCGGTGGCCCTCGCCGGCGGCGGCCCTGAGCAGGAGGTCGGCGAGCTCCTCCGGGCGGGAGAGCATCGGCCAGTGGCCGGTGTCGAGGTCGAAGAAGCCCACCCGGGGGTCGGCCAGGAACCGGAACTGCGGCATGCCCGTGCGCACCATGGCCTCGACGCTCGCGATGGTGACGCCGCCCGAGGTGCAGAGGATCCCGGTGGTCGGCACCGAGGCGACGGCGCCGGACAGCCGCAGCGGCTCGGTGAGGCTGGCGACGGGCTGCGCGGTGGCCAGCGCGGTGAGCCGGTCCAGCGCCTCGGCGGTGAGGCCGTCGGTGCTCCCCCAGCGGTGCCACTCGCCCCGGCCGGGCGCCGGGAGGAGGCCGTCCGCGGGCCGGCGGGCCGGGTCGGTCAGCACTTCGCGGGCGAGCTGGTCGGGGACGAGCTGGACGGCCCGGTCGCCGTCCACCGGCAGGCCGGCGTCCAGGTAGACGATGCGGGTGAGGCGGTCCGCCCGCCGGTCGGCGGCGCCGAGCACCGGGTGGATGCCGTACTCGTGGCCAACCAGGACGACTTCGGGGTCGGCGGCGGCGTCGATCAGGCGCAGGACGTCCTCGACGTGGGCCTCCAGGCCGGCACCGCCCCCGCCGGCGAGCGTCGCCTCGTGCACCTCGGCGCCGGCCGCGCGGAGCCGGGCGCTCACCTCCCGCCAGATCCAGCCCCCGGTGAAGTGGCCCGGTACCAGCACGAATGCGGTCATGTCGCATCTCCTCCTCGTCGTTCGTCGTCACCCGGCGTCACCCGGCGTCGCAGGCAGTCGCAGGCAGTCGCAGGCAGTCGCAGGCAGTCGCAGGCAGTCGCCCGACAACGCCGGTGGTCACCCGGCCGACCCCCGTCCGGCCGGGCGATGCGGGTACCGTAGGAACTCCCCCTGAGGGAGGTTCAAGCCTTGCCACCGTCCGTCCTGTGGAGCATCGGTGAGCTCGCGGAGCACGCGGGCGTCACCGTCAAGACCGTCCGCTTCTACTCCGACCGCGGCCTGCTGCCCGAAGCCGGGCGCAGTTCCGGCGGCCACCGGCGGTACGGGCCGGAGGCGCTGGAGCGGCTGCGGCTGATCCGCTCGCTGCGCACGCTCGACCTGCCCGTCCCGGAGGTCGGCCGGCTGCTGGAGCAGGACGGGGGGCTGAGCGACGCCCTGGAGGACGCGGTGGCCCGGCAGTTGCGCGAGCTCGGCTCCCAACTCACCGCCCTGCGCTGGCGGGAGGCCGCCCTGCGGCTGCTGCACGAGTGCCCGCCCGAGGAGCGCGCCGACCGCCTGACGCTCATCGGCGGGCTGACCACCCCGCCGGACACCACCCCGCTGGCCCGCTTCTGGCGGCGCGCGCTGCCGCTGCGGATGCCCGCCCGGCTGACCGCCGCGATCGTCGACGCGGCCGTCCCGCAGCCCCCGGCGGACCCGGCGCCCGGCCAGGTGCTGGCGTTCGCCCGGCTGAACGCGCTCGTCTCCCAGGGCTGTTCGGGCCCGAGCCACTCCGCCACCGGCAAGGGCGGCTGCCCGAACGAACTCGCCCGCACGGACCACGAGTACCGGCCCGCCGTGCTCTACGAGGGGCTCGGCGAGGCCTACGACCTGGCCTCGGCGGAGCTGCGCGCCGGCCGGGTCCCGTACGACGGCGGGGCGCTCGACAACTTCGTCGCCGCCCACGCCGCCTCCCGCTCCGTCCGGGACACGCCGGACTTCCGGCGCCGGCTGCGGGTCATGCTCGACGTCACCGACGACCCGGTGATCGCGCGCTACTGGGAGCTCGCCGGCGAACTGACCACACCCGACGAGCCCACCCTCGGCCGGGCGCACGCCTGGCTGCGGGCGGCACTGGCGGGGCAGCTGGCGGCAGCCGCCTGAAGAGGCCTGCCCGCACCGTTTCGGCCCCGGCCGAAACGACTCCGCGCGACCATGGAGGCATGTCGCTCGCCCAGCTGGCCGCCCTGCTCGCCGACCCCACCCGCGCCGCGTTCTGCGGCGCGCTGCTCGACGGCCGCGCCTGGACGGCCGGCGAGCTGGCCCGGCACGCGGGCGTCGCGCCGTCCACGGCGAGCGAGCACCTGTCGCGCCTGATCGCGGGCGGCCTGCTCGCCGAGGAGCGGCAGGGGCGGCACCGGTACGTCCGGCTGGCCGGGCCCGCCGTCGCCACGCTGATCGAGGACCTCACGGTCTTCGCCGAGACGGCGGCGGGGGACGCCACCGGGGGTAGCGGGCCGGCCCCGGGCACCCTCCGCGAGGCCACCCGCCGCAGCGCCGAGGCCCGCGCCCGCACCTGCTACGACCACCTGGCCGGGCGCCTCGGCGTGGCCGTCGCCGACGCCATGCTCGACCGCGGCCTGGTCAGCGACGACGCCGGGCTCGCCCTCACCGGGGACGGCCTCGGCTGGCTCGCCGAGCAGGCCATCGACCTGCCGCCCCGGGCGGGCGGCAGGGGTGCCCGCCCGGTGGTCCGCACCTGCCTGGACTGGACGGAACGCCGCACCCACCTCGGCGGAGCGCTGGGCGCGGCGCTCTGCCGGACGGCGCTGGAGCGCGGGTGGGTGCAGCGGATCGGCTCCGGCCGGGCCCTGCGCGTCACGCCCGACGGGGACCGCGCGCTGCGCGAACTCCTCGGTCTGCGACTGGAGCCGGAAGCCGGCTAACCCATCGTCTTCGCGCCGTCCAAGGACTCCCGCAGGATGTCCGCGTGCCCCGCGTGCTGCGCCGTCTCGGCGAGGACGTGCAGCAGGACGCGCCGCACCGACCACGTCGCCCCCGGCTCGAACCACGGCGCCTTCGGCAGCTCGTGCGCGAGGTCGAGGTCCGGCAGCGTCCGGACCAGCTCGTCCGTCTCCCGGGCCACCTCCTCGTAGCGGGCGAGCAGCCCGGCGAGCGTCTCGCCGTCGAGCATCCGGAACATCGCGGCCCAGTCGTCCGGCGAGCCGCCGCCGCGCCGCATCTCCTCGGCGCCGCCGACCGCGAACCGCATCCAGCGCGCCTCCACCGCGGCGACGTGCTTGATCAGGCCGCCCAGGCACAGTTCACTGGCCGTGGTGCGCCGGGCGGCCTGCTCGTCGGTGAGGTCGCGGACGGTGTACCGCAGGAAGCCGCGGTGCTTGCCGAGCGTCGCGACGAGGTCCTCGCGCTCGCCCATCAGGCGTCCGCCAGGGTGGGCAGGTCGCCGGCGGTCGTCCCCGTGTCGATGATCCCGAAGGCGGCGCCCTGCGGGTCGCCGACCACCGCGAACCGGCCGAACGGGCTGTCCATCGGCTCCATGTGCACGGCGCCGCCGCCCGCGCGCAGCCGGACGAGCGCCGCGTCGACGTCGGCCACCGCGAAGTACACGCTCACGTACGAGGGCACCTCGGGCGGCAGGTCGGCCGGACCCATCGCCATCCGGCCCAGCACCGGCTGCTCGCCGAGCCGGAAGATCTTGTAGTCGACCTGCTCGCTGTCCATCTTCTGCACGCCGTAGGGGAAGACCGCGGGGAAGAACCCGTCCGCCCCGGCCGGGTCGCGGGTCACCACCTCGGCCCAGCAGTACGCGCCGGGCTCGCCCTGCTTCTCGAAGCCCTCGTGGGTGCCGGCCTGCCAGACGCCGAACACGACGCCGCCCGGGTCCTTCGCGATCACCATCGTGCCGAACTCGCCGACCTGCATCGGGCCCATCAGCACCTCGCCGCCGTTGCCGCGGATCTTCTCGGCGGTGGCGGCGGCGTCGGGCGAGGCGAGGTACAGGCACCAGGCGGACGGGGCCTGGGTACCGTCCGGGCCTGACATCGGCGGCACGACGGCGGCGACGGCCTTGCCGTCCGAGTAGGCCTGCGTGTAGTTGCCGAACTCCGACGAACTCTCGCCGAAGGTCCAGCCCAGGACGTCGCCGTAGAAGGTCTTGGCGCCCTCCAGGTCAGTGAACATCGCGTCGGCCCAGCAGGGTGTGCCTTCAGGTAGCGCGGCCATCTGTCTGCCCTCTCGTACGGCTCTCGCGTGGCATTTACGCCCGGTTCGCCCCCATTCCGTCACCCTAGCCAGTCCCCTCGCCGCCCGCGCGCCCGCACACGGCGCGGCCGGTCGGAGCCCGTCCCGACCGGCCGCACCACGCCCCGCACCGGGGCCCTCGCCCGCGCCGGCTACCCGACCAGCGCCGACGCCACACGGGCCGCCGACGTGCCCAGCCCCGTCGGCCCGCCGGGCACCATGCCCAGCCGCGGCACCTCCGCCCGCGCCACGTCGTGTCCCTCGCGCCCGAAGTGCCGCTTCAGGTCGTCCTCGGTGTACCGGCGGCACCCCCGGTGCCAGTTCAGGATCCCCGCGATCCAGTTCTCCAGTTCCCCGACGTACCCGCCGAGCAGCTCGCGCGCCGCGTCGTCGAGCCCGAGGTCGTCGTACAGGACCGGGAGCTCCTTGGCCGCGACGTGCTGGAACTGGGCGAGCCGCGAGTGCATCAGGTCGTCGACGATCCGGACGGCCGACGGGTAGTCGCAGCCGAAGAAGTTCTGGACCACCAGGACGACGTTGTGCACCTCGCCCTCGTACTCGATCTCCTTCTGGTACGAGAACAGGTCGTTGATCATGCAGGCGTAGTCGGCCGCCGAGTTCTCCAGCGAGCGCATCACGCCGTGCTCGTACACCTCGGGCGGCACGGTCTGCCCGTGGCCGATCCGGCTGAGGCTCATCGTGAGGTCGGAGCCGAAGGTGGCCCGGCGCATCTCCAGGTAGTCGACCGGGTCCGGGATGCGGTGCTGCACCTGGTTGGAGATCTCCCAGATCCAGCTGTGGAGCATGTCCTCGATGCTGCTGCGGAGCGTCCGCCGGGCATCGGCGGTCATCGGCCCCGCCGTCCGCTCCCAGATGTCGGCCAGGCCCCGCTCCAGGGCGGTGGCCGGCTCCGCCGCCGGACCGCCGTCGTCGACCGGCATGAACAGCGGCAGCCGCTCGACGGCGAGCTTGGCACCGGCCAGGTCGCGGGTGCGCCCGTAGACCCGGGGGAAGTAGTCGTCCGCCCAGGTGCCCCAGAGCAACCAGGCCGAGCCGATGTCGAGTTGAGCGGCTGTGGCGTCCGGGTGCATGCCCGCCATGCAGAGCGGGAGGTCGTAGTCGCGGGTGGACTCGGCCGTCCAGAGCGCGGACCCGGGGACGCCCGGCAGGTCGTCCAACAGGCCCATCCGCCGGGCCCATTCGACGGCCCGGTCGCGCGCGCCCGCCAGGTCAGGGTTCAGGGTCAGGGGGAACGGCACCTTGAACTCCGGCAGCCGGGACGGCCCGACGCGCTGGAACGGCACGTGGCCGTGCGAACGCGCCCGCCGCACCGCGGGATCCACCGCGCCCGGCCCGACGGGCGCCGCCGGCGCCGCCGGCGCGGGCCCGCCGCCGCGCACCAGGTCCAGCGCCGACGTGCCGATCCCGCCGATCGCGAACGGGTCCCACCCGGCCCGGGCGTCAAGGGACTCGACCGACTCCGCCGCCGCGGCCCCGCCGTTCATGCCCCCGCCGTTCATGCCCCTGCCGTTCATGTAGCGGCTCGACCGCATGTGCCACTCGTGCCCGCCCGACTGCCAGTCCTGCAGCCCCTTGACGTACGTCAGCACCTTGGCGCGGCCGATCGGTTCGAGCCCGGTCTCGGCGAACAGCACGGGCAGTTCGGTGAACACGGTGTTCTCGAACTGCTGGAGCCGCGAGGTGAGCAGGTCGTTGACCGCCTCGGCGGCCTCCTGGGTGGAGCACTCCAGGAACCGCTCCAGCACCAGGATGCCGTTGCTCAGCTCGCCCTCGTCCTCCACCTCCCGCTGGTAGGAGAAGATGTCGTTGCGCAGGTGCACGGCGTCGGCGAAGGCGTCCATCAGCACCCGCAGCGCGCGCGAGCCCGAGACCTCCTTCGGCACCTCGGCCCCGGCGGCCACCTCGACCAGCTGCGCGGACCACGGCGCGCCGCCGACCTTGCGGCGCATCTCGATGTACTCGACCGGGTTGGCGATCCGGCCGGCGTTGATGTTGGAGAGCTCCCACAGCGACTCGTCGAGCAGGTTCCGGGTGCTCTCGGCGAAGCGGACCCGCCAGTCCTCGCCCATCGCCGGCACGGTCCGCCGCCAGAGGTCGGCCAGGCCCGCCTCGACCGGGTTCTCCGGTTCGGGGACCGGGGCGGCCGGGTCGGCCGGCATGAACAGCGGCAGCCGGTCGAGGTGCGCCTTGCCGCCCTCGCGGTCGTTGGTCCGCTTGTACATGTCGAGGAAGTGGTCGTCGAAGAAGAAGACCCACACGTACCAGTCGGTGACCAGCGACAGCGCCTCGGCGGAGGCGTCGGGGTGGGTGTAGGCGCAGAGCAGGCCGTAGTCGTGGGCGTCGAGGTCCTCCTGGTCCCAGATCCCGGACCCCTCCAGCATGCCCATCTCCCGCGCCCAGTCGGAGGAGTGGGCCCGGGCCCCGTCGAGATGGGGGTTGAGACGTGCCGGGTGCGGCACGTAGAAGGACGGCAGTTCGAACGGCTGGGTCACGGCGGGCGAGCCTTTCTGGACGCGTCGACTTGGACCAAGGATGACGCGCGCCCCCGGCCCGGCACCGGCACAACAAGAACAGTCATATGAGATGACCCACGTGCTCGAACCCCCGGTCGAACTTCCGCCCGAGCGACCGGCCAACGGTGGCTCACCCGTGCGGGATCGGGAGCCCCACCCGCACCATCCGCCACAACCACCCACCCAGCGGAGCGCACACCCACCGGGCACACGCCACCGGCGCCACGTCCTCACCACGCACGCACCACCCACGAGCCCCCACCACCCCGAACGGCCGGAAGGACGGGCCGAGTTCGGCCCGTCCTTCCCGGGAGGCGCACCGCGGCACCGGCCGCGCACCACGGCACCGGCCGCTCAGGCCGCTCAGGCCGCCAGACCGAGGACCAGCGAAGCCGCCACCGGCGCGAGGTAGACCAGCGGGAACGGGACGTGCGCGTAGTGGCGGGCGCGGACGACGGTGAGCGCGGCGCCGACGAAGTAGAGGATCAGGCCGACGGCGGCGAGGCGGCCGACCCCCGGGACGAGGAGGCCCACCAGGAGGCCGGCCGCGCCCGCGGCCTTGGCGATCCCGAGCCAGACCCACCAGCTGCGCGGGACGCCGTACTGGGCGAGCGGCTCGACGACGTACTTGGCTCCGGCGAAGACCGAGCCGGCCGAGAATCCGGCCATGACGGCGCCGAGGACGGTGACGATGACGTAGGCCACGGACATTGAAGTGCTCCCCACTCGGTGGCTGGTTGGTCCGACACTCCTTCGACCCGCCGGAAGCGGAGAGTGTGACCGCCACGGGGAAAAAATGTTCCGTCCAGCGGTGGGGTGTTGGCTCCGGACTCCCCCAACAACCGCTACGCCAACGAACAAACCAGGTCCGCCATGGCCTCGATCCCCAAGACTTCCCCTCCTACGGGCGTGTTGACCACCACCCCTCCCACCCCGTCGACCAGACTGGGCGCCTACCCGACCGATTCACTCCGAGGAGGGCCCCATGGACGTCACCGTTCGGCTCGCACAGCAGCCCGAGGCCGATGAACTGCTCGGACGCAGCGCGCTCGCCGCGCTCGTCGGCATGCTGCTGGACCAACAGGTGCCCATGGAGTGGGCGTTCACCGGCCCGCTGACCATCGCCCAGCGGCTCGGACGGAACGACCTGGACGCCCACGAGATCGCCACGTACAACCCCGAGGAGTTCGTGGCCCTGCTCTCCGCGAAGCCGGCCGTGCACCGCTACCCGGCCGCGATGGCCAAGCGGGTGCAGCAGCTCTGCCAGTTCCTCGTGGCGCAGTACGACGGCGACGCCGCCGTGCTGTGGAAGGACGCCAGGACGGGCAAGGAGCTGCTGAGCCGGCTCAACGCGCTCCCCGGCTTCGGCAAGCAGAAGTCCCAGATCTTCCTGGCACTGCTCGGCAAGCAGTACGGCGTGCGGCCGGACGGCTGGCGCGAGGCGGCCGGCGCGTACGGCGACGAGGGCGCGCACCGCTCGGTCGCCGACATCACCGGGCCCGAATCGCTCGTCCTGGTACGGGAGTTCAAGCAGGAGGCGAAGCGCGCCGCGAAGGAGGCCAAGGCCACCGCCAAGGCGCGCTGAGCCGCCCGACCGCCCACCGGACCGGCTCAGGCCACCGCCGGACCGGCCGCGGTCCGGCGCTCGTCGGCGTCCGCCAGCCAGAAGTACACCGGCGGCAGCCCGAGTTCGAGCGCGGCCAGCACGGCCTGGAACGCGCCCGGCCAGCCCGTCGCCGCGAGCGACAGCACCCGCCCGGCGCCACCGAGCAGGAACACGCCGGCGAGCCACCGGACGGTGCGCGCCGGGATCGTCGCCTGCCGGGCGAGCCGGATCCAGGCGGCGCCGTACCCGGCGAAGATCGCGCCCATGAAGCGGCCCCAGCTGTCGATCGTCGCCCCGGCGTGCTCCTCGCCGGGGAGCACGGCGTTGCCCACCAGCACGTGTCCGAGGCCGATCGCCACGCACGCGATCCCCATCGTCCACACGAGCGCCCGCAGTGCCTTGGCCATGACGCACCCACCCCATGCCTCGGTTGACGCGTGCCGCTTGGTTGACACGTGTCTACTTCCATGAGGCACCCGTTAGTAGACACGTGTCAAGTAGTCTTCACCCGTGCCACCACGCCAGCGCCTCTCCCCCGCCGACCGCCGCGCCCAGCTCCTCTCCGTCGGAGCCCGGCTCTTCGCCGCCCGGCCCTACGAGGAGGTGCTGATGGAGGAGGTCGCCGCGCAGGCGGGCGTCTCCCGCGCCCTGCTCTACCGGCACTTCCCGGGCAAGCGGGACCTCTTCGCCGCCGTCTACCAGCAGGCCGCCGACCAGCTGCTGGGCAAGTCCCGCTTCGACCCGGCCGACACGCTCGTCGAGCAACTGGTCGAGGGCATGGACGCGCACCTCGACTACTTCGTCGCCAACCGGCACGCCGTCCTCGCCGCGAACCGCGTGCTGGCCGGCGACCCGGTGATCCAGACGATCATGACCGACGAGCTCGACGCCCTGCGCGCCCGCCTCCTCGGCGTGCTCCCCCTCGCCGACGACGGCACCCGCGCGGCGGTGTCCCAAGTCCTGCGCAGCTGGCTGGTGTTCGTCCAGGTCCTGGTCGTCGATTGGCTCACCGAGGAGACCTGCACCCGCACCGAGCTCCGCGACGCGTGCATCGGCGGCTGCATCGGCGCCCTCCGCCCGCTGCTGCCCGTCGACCCGGCCCCCGACTGGCCGCGCACCGCCGGGGACGTCAGCTGAGCCGCCGATAGGCGTAGCGCCCCCGGATCCGCCGGACGAAGAACCGGCCGTGGCTGTCCGCCGCCATCAACTCGCGGTGCACCCGGGCCGGCACGGCCGCGTACTCGTACACGCGCCCGCCGAGGAACTCCAGCTCCAGCCGCCGCGCCGGGCGGTCGTACCCGACCGAGCGCAGCACCGAGGACTCCACCGCCGTACGGTCCATGACCCGTCCAGTGTGCGCACGAGGGCCCCGGCCGCGCATCGCGACCGGGGCCCTCGTGCGCACGGAACCGTCAGACCAGCTCGGGCTCCCGGGCCCCGACGGCCGGGTCCGACTCCGCACCCGCGGCGACGGCCTTCCGGCGCGGCAGCGCGAACATCAGCAGGAACACCACCACCAGCACCGCCGCGACCCACCACATCGCGTGGACGAAGGCCCCGCTGAACGCGTCCCCCACCGCCGTCGGCGCGACGACGTCGTCCATGGCCCCGAAGAAGGCCACCGACACCAGGCCGAGCCCGAGCGCGTTGCCCACCTGCTGCACGGTGTTGATCAGGCCCGACGCCGACCCGGCGTGCTCGCGCGGCACCTCCGCCAGGATCGCGTCGGTGATCGGCGCGACGATCAGCCCCATCCCGAGGCCCATCACGACCAGCGGCAGCGCCATCTGCCAGGGCGCGATCGCCGTCCCGTAGCGGTGCGCCTCCCAGATGTAGGCGAGCACGCCCGCCGCCATCACCAGCGCGCCGGTCTGCAGCACCCGGCGCCCGAACCGCGGCACCAGCTTCTGCACGGACAGCCCGGCGGCCGTCGAGACCGCGAGCGAGAACGGGATGCCGGTCGAGCCGGCCTTCAGCGGGCTCCAGCCGAGGCCCATCTGCATGTAGAGGGTCCACACCAGGAAGAAGATCCCGCAGACCACGCCGAAGGTGAGCTGCACGCCGATCCCGGCCGCGAAGGACTTCACCCGGAACAGCGAGAGCTCCACCAGGGGCGAGCCGTCCCGCCGGGCCTTGGCCTTCTCGTACACCACGAACAGCGCGAACACCACGAGGCTGCCGGCCATCGACAGGTAGCCCCAGAGCGGCCAGCCGGCCTCCCGCCCGTGCGTCAGCGGGTAGATCAGCATCAGCAGGCCGACGCTCGCGAGGGCCACGCCCACCAGGTCGAGCTTGAGCGCCTTCTCGGCCTTCGACTCGCTGATGAAGCGGCGCCCGGCCAGCAGGCCGGCCAGGCCCACCGGCAGGTTGATCAGGAAGATCGGCCGCCAGGCCAGGCCGAGGAGGTCCCACTCGGTGAGCAGCGCGCCGATCAGCGGCCCGGAGACGGCGCCCAGGCCGACCACCGCGCCGAACATGCCGAACACCTTGCCGCGCTCCTCCGCCGGGAAGGTCGCGTGGATGATCGAGAGCACCTGCGGCACCATGAGGGCCGCCGTGCCGCCCTGGAGCACCCGCATCGCGACCAGCATGTCCGGCCCGGTGGCCAGGCCGCACAGCGCGGACGCGAGCGTGAAGCCGCCGATGCCGATCAGGAACAGCCGCTTGCGGCCGTGGATGTCGCCGAGGCGCCCGCCGGTGATCAGGCCGATCGCGAAGGCCAGCGCGTAGCCGCCGGTCACCCACTGGATGGCGCTGAAGGAGGCGCCGGTGTCCTCCTGGATGCTGGGGACGGCGATGTTGACGATCGTCACGTCCACCAGGTCCATGAAGGAGGCGACCATCACGATCGCCAGCGCGATCCACCTCCGCCGGTCGGTGTCCACTGTGCTCATCACACGCTCCTCGTTCGTCTCGCTCGTCGGCACGTGGACGACGGTAGGGGGCATGTAGGCCAGATCCTGTCCCAGTTCTCCGGCATCCTGGACGGCATGACCGACACCCCGGCCCGTCTGCTGAACCTGCTCTCCCTGCTGCAGACCCCGCGCGAGTGGCCCGGCAGCGAGCTCGCCGAGCGGCTCGGCGTCAGCGCCCGGACGATCCGGCGCGACATCGACCGGCTGCGCGACCTCGGCTACCCGGTGCAGGCGACGATGGGCGCGATCGGCGGCTACCGGCTGGTCGCGGGGACGGCGATGCCGCCGCTGCTTCTGGACGACGAGGAGGCGGTCGCCATCGCGGTCGGGCTGCGGGCCGCGGCCGGGCACGCGGTGGTGGGCATCGAGGAGGCGTCCGTCCGGGCCCTGGGCAAGCTGCTCCAGGTGCTGCCCGGACGGCTCCGGCACCGGGTGGGCGCGCTCAACACGGCCACCGTGCCGCTGATGACCGGCGACGGCCCGACCGTCGACCCGGACGACCTCACCCTGCTCGCCGGCGCCGTCGCCAACCACGAGCGCCTGCGCTTCGCCTACCGGGCCCGCGACGGCGCCGAGACCCGCCGCAACGTCGAGCCCGAGCGCCTGGTCTCCACCGGCCGCCGCTGGTACCTGGTCGGCTTCGACCTGGACCGGGACGACTGGCGGCTCTTCCGGGTCGACCGGCTCCGCGAGCCCTTCGCCACCGGCGCGCGCTTCACCCCGCGCCCGCTGCCCGCCGAGGACGCCGCCGCGTTCGTGGCCGACAAGCTGCGTCGCCGGAACACGGCGTACCGCATGGTCGCCACCGTGCACCGCCCCGCCGACGAGGTCGACCGCTGGATGCCGTGGACCGGGGAGTACCGGATCGAGCCGATCGACGACCGCACCTGCCGGCTGCACTCCCGGGGCGACTCGCTCAAGTGGCTCGCGTCCGGACTGCTGCTGCTCGACTGCGAGTTCGAGGTGCACGAGCCCCCGGAGCTGATCGCCCACCTGCGCACCCTGGCCGGCCGCGCCACCCGCGCGGCCGACCTGGCCGGTCCTCCCTGAGCCGTCAGACCCCGAACTCGGCGGTGAGCAGCGCCCGGCCGAGGGTGTGGAAGGTGAGGTGGAAGCCGACCTGGGCCGGCGGGGTGTCGGCCGAGACGTCCAGCTTCTCGACGTCGAGCGCGTGCACCGCGAAGACGTAGCGGTGCGGGGCGCCGGGCGGCGGGGCGGCGCCGTCGTACCGGTTGCCCGGGAAGTCGTTGCGCCCGTGGAAGGAGGCCGCGCCCGGCAGGGCGTCGTCCGAGGAGCCCGCGCCGCGCGGCAGTTCGGTGGTGCCGGCGGGCAGGTTCAGCGCGAGCCAGTGCCACCAGCCGGAGCCGGTCGGCGCGTCCGGGTCGTAGCAGGTGACGGCGATGCCGCGGGTGCCCTCCGGCAGGCCCGACCAGGACAGCTGCGGCGAGAGGTTGCCGCCGGCGTGGATGAACTCCCGTGCCAGCGTGCCGCCTTCGGTGAGGTCCGCGCTGGTCAGCGGGAAGGACGGCACCTGCGGCAGGAACTCGTACGGAAGCGGCGGACGGACACTCATGGCGTGCACCTCTCACGGTCGGGATGACACCGGTCACTGTAACGGGGTGCACGTCCGATCCGGTCGCCCCTAAAGTCGACACCATGGCTTCGAAATTCGCCCGGTTGCTCTCGGACTCCCGCCGCGCGCTGTTCACCATGCTCGGGATCCAGGCCGTCATCTGGTCCGTGCAGGTGCTGAACTGGCTGGACGACTACGACCTGTCCCGGGAGTTCGGTCTGCGCCCGGAACGGGTCGGCGACCTGCCCGAGATGTTCACCATGCCGTTCCTGCACTTCAGTTGGGACCACATCGTCTCCAACTCCTGGCCGCTGTTCGTGCTCGGCTTCCTGGCCGCCTACCGGGGCATGCGCAAGTTCCTGCTGGCCAGCCTGGTGATCGTGGTCTCCGGCGGGCTCACGGTCTGGCTGCTGGAGAGCCCGAACACCGTGACGGCCGGGGCGAGCGGCATGGTCTACGGCTACCTCGGCTACGTGGTGCTGCGCGGGGTCCTCGACCGCAACGTGCTGGACGCGGTGGTCGGCCTCGGCGTCGCCGCGGTCTACTGGACCATCCTGATCGGCGTGCTGCCGGTCGCCCACGGCGTCAGCTGGCTGGGCCACCTCGGCGGGCTGGCCGGCGGGCTGGCCGCCGCCGTCCTGCTCCGCGACCAGGCGGCACCGAAGCCGAAGCCAGCGCCCGCGCCCGCACCCGCCGACTCCCGCTCCGCCCTGCTCAAGGAGCTGGACGACCTGGGCCTCTAGCCCGTCCGGCGCAGCGCCCGACCGGCCAGGTATAGACCAATCCGAACCCCTGCGGCTAGCGTGGACGGCGCCCCCGCCCCCTGCTCCGGAGCCGCACCGTGGAGTCGTCCGTCCTCGCCTTCGCCACCGACCTGCTGGACGAGGGCCCCGACACCTTCTTCGGCAACCTCGCCGACCGTGCCGGGGTCGGCGGCGTCACCCTCGCCTCGGTCTACCACGAGGCCCGGGACGTCTTCCCGCACAACCCGCGCCGGGTGGTCCGCTACCTGGAACCGGGCGCCGCCTACTTCCGCCCCGACCCGGCCCGCTGGCGGGGCCGCCGCCTCGCGCCCGTCCCGTCCACCGCCATCGGCGAGCGCGACCCGTTCTCCGAGGCCGCCGCCGAGGCCCGCCGCCGCGGCCTCGGGCTGCACGCCTGGACGGTGTTCTGCCACAACGACCGGCTCGGCTTCGCCCACCCCGACTGCGCCCCGGCCAACGCCTTCGGCGACCGCCACCTCACCGAGCTGTGCCCGGCGAACCCGGAGGTCCGCGAGTACGCGCACACCCTCGTCGCCGACCTGGCGCGCTACGGCGTGGACGCGGTCCGGGCCGAGTCGCTGCACTTCCACGGCCTGCGCCACGGCTACCACCACGAACGCTATTTCGAGGAGCTCGGTCCCGTCGCCGAGGCGCTGCTCGGCGTCTGCTTCTGCCCGCACTGCCGCACGGCCGCCGCCGGCGCGGGCGTCCCGGCCGACGAGGTCGCCGAGGCCGTGCGCACCGAGCTGCGCCGCCGCCTCGCCGACGAGGGGGCCGCCGCCGAGCCCGGTGCGCTGGACGAGCTCGCGGACGGCGCGTTCGCCGCCTACGTGGACGCCTCCGCCGCGACGGTCACCTCGCTGGCCGCCGAGCTGTCCGCGCAGGCCCGTCGCCACGGCATGCGGCTGAGCTTCATGGACGGCGGCGGCCCCGGCAAGGGCTGGCTGTCCGGCATCGACCTGCCCGCGCTCGCCGGGGCCGCGGACCAGATCGAGACGCTCGGCTACGCGAGGACCCCCGAGGCCGTCCGGGAGAAGATCGCCGCCTTCGCCCTGCACGGCGTCCGCCCGCAGGACATGGCGGTGATCCTGCGCCCGATGTCCTCGGACTGCGACGGCCCGGAGAACCTCGCCGCCAAGCTCGCCGTCCTGCGCGAACTCGGCGTCCCCGAGGTCGAGTTCTACAACTACGGCCTGATGCGCCTGTCCTCGCTCGACCGGATCGGCGCCGCGCTCCGCGCGTAGGCCGCACCGGCGGCCCCCACCGGCGGCCCTACCGCCGCCGCTTGGACGTCCCGAACAGGCTGCGCGAGATCTCCTGCCCGAGCTGCTTCCCGGCCGAGCGCGCGAGCGACTTCACCGTCGGGTTGTTCAGCAGCGAGCCGAGCAGCCCGCCCGCCCCGGCCTGCGCGCCGGCCCGCCCCGCCTCCCGCGCCGCGTCGCGCGACGGCTCGGGGACGGGCGCCGGCGCGGGCTCGGCGCGCGCCGCCCGGGCCGCGAGCTTCTCGTACGCCGACTCGCGGTCGATCGCGTCCCGGTAGCGCGCCGTCAGCGGCGAGGCGTCCACGAGCGCCCGGAGCGCGCCCTCGTCGACCGGCCCCATCAGCGACTGCGGCGCCCGCAGCCGGGTCGCGGCGACGGGCGTCGGCGCGCCCTTCTCCGACAGGACGGTCACCACGGCCTCCCCGGTGCCGAGCGAGGTCAGCACCTCGCTCAGGTCGTACGACGACCGGGGGAAGGTGGAGACCGTCGCCTTGAGCGCCTTGGCGTCGTCCGGGGTGAACGCGCGCAGCGCGTGCTGCACCCGGTTGCCGAGCTGGGCGAGGACGTCGGCGGGCACGTCCTTCGGGGTCTGGGTGACGAACGTTGCTGTCAATATACCCACTTGTATCCTGACCTGCGGAAACGAAGAAACCCCGCCCGGGAACTGGCCCGGACGGGGCTCTGACAGGCTCTCCAGCGGCTCAGCGGAGGGTGGCCGACCACTGCCCCCGGGACAGGTGGATCACGCCGTCAGGGTCGACCTTGGCGTTGCAGCCGAACAGCGGAAGACCGCCTTCGACCTCACGCCAGTTCCGAATCCGCTCCAGGTCGTCCCAGAGCCGGCGCGGCCCACTCTGGTGAACGGTCGGCGGCTCGTACCGCTCCGCCTCCGCTCGTGCCCACGACCCATCCGGGTGGACGAGATAGGCCGTGCGCTTCCCCGGACGCGCTTCGAAGTCGATTTCCACGCCGGGTGTGGTGATCGTGAGCATCGACCAGATTTCCCAGTTGTCACGGATATCCGCGACCGGGTACCGGTACGACTTGACCTCTTCGCCTTCGCCTTCACGGGCAGCCCGGAACAGGTGCTCCAGGCCGGGCGGGTAGGTCGGCCCGGTGCGGGTCGTCATGAAGCCCGCCCAGTCCCTTTCGATCACGCCGCTTGCCCCGCCGTCCGGGTCCTTCCAGACGGTCAGGATCAGCGCCGTGTCCGCAATCGTGGTGACGAGCCGTCCACCCGGGCGGAGAGCCTGGAGCCACGACTCCGGAATGGGTCGTGCCGCCACCGTGGCAACGGCACGGTCGTACTGTCCGGGAATGGGTCCGGTGGCGTCCAGGGTATGGAAGTTCGCCTTCAACCCCATGCCGTTCAGACGGTCCTTCGCGGCTTCGGTCAGGTACTTGTCCACGTCCACGCTGGTGACGTGCCAACTGCCGAGCCTCAGCGCGGCAATAGCGGTGAGCCCGCCGGCTCCGGTGCCGAGATCCAACAGGTCTTGCCCGTCGTGAATCCGCGCGTGCCGAAGCATCTTCACGACCAGCGTCGTGAGGGTGGCGGAACTCGTGGTGCGGCCGGTCGGAATGTCGTCCGGCTTCGCGTGATCGGCATGGAGACCGCCCACGCTGGTGACGACGGAGTTGTTGCCGAAGGCCCGTCGCACCCAGAGATCGGGGTCACTCTCTCCGACCTGGAGCCGCCAGCCTCCGCCTTCGGCAGGCTCCCACCAGCGGGGCACCAACAGGTGTCGGGGCACCCTGGAAACCGGGTCGCGCCAGCGGGAATCCGGGTCGGTCGTGCGGGCGGCCAGTTCTGCCGCGTGCCTCTGCCAGTCCATGGGCTTTTCCTACCTCAGTACTTCGGGCCGCACGCTTCGGTGCTCGCCGGGGAACAGTCGTTGCTGTCGTCCGGCGGGCAGGCAGCCGTGTCCACCGGAGCGTAGTAACTCGGGCCGCACGCTTCGGTGCTCGCCGGCGAACAGTCGTTGCTGTCGTTCGGCGGGCATCCAAGCATGGTGATCGGGACGTACTCCAACGGCGCGCATCCGGTCGGCGCGCACGACGAACCGTCCTTCGGGGCACACGCGTCACGCTGCTTCGGCTTCGGGATGCTCGCGGCCACCGCCGCCCACTCCGGGCTGAGCAGCACCTTCCGGAGGCTGGTCTCCCGGATGTTGAAGGGCTGCATCCACCGGCCGATGACGCACGGGGAAACGGCGCCGTCGGGGAGGATGGCCAGCTTGCCCCGGGCGCAGTTGCCGCACAGCACGTCGACCGTGGGTGTCTCGCCGTTGCCGGCCCGGCCGACTCCCCGGGCGTCGTCCAGGGTGATCCGCTGGACTCCGAGCGCTTGCAGCTCCTGGACGGCCAGCCGCTCAAGCTGTCCGTCGTGGCAGCGGACGACTCCGGCCCGGACCGGGATGCCGAGACCCAGCGCCTTGACGATGTTGGCCCGGGTCCTCTCGTGGCTCCCGGCAACCTTGGTCACCTTGTCGTGCTCCCCGGCGTTGACCGAGTAGTACGAGGTGCCGAGTCGGACGCCGGGCTTGGAGAGGGTCGTCCACCCCTTGTCGGTGATGTGGAAGAGGTTGGAGAAGACCTCAACGAGCAAGCCCTTGCTCAGCGCGTGGTCCACGAGGTCCCGCCAGCCCGGGAACGTGGTGGGCTCCCCGCCGATCAACTGGACTCCCTTGACGCCGAGTTCGGCGCACTCGGTGATCACCCGCGTCCAGTCGTCCAGGGCCATCACGTCGTGCGGCACGGTCGGCCCGGACTCGTTGAAGCAGTGCCCGCACTCCTGCTGACACTTGTTGGTCAGCTCCAGCTCCACCCACTCAGGCGCGGTGAGCACCACGGCGGAGGGCAGTTCAATGGTGACGGTCACGAGGAATCCCCTCTGTTGAGGTTGTACAGACAGGGCCCCACCCCGGCCACTCGACCTGTCCAGGGTTCCGGGGAACCGGGGTGGGGGTTGTGCGCCCGGCTCACAAAGCCGGGAGTCAAGGGGAAGAACTAGGTACGCTTCGCCGACCCGCCGCGTCCCCGAATCGGCACGCTGGCGGCTACAAGTACCCGGCGGATCTTCGCCGGACGGACGCCGTAGATCTGCGCCAACGTCGTTTGCGGGACCTTCGCCAAGTACTTCGTGACGATCTCCGCTTCGACCACCGGCGAGAGGATCACCGAAGGCTTGCGCTTGGCGAGTTCACGCCGCTCTTGCGCACCGCGCAGGTCGACACCCCACGTGGTCAGCAGCCGCTTCAAGCGCTTCGGAGAGATCTTGATTTCCTCCTGGAGCGCTTCCAGGGTGGTGCCGGCCTCGTACCGCTCAACGGTCCTGTCCGGGTCGGGAACGAACGGCGCCCCGGGGCCGTGGTAAGTCACGATCACGTCGTACCGGGGCATGTGCCTCGGAAGTACGGCCCACGTGCCGAACCGCTTGCACTCCCGTTCCATGTCGGTGAGGAGGCGCACGCCGAAGGCGCGAACGTTGGCTTCCCGCTCCCACCCGCCGGGACGCCCCAGCTCCTCCGCCAGCGCTGCGCGGGAGATCAGGACGGCAGCCAGCTCCTCCGCGCTTCCGGCACCGATGTTGCCGGAGACCGTACGCGCCGGCTCCACTCCCCCGCTGAAAATGTGCCGGGCACGCCACGGGAAGCGCTCCACCGCGAAGTGGTCCACTAGCGGCCCACCGGCTCACCGTCGACCATGAACGGCACCAGGAGACCCGCCTCAACACAGTCCAACGCCGTGGTCACCCGGTTGGCCTGCTTCTTGGAGCAGACGTTCCGCAGCTCGTCCCGGTCGATCCAGTGGTGCCCGCGAAGGTTGCTCTCCTGAACGGGCGGGACCTTGACCTTGTCGGCCCGCCGGCGGTCCAGGCGGCCACCCCAGAAGACGAAGTTGATACCCGCCGGGATCACGTCTCGACGGCTCCAGTCCGGCACCACAAGTTGGTGGAAGTCCTGGACAAGACCGGTCTCGGCGTAGAAGTGCCGGGACGCGGCCTCGTTCGGGTCCTCGTCCTCTTCCATGCTGCCGCCGGGAAGGATCAGCCCGTCCTTGTACACCGGATCGACCATGAGCACCCGCTTGTGCTCGTCCAGGGCCAGCACGACACAGCCGACGCGAACGGGATTCGGGTCGGTCAGGATCGCGGGACGCGGCGGCGCCTCCGGGTCAGCGAGGAACAGGTTCAACGGTCGTCTCCTCTACAGGGGTTGTTAGGTGCCCGCTCCGGCCGTGGGGAGGGAAACGGAGCGGGCCGTCAGTGGGTGAGTTGGGCACGGGCGTGGTGAACGCCACGACGCCAGCGGCGAAGCGTGGCCCGGATGCGTTCGGCCTTCTCGCCGGGGGCGTTCCAGGTCTCACGGTGGTGGGCGGCAAGCGCCTCGTGACACCAGCGGCAAGCAGAGATAGCGATCTCCTGCCCGCCATTCACGGTCATCTCGCCGACGGCGGAAACGTCGCGGTGATGACCACACATGAAGCACCGACCCGGAGCCCAGACGACACCCGGGAGGGGACACGGCGGCCACCCGGGTTCCAGGTCGATCACGTCTCGTCCCGCCGCCGGGCTCTTCGCTCGTCCAGGTGACTGATGATGGACGCGGACGCGGACACCCCGCACGAAGCCACCAGCGCGGCCACGAGCAAGAAGACCAACGTCTTCGTCCCCGTCAGATCGTCGGAGACAGCCAGCGTGGCCAGCTCGCCCAGTCCACCAGCGACCAACCCGACGATGACGGTTGCAATCACCGTGTCCAGCGCTCCGGAGGTCAGAGCCTTCACGACGCGTCCTTGAAGCGGTGTTCGGAGAGCGCCGAGCGCTTGTTGCGGGCGGCCAGCTCCGCGCTGAGGCCGGACTTCGCCGGCGGCTTCTCCAGGTAACGGCTGTCGGTCTCCCACTCGTAGCCGTTGGCGCCCCGGACCCACACGACCTTGCCCGCGCCCCGGGCCGTGAGGGTGCCGACCCGGCCGTTGAGCACGTCCAGGACGAGCGCGCCGACCGTGGCCTTGTAGGGGTCGCTAAGCGGCTTGATGTGGGTCGTGTTCGGGTCCTGCTCCGAGTGCATCGGCCCCATGGAGACGCCGTAGTCCGAACATCCCGGCTTGCCGCACGAGCACGGCGGGAAGTCGCGGTGTTGGTACGACCACCCGGGGTCTCGGGTGTCGGGCTGCTCGTTCTCACGCGTCGTCATGATCATTACTCCGTGGGGGCGTTCAATCTCCGCTTCACTGTGTGTGGTTCAAGCGTCGCGCTTTGGCGCTAGCCTTAGAAGCGTGGCCATGTGTCACATCCCAAAGGACACATGGAGGGGCACTCATGGTGTTCACCCCAAACAAGCTGGACCCGGGCAGGTCCGCACGTGATCAGTTCGGCTGGGAGATGCGAGAGCATCGAAGGCGCGCCGGGAGGATGTCTCTGGACCGGCTGGCAGAGATCGTGCACATCTCCAAGGGGCACCTTGCCCGGGTCGAACGTGCCGAGTCGATGCCGCCGCCTGAGCTTCCCCCTCAGCTGGATGCAGCGTTCAACACTGATGGTCGGTTCGGCCGGATCTACCAGCTTGCCCGGAACGAAAAGTTCCCCGGCCGCTACCGCAAGGCCATTGAGCTGGAGAGTGCAGCAGCCGTCATTGAGGAGTACGCGTGTGCGAACGTGCCCGGCCTACTCCAGACTTCGAGCTTCGCAAGGTGCGCGCTGCGGGCGGGTCACCCCCACGCCACCGAACGAGAGATAGACGATCTCCTAGCCGCTCGACTAGGCCGCCAGGCTAGGTTTGGCTCTGCCTCTCCCCCGCGCTGCTGGTTCGTACTTGACGAAGCCGTCCTTCGCCGGCCCGTGGGACCAGCCCGGGTGATGCGCCAACAGCTAGCCGCACTGGCCTCCGAGCGTCGATCGTTCATCACCATTCAAGTGCTTCCGTTCAGCGCGGGTCCGCACCAGGAGATGGGCGGTTCGCTGACTCTCTACACCGATGCGGAGGGAGAGCTCACAGCTTGGGCGGAGGGCTCCAAGGATGGTGTGATCATCGATGAACCTGGGCGTGTTGCCGCCCGTCGGGAGTCCTACGATTACCTCAGGGCTCTTGCCCGGTCGCCCGAGGAATCACAGGCGATGATCAGACGCATCATGAAGGAGTACAGCCGTGGCGGCTGAGCAGTGGCGCAAGAGCTCATACAGCAACAACGACGGCGGAACATGCATCGAACACGACGACGCCCACCCGGGTCGCGTCCGGGACTCGAAGGACCCTGAGGGGCCCCGCCTTCGGTTTGCTCCTGACGCGTGGGCGGCCTTCGTGCGTGCCGCCGCCAACGGGGAGTTCGGCGAAGTCTGAGCCCGTCCAGTTCGGAGACCCCACTACCCGCCGCCGAGTAGTGGGGTCTCGTCGTACCTGGACCTACGCCGCCTCAACCTGCGTTGGCCCGTCCTCCGCCGTCAGGCTGGCTAGCAGTGTGGGCAACCACCCGTGCTCTCCCCACTCGCAGCCCGTGAACACATCCCACTGCCGGTACTGGCCTAGCTCCCGACACCACGTCCACTCAGCCAGGCCGACCAGCCGCCCGCTGACCGTCTCCCGTGCTTCCAGGCGGAAGGCAGCGTGGCCGCGTGCCAGCCGGCGCATCGTCTGAGCCACGCTCATTCCCTCCGCTCTGAGTACGCCGTGCAGTTCCTCGCACGACGTGACTTCGTGTCCCCCGACAGGTGCACCGATCTCTGTCCACGGCTCCCACGTGGTCAGATTCCGCTGCATGAAGTTGGGCACGCTGACCACAATTTTCGCCACATAGGGCATCGGGTGCGTCACCATGCGTAGAGAATAGGTCAAACGTTCTACATCCGGAAGAGGATATTCCGTGATCATGGTCATTGACCAACAAACACACCGTCAAGTGCGCTCCAAGCAAGGCCGTACACATATACAGACGCCTGACCAGCACAAAGGTTGCACCCCAATTTTCCGGCATGGCCATGACTGCATTCTGTGTTGACAAAGTCAAGGCAAAGAAAAAAGGCCACCCACCATCACATAGAGTGACAGTGAGTGGCCGAAAATCGCCTCTGGCATCGTCACGTGACGATGCTCAGCGAGACCCGAGCAGCAACAGGCGCGCTGCCTCGTAGTCCCCTTGGGCTAGGGCGTTCATCATGGGTCGTGCGGGTCCGTAGGAGTCGGCGCGCAGAAGGAACGAAGCCTCCGCCGTGCCGTCCGAGTCGAGTAGTTGAACGTCTGCGATCGACGCCCTGAGGTCGACCACGACCGTCCGGCCTTCGGAGGCGGGGAACGTCTGTCGCATCTCAAGCCCCGATCACGTACATGTCGGCGAAAGCATTCCGGGCCTTCGCGCGGGTCTGCCGGATCTGCGAGTACTCCATGCCGATATCTGCGGCAAGGTCCTTGTCGTTCTCCGTGCCGTAGAAGGGCACCGGGGCTATCCCGAAAGTTGCCTTGAGGACCCTGCGCTGACGGGCACCCATCATGCCCAGCACGGTGTGCACGCGCTGACGGATGAACTTCCGCCGGGCGTCGTCCAGGTCCCGGGGCTCCACGAGGTCCGCCGGCACGTCCAGTTCCGCCGCGAGACGGTCCCCGAGCGTTTCCCCCTCCGCGCCCGGAAGAGGCGCGTCCAGGTAGTCCACGCCCATCCATGCCAGCCGTGCGGCGTTGGCCTGTTCCCGGGAAAGCTTCCGGCCGTTGGGGAGTCCGACCGTGCACACCCGCTCAGCAAGGTACGGGTCTCCGCCGGCCACGCGAAGGGCGGCCTCAAAATCTTTCGCTGCCTGCCCGCTGGCTCCCTTGCGGGTCTCTGCCCGGCGGTGGTCGGAGAGCACCCCCTTGATGGTGGTGTCCACGAAGGTGAAGAACTGGGCGACGCTCTCCCCTTCGAAGCGGCGGAGGGCCAGCCAGACGGCTTCCCGTGCTTCCTGTGCCATGTCTTCGGCAAGGTCGTGGTTCAGCTCGTAACTGATGGTGGCGTAGTGGTTGGCCAACTGGAGCACGCGCTCTTCCGTGGCTTCGATGACGGCGGTGACCGCCTCAAGCTTGTTGTTCTTCGCGTCCTGAATCTGGGCAGGGGTCAGCGAAATCAAGGTGCCGCTCCGGGGTGCTAGGTGATCTGCACCCCGCCTGGAGTGCAGCGGTCACCCGGAGCGGGCTTTTGGGCATGCCGAAGCTCGTTCGGGCATGCGTCATGGATTCGCGGCGAAGTGGCCTTGCGTACCCCGTTCCGGGCTAGCAGGACTGGGGCTTGCGCATGGCCTTCGTCGTTGCGTGGGGGTCGAACTTACGGAGGCAGTCCGACACCCTCAACGCTGTTTCTACCGGGCAAACACCCACGAATCGGGGCATCAACACCGGTCGTCTATAGGACCGTTAGCGGGCTCATCCTTGAAGCGGATAGGGATGAGCCCGCCGTGATTCGGGCGTGATCAGGGGGTCAGCATCGTCACGTGACGATGGTCAGCGGGTCAGAAATCGGCGCCGTAGAGGCTCCCCCACGATCGCTTCCCGATCTCTGCCGTGGCGACGATCGGCACCCCGTAGAGGTCGAAGGTCATGCACTTCTCAATCTCCCGCGCCACCTCTTCGGCTTCCTTCGCGGGAACCGACGCAAGAAGCTCGTCATGAATCGGCAAGCGCAACAGGGGCAGGAGGCCGGCCTCTTCGGCGTTCAGCATGGCCTGACCCAGGCAATCCCTAGCCGCCGACTGGCAGGCGTAGTTGACGACGGCATAGGCCCTGTCCCGGTCCAGCGGCAGCCGCCGGCCGGTGGCGGAGATGAACACCATTCGGCGGGCTCGGGCCTCCCGCTGCCACCGGTTCGACGCGCGCCGGATCTCCGGATACAGCCGGTCGTACTCGGCGAAGGCCCGGGACATGGCCTCTTCGGTGGCACCGGTCTGCCGCGCTGCCGTGGCGACTCCGCCCCCGTACACCTTCGAGAAACCCGCACCCTTGAAGACCTTCCGGTCCTTCTCGGTGGCGGCCTCCCCCTTGATGATCCGGGCCGTGAACCAGTGAATGTCTTCGCCAGCGAGGAAGCCGGCGGTCATCCTCTTGACCCCCGCCAGCGCGGCCAGAACACGCATCTCCACGGCGGAGAAGTCCGTACTCACCATCACGTGCCCCTCGTCCGCCAACAGACAACGCCGGATCATCTGATCCGAAGAGGGGAGAGTCTGTAGCGCCGGACGCTGAACACTCATCCTTCCCGTGCGGGCGGCCAACGTGTTGATCCCGCTGTGCACCCTCCCGGCGTCGTCCACGGAGTCCAGGAAGGTTTGGGTGTAAGTCGTCCCCCACTTGCCCGCCCTCTTCGAGCGAAGTACGGCCTCCGCCAACGGGTTTGGCGTACGCGCGCCTATTCGCTTCCACTGGAGATCCAAGTCCGCCAACCGGAGAAGAACGGCCTTGTCCACCTTGAGAGCCCCGGAGGCCGTACGCTCCGTCAGCGTCTCGCCCATGCCCATGAGGGCTTCCGCGATTTGCTTCGTGGCGTTGACGGAGGTCACCCCGTACCGGGCGGCCTTCTCCGCGAACTCCGCTGCCTCCGCCGACAGTTGGGCCGCGAGACGGCGGGTATAGGGCACGTCCAGGACAAGCCCGGTCCGCTCCATGACCATGCACATCCGGGCAAGGTCGTGCTCGTAGTCCACGAGGGCTTCCCGCACTTCCAGCCGGCGAAGCTCCGCCCGGAGGACCGGCTCCAGACGAGCCGTCAGGATGCAGTCCAGCCCCCCGTAGAGGTTGAAAGTCGGGTGGTCCAGGTCGATCCGGGCGAACCCGGTGGACTTCGTCAGCCCCAGAGACCGGAAGACGCTCGTCAAGTCCCCTTGCGTATCAGGAGCCGACGGGTCCACCCAGAAGGCAGACAGGGGCTTGAGAGCCGTCCCGATGCCGCCTTCCATGGGCTGGCGCGGGTCGATCAGCGTTGCGAGGATGCGCGTGTCCGTGACCCGGTCCACGAGGTCTTCCAGCGGGATGCCGGCGTGCCGGTCGATCACCAACAGGTCGTACGACGCGTTGTGGATCAGCATGTCCCGGGTGCGGGTCAGCGCGTCCCGTGCGTACTCCTGGAACCAGCCGCCGCGCTCCCAGTGGATCACCCACGCGTCGGAGCGGTCTCCGAACTGCACAGTCCTGAGGCGGAAGTCCCGAGCGAAGAGCGCTAGTCCCGTGGTCTCGGTGTCGATTGCGACCGGGCCACGGTTGCTGGCGCGTCGCCACCACTTCCGGAACTCGTCCAGGTCGTCCACGGTTTCCGGCACGTGGACCCGGACGGTCTCCCCGGCAATCTCGTGCGTGTAGGTCCGCACCCTGCCCCCCTTCGGGCAGCAAAAAGGGGACCACCGTCACGTGACGATGCTCCCCTTCTGCTACCGCTCTTAGTTGAAGATCCCCGGGGCCCCCTTGTCGGGCTGATCGGTCAGCCGAACCCCGAAGAAGGTGATGCCCTGATTGGTCTTGCGCTTGTTCGCTCCCCGCTCTTCCATGGCCCGGTAGAACGTGGTGCGCCGCCACCTTTCGGCGGGCGGCAGGTTCTCCGCCTCACACCACGTCAGGTACTCCGAGAAGAGTTCGTTGCCTAGGAACCGGTCGGAGTCCGTCCCGGTAATCTCGACTACGCCGGGGGTGAACCCCTGTAGCTCGTCGGAGACTTCGCGGTACTCCCGCGTTGCGTTGCGCACGGGGCCCGGGTCGTCCAGCCCGCCGGCGTACCACTCGACGGCCCCCTTGACCGCCCACGTGACGATGCCCTGAGCCTCCGCGAGTAGGGCGCCAGAAAGCCCGTAGTCGCGCTCTTCCGGAGCGAAGTACCGGTTGAACGGCAGCATCTTGACCCTTCGCCACAACCCTTCGTCGGCCCCCTTGAAGCGAGGCTTGTGGTTGGTGGCCAAGAGAATGAGGAAGGTCGGGGTGTAAGTGAAGAACTCTTGCCTCAAGAACCTTGCCGTCACCTTGTCCTTGCCGGTCAGGTTCTTGAGGACGCTCTCCGACATGGCCTTGCCGCTCTCACCCTCAGAGGCCATGACGAGCCGTGAACCCCGAAGCGCTGCAAGGTCGTTGGGGATTCCTCCGGATCGGCGCTCTTCGAAGGTGGCGAAGGGAGTGGTCGTCACGAACGGCCCGAAGATCTCGGCGAGCGTGTCCGTGAAGACGCTCTTCCCGTTCGCACCGGACCCGTGGAGTACGCAGAAACACTGTTCGCTCACGTGCCCGGTGATGCCGTAGCCCACGAGCCGGCGGAGGTACCCCGGCATGCTTGGCATGCCCGGCATGATCTCTGAGAGGAACGCCTCCCACCGGGGAGCCTTCGCGTCCGGGTCGTACTCCAGCGGCAGCGACACCGTGAGCATGTCGCGCTTGTCGTGCGGGCGGAGCCGTCCCGTGCGGAGGTCGACCACCCCGTTGGAAAAGCTGAGCAAGTCGGGGCGCGCGTCGAAGGCGTCCGCCTTGACGTAGACCTCCGGGACGCTGCGAAGCTCCGTGAGGATGGCGTCAATGCCGGTCGTGTTGAGAAACCCCTTCGCGGCCGTGGTCTCTCCGGCCAGCGCCAGTGCGGCGCCCATGCGGTGAATCTCCTGACGGACCCGAACTTCCGACCGGTCCCAGCGCTTGCCGCTCCAGACATAGAAGCCCAAGCCGGGGGCGAACTTGATCCGCCCGTCCGTCCAGGCCACGAGGCCGTACGCGTTCATGGCGTTGGTGGCTCCGAACTTCTTCACGAGCTGGCCCAACAGCCTTGCTGCTTCAAGCCCCTGCTCCCGGTCCACGAAGTCCGCGCCGGTCCGCTCCGCCAACTCCGCGCTATCGGCAGCATCCTGAGCGTCCACGGTGGCCACGAGGGGACGAGCAGACTTCACGGCGGAGTGGAGAGCCAGCGGGAAGGCCACCGGGTTCCGTTCGCGCCAGTCGGTGAGGTCGTCGCCCTCGTTGTGGACGTTGAGGACGAGTACGTTCAACCCACGCGCTTCGAGACCTTCGGCCAGCTTGCGCATGAAGCCCCGGCCGGCGGTGTCGTTGTCCCCGCAGATGATCACCTGAGAGCCCCGGAGGCCGGCGGCCAACTCGTCTAGAAGCTCAGGTGAGTTGGCGAGCGACGCGCCCCGGATGGCCACACTGTCGTACCCGACGGCCACGGCCGTGAGGGCGTCCCCTGGACCTTCGGTGACGATCGTCGTCCCGTACCCGCCCTGACCCTTGAAGACGCCGTAGGCCGTCCACCTCTCCCCTTCGGGGTTGATCAGGGAGTACCAGCGTCCCGGGCACTGCCCGGTGAGGTCCCGGCCTTGAGCGCCACGGGCCACCCCGTCGAAGCCCCGGAGCGGCACCACGAGACGCGGGAAGTCCCGCCACGAGGTCGACCGGAAGGAGAACCCCGGGCTCTCCGCCCCGTGGTCGGCGCCTAGCTCCAGGTCGTGAGCCAGCTCGTCCCCGACTCCGAAGCGCTCAAGGGCGTAGTCGAGAGCCCGGGAGCCGGCGGGGCTGTCGGAGCGGTGCAGCCAGGCAATCGCCCGGTCCAGGTACGAGGCCAGCGCGGCAACTCGTCCAGTTCCTACGAGGGTTGGCCGTTCGGCCGGAACGGTGGCGCCGTCGCCTTCGACGTTGAAGAGGTCCGCCCATTCGAGCCCGGCCTTGCCGATCACGTCCCCGGTGAGGCAGCCGGCACGGCAGGTGAAGCGGACCTTGAGGTTGGTTCCACGCCAGATCCGAAGAGACGGCCTGGAGTCACCGTGCGCCGGGCAGACAGCGAGATAGCCGCCGTCGGCTTCCTCGGTCACCTCCCGAAAGCGGGACAGGATCTCAGCGAACTGCACTGATCACCCCCGGGCCGTAGGCGGAACGCACGTCTTCGACCAGAGCCGGAAAGGCGTCCAGGTCACAACTCAGATACCAACGGCCGGTGTTGAGACCGCGAATCGTGGCCGTGAAGCCGTACAGCTTGAACATGGAGTCCGTATCCATGCCGAGCGTCTGCCGTACACGGGTCCAGGTGCTCACCGTGAAGTGGACCTTGCCCCGGCCAACGGCAGCGCCACGGGTCTTGACGACGGCCACCCCGAACGGGAAGCCAGCGTTGACGGCTTCGGCCTCCGCCTGTCGCAGGAACCCCGGGACTGACGGAGACTTCACGTCCTTGCACTCCAGGATGAAGGGCACGAGATGCACGTCCCCAACGTCCTTGGCGCCTTCCTGCGCCGGCCGCCGAGCGTTCCCCCAGAAGAACGGGTCTCGGACCTTGCCATCCTCTCCGAGAAGGCCAAGCTCCCGGTTGTTGTGGTCCCGCACGGCGGACTCCCATGCCGTGCCCTTCTGCTTGTTCGGGTTGGCCATCAAGTCCCCCTTTGTTGTTGCTAGTTGCAGTAATCGCGGTCTTCGTCCGGCTCCACCGGGCCCGGACTGATCAGCCGCACGTGTTCCGCCCCGACCCAGACAGCGCGAAGGCTCCGCCGCTTGCGGAAGCCGGATTCAGCGCCGGTCGGCTTGAGCTTGAGCATGGGGCGGAGCCTGCCGCCAACCGTGACCGTCACCACCGTGTCCACCACGGCGTCAGCCACGCGCACCCGGTTCCCCTGCCGTGCCGCGTAGCACACGAGGTCACCGGGGTACATCTCGTCGGCGGCGTAGTCCGTGACAACTCCTCGTTCCCCCATGGGAGTTACCTCTCCTCTTTGTGGTTCATCAGGTGGAGATAGGCGGAGAACGCCTGTTGTGACATGGCGCCGTTGCCCACGGCCCGGAGCTGGGCAGCGCGGTTGAGGCCCGGAACCCGGGTGATCCACCCGCCCGGCAACCCCATGAGCCATTCGCCGAAGACGGAGGCCAGCCGTCGGCCACCACGAGGCCCGAACTCCACTGGCACCGGGGCGGGTTGGCCGATCAGGGTTTCCCATCGATGCACGGCGGCGCCGAACTCTCCCCACCACTCCGCCGGACTGTGGAACGCCCCCGGCTCCAGCTCGTCCCGCTCCGGGTCGACCGGCAACAGAAACGAGACTTCGTCGTCCAAGTTGGGACCATGACCGCCGGCCTTGCGCTTGTCCGGGTGTTGGGGCGCTCCGTTCCCCGCAAGGTTGGCCGTGGGGGTCTTGAAGAGGCGGTGCGCCGTCGGCTTGTCGAAGAGCCTTGCGACGGCGGTCACGAGGTCGTCCCCGCCGGCTCCCTCCCGGTCAGCCTTCGCGAAGTCCGGCCCCCTCGTGGCGTCCGATGCGGTCGGGGTGGGCAGAAGGGGAAGCGACGCAAAACCACCGGTCACGGTGGTGGGGGGCTCCAATGCCGGACGCTCGAAAGCTAGTCCATCTCGCGTCATACCCGATTTCGGCCAGATCCCCGAGAACAACTTGAAGCCCTCGTCGCCTGATTGCGGCAACGTTCTCCAGGAACACGTAATCCGGTCGAAGAACGCGAACGGCCTCCGCAACGTGTCGCCAGAGGCTTGACCTTTCGCCATGAATCCCCGCCCTCTTCCCCGCGTTCGAAATGTCTTGGCAGGGGAATCCGGCGGTGATGATGTTCACGCGCCCAGCGATGCGTGACCAGTCGAACTCTCGGATATCCCCGATGTTCGGGGCTTCCGGGTAGCGGGCACTCAGGATGAGAGCCGCGTTGGGATCGACCTCCGCCACGTACCGCACCCGTTCCCCCGTGAGCGCTTCGACGGCGCGCCCCAGTCCCCCGTAGCCGGCGCACAGCTCAAGAATCGGCATGCGCCAACCCCCAGATGAGAAAGGGCGGAGCCCCCGGAAGGACTCCGCCCAGTGAACTCACGACTCGTGCGGGTCGTCCGCGATGGCCTCGTTGTACGCCTTGATCACCTTGATGACCGGCTTCCGGAAGGACACGGCCTGACCGGATGCAGCGGTGAACTCGACGTGCTCCAGGCTCAGGCTGCACAGCGCCTCACCGCCGACGGCATCAAGCGCGTCGTCAATCTCGTGCAGCACCTTGACCAGCTCCCACGAGGTAGAGGTGAGCTGGCCCTTGCCAAGGTCGTAGTCCTCAGCCAGGCGGAAGGTGATCTTCGTCTGAGGCGCCGGGCCACGGCCCGAACGGGACTGGGCCTTGCGGTCCGCCAGCAGCGCCGGGCAACCGCACGGGGTACCCGCGTCCTCCTCCGGGCTCAGGAAGTTGACGCCGTCGCACTCGTGGATCGGCCCGCCGGAGCGGCCCCAGAGGACGAAGCGGCTGTCAATGTCCTTGACGCCGTTGATGACGATCTGGACGGAATCGGAGGTGGTCAGCACCTCAAGGAAGTCTTCCTTGCTGGTCTCCCACTCCTCCGGCTTGCCGCCCATGAGCTGAGCGACAGCGTCGGCAACCTCCGGGTCGCCAGTGGTCACGCGCCAGTGCGCAAGCGACACGGGCCGGTCGTTGACCGTGCGGCCGGCGCGGAACCGGAACGCCACGTCGTCGGAGAAAAGCTGACGCGGCTTCGGCTTGGCGTCCGGGTCGGTGTCCCAAATCTTCGGTCGCAAGTGCGCCCCCCTGTTGTGTGGGCGGCATCGTCACGTGACGATGGTCCCGCCGTGGTGTCTGCCAGTACTGGAGTGCCGGAGATTCCGGCTAGCGGGAGCGGCGCTGAGTGCCCGTCACGAGCTTCTTGGAGCTGGACGCGATGGCACGCCCGAGCACGGTCTTGCTGATCGACTTGTCCCAGTCGAAGACCCGGCGGAGAGTAAGGAAGATCTCGAACACCTCCGCATCGATCCGGACCGGGATGAACTCCCAACCCTCCGGGGTGATGTGGAGAACGCACGCGCCGTCGAACTCCGGCATGGGCTCCCGGGTGCCGTCCGGCGAGACGATCCAGTCAGCGTGCGCGTACGCGGCCATCTGGAGAGCCACCTCCGGGTACGTGCTGGCGGAGGTCTTCCAGTCCGTCATCACGAGGTGCGGACGGCCGTCCGGGTCGGGCTTGCCGTCGTCGCCCAGACGGAGACGAAGGATCGCATCGAACGATCCGGCGTAGTTGTGGGTCGTGCTCCAGGCCACGTCTTCGGCCCGAACGAGCTGAGGGCCGACGGCCTCAAGGAAGTCCGCGAAGTGCTGGCGGTAGGGCTCCAGATCGGGGTGCACCCGGCGGACCACCTCACCGCGAATCATGCGCTCGAAGAGGTCGTGCGCGTCGGAGCCCACCTGAGCGCGGAGCTTGGTGTACCGGGAGTGCGCGTTCTTGAGGTAGTCAATCGCGCCGGCCTCGTCCCGCTCAGCGATGCTGGCGACGGCGGAGAGGTTCTGTACGGCGGTCTCGGCGGTGAGCCGTGCGGCCCAGTAGGTCAGGAACGGCTTCGGGAGCATACTGATTACGCTCGTGACCCCGGGTACCTTCTCGGCGGTCTCAGAGTCGACGTAGAAGCGGCTACCCGACCGCTGAATAGTGCGGACCTTGCCCATGCGTGCCCCCTTCGGGCTCGTGATCGTCTGTCACGAGTCAGGGAGTGCATGGGATTCGCGGGTGATGGGTGACGCGCTGGACGAGCCGCCCGGTATCCCTTAGGAGACCGCTAGGAGATATGTGGAGTGGGATGGAAAACACCACTCATCACTAGAAGAGGACATGACGAAGCCCCCGGCTCCGCTGAGGGAACCGGGGGCTCTTCGGGGTCCGCTGAGGGCTACACCTTGGCGCGGTCGGCGGCCAGATCGGCAATCAGGGAGTCGTACGCGGCCCGGACGCGCTGGCGTGCCTCGTTCGACAGCTTGTCGACTCCGGCGGAGACGAGCGAAGAGTTCTTCCGGGCGCGCTCGATCCGCTCCAGGGCTTCCTGTTCCTCCGTCTTCGGAGCCCTGTCTCCGCCCAGCTCTTCGGCCTCTTCGGCGGTCAGCTCGCCGGCGGCAACGCGCTCCGCAAGCTCCTTCTTCCGGAGTCGGTCCAGGCGCGCACGCTCCTTCCGGGTGTGGCGGGGCAGCCCCTTGCCGGGGAGCTGTTCGAAGTACTTCCACACCGCCTCAGACGCGGTGAGTCCCTGGTTCTCCTCCGCCTCCGGGTCGAAGTGCTCGCGGATCACCTTGTAACCATCGGTGTCGAACTCCGCCGCGTTCTCGTCATCCAGCGAAGCAACGAACTCCGCGACCACGTCCACGTTACGGTTCTGGTAGGCCGTAAGCATGGTGTCGTAAGCGTCCTGGTTGTTCGGGTCATCCGGGTTGGCCTCCGCAAGGGCCCCCTTGATGATCTTCGCCATGAGCTCCTTACCGGCCTTCGAGTCAAGCCGGAGGTCCACGACGCCCCACTTGTTCCGGGCTCCGCGCCGGACCTTGAGGCCGATTTCCGACAGCACGCGCGCCCGGTCCGCAACTTCGGCGGCTGCCTTGATGGACGCCGAGAAGACCTCGATGCCCTCTGTGATCAGCTCCTGAGAGTTCGGAATGTCGTCAATGCTGGTCGTCTCCAGCGAAGCCGGAGCGGCAGCACGCGGCGCGGGCACGACGGGCGCCGGCTTGACCTTCGTCTTCTCCGCCTGAGTGACAGCCCTCCGGAGCTTCGCCCGGTGCTTCACGGGGAGGCGGTCGATCAGGCGACGCGCCTTCGCTGCCGCGTGAATCGCCTTCGGCTCCCCCTCGTTCCTCTCGGTGGCGTTGGCACGGAGGTCGACAACCGACTTCGTCAACTCCTCAACCCAGACGAGAAGGCCAGCTTCCTTGAGCTTGAGGTCTTCGCCCGACTTGCTGTCGTCGATCAACTGCGCGATGCGGGAGAAGCCCTCTTCGTCCGGGTCTCCGAACTCATCGAACTTGATACCCGCGACCCGACCGATCTCCTCAAGTTCCGCCCGATTGAAGGAGCCGTCAGTCTCCGTACCGTTCCACTGGCGGGTAATGGATTCGGTCCCGACGTGCAGCGCCGTAGCCGAAGGGGCCTCAGTGCCGGGCTCCGGCGTCTCCGGCGTCTCCGGCGTCTCCGGCGTCTCCGGCGTCTCCGGGGTCACGGTGTCCTTCTTCTTACGAGGGGGCATGTTCCCGTCCTCTGTGCGCTTGATCGTCACCGGCACATCGGGGCCGACTGCCGGGCCTTCCAGGTGGCCGCGCACCATGACGCAATCTCCGCACGGCCTACAGATCTCTGACGTGACGTCAGTGACGAGCGTGGCGAGTTTACCGCAGAAGGTCAGCCCGGTCTCACGATCGGCAATGATGTGAAAAGTAGACCCCGCGCCAATCTTGGCCCACGGTACCGACCAGTGATCGGCCCACTCCTGAGCGGCCTCAAGACTGGTGAAGCTCTTGATCGTCTCGGGCGTGCCGTCGGCCACGAGGTGCCAGTCCTTGCCGGGCTCGTACCACTCCGGAGCGCTCTGCGCCTCAAAGGCCCAGTTGCTCAGGTTGAACGCCCCCGCCGGCACGTCGACCCCATACCGACCATGCTTGATCGGAGTCCACTTCACGCTGATCCCTCCCCAGCTCTTCCCGGTTCACGCCGGGCTCGTGGCGATGAAAGTACAGACCCGCACTGACACCCGCAACCAATCATCGTCACGTGACGATGCTCTCCGGGCATGCCGAAGCCCCCTACCGCCGGTGTGGCAGAAGGGGGCAAAACCTCACTTGACCAGCGCCTCAGCCTGAGCGTGGAGCGCGTCCAGGGTGGACAGGTTGAAGACTGTGCGATCGGCAAAAATTTCTTCCTGGACCGTCTCGCTCTCGTGTGTCGGAGCCGCCGGGGAGACGCCGGCCAGCCCCCCACGGATGACCCGGACGAGCCGGAATCCTGCCCGCCGGAGAGCGTCGGCCTCGTTGGGGTACCTCACGTCAGCCACCACGACCGGAAGCCCCCACCGATCGGCCGTCCGAACCTTGTCCATGAGCATCTGGAGCCAGAACTCCGGCTCATGGTCCCGAAGCGTCTGGCCGAAGTGCTGGAGCAGACGACGCGCCTCCGGGTGCTGATCTTTGGCCGCTTCCCAACCCTTCGTATCGACCACCTCCGAGAGCCTGACGGCCCCCAGTCCGAAGCGATCCATGACGAGCGGGTCAACGCGCAAGAGCATGTCCTTGAGCGGGTCCGCGAAGGCAAGGCGCGTGTACTGGAATCGATGCACGAGCGTTTCCGCGATTGTGTCTTTTCCGGCCCGCGCCTTGCCGATCAGCGCGATATTCGGGTGTCCCACCGGGGCTCTCCTTATATAGGGGTGTGCCCTAGCTGGAGAGCCCCGGATTCTCAGATGGCCTCCGGCTCGTCCTGGTGCTCATCGAAGTAGCCGACGGCCTCAGCCGGCGCCGGGCCGGTGGCCTCGTTGGTCTTCGCGTTCTCAACACGCTGGACGGCCTCACCGGTACCGAGAACGGCAGCGGCAACCGCCAGGATCAGCGCGCCCGGAAGATCCGGGAAGTAGTGCGCGACCAGCGCCAGCACGGACACCAGCACGGCGTAGATACGGGCGGGGTGGTTCTTGATGAAGTTCATTCTCGAATTCCTCTCTCGGGTTTTCTGTCAGACGTTGGGCACGTTGAGACGAGCCCACGAGGTCGACCCCGGCCAGCCGTCCGCGTCCGCGCCGGAGTACCCCAACTTGCGCTGCCACTTCGCGTAGCTCTGCCGGTCGGCATCGGTCCACTGAGGGCCCGGTCCCTCCGAGTAGGCCGAACAGCCCTCAGCCACGAGACGCCGGCCCATGGCGGTGATCAGCGGGCTTCGGGGCTGACCCTTGAACCAGTCCGCGCCCGGGAACGGGGCCGTGCCGGACGGCTTCGAGCCGCCGCCGTTGATCTGCTGAGCCCGGCGGACGATCTCCGGGAGCTGAGCCCGCACGGCGTTACCCGGGCACGAGGTGTGGCCGCCCCACGCGCTGCCGCCCATGCCATGCCAGCCGAGACCGCGCCCGTTCGGGTCGTTGGTGACCTGGAGCGGGACGCCGTAGGTCCGTGCGGCCCACGCCAGCACCTCAGCGCACCGGTTGATCTGGGCGTCGGTCAGGGCGTCCCCGCCATTGCCCTCGTTCTCGATGGACAGCCACCGACGGTTGCCGCCGGCCTGAGCCCACGCCCGGTCCCCGGTGTCCACCCACTGATAGAGAGCACCACCCTTGCCGGTGCCGAAGTGGGACGAAGCCGATGCGGATGGGTTGCGGAACCAGGAATCGGTGCCGCTGAGGCTGCCGTCCATGATGTGGATGACCACGCCGTTGACGGCATCCTGGCCACCCTTGGTGAAGTTGACCGGGATCGGACGCCACTGGGCGCCACTGAAACGAGCCATCTGTTCCCCCTGTTTTGGGCATGAAGAAACCCCGCCCGGTGAGCCCGGACGGGGCAGAGACCATCGTCACGTGACGATGGTGGGATTACGCCTTCCCTATGGCCTTGGCCACGGTGGCGGTAGCGGCCACCACTCCGGAGACAGCGGCCACGGGGAGCGTGTACTTCCAGCGCTCCAGGTCTCGAAGACGGCCTTCGTGGTCCGCCAGCTCTTCCCGGACCGACTCCCCTTGCTGAGTCATGGAGCGCATTTCCTCGCGGAGGCCGACCACTTCGTTGTAGATCTCCCGGGCGCCGATAGACACGACCCCCAGCGCGTCATCAGGTTGGGTCTCCGGTCCGTGTGAGCGGGATGGGGGCATTCGGGTCCACCTCCTCACGGCGGATCGTGACGCTGGCGGAGATCGGGCGGAAGTCGGCACAACGGCGGAGGAGTGCGACGATTGCGGCTTCGGCGGTCTTGCGGACCTCTTCGCCGGCCAGTCGGTATGCCTCCGGAGTCGGAGGGCCCGGGTCCTGTCCGGTGGCGTACGCGACCACGGCCCGTACGTCGTCCACCGGGAGAACAATGGTCATGTCGTAGGCGTTGGCATCAGCCATCCGATCCCCCTTCTAGTAGCCCGCCGGAGCGGAGACCTTCGTCCATGTGCCCACGTTGGTGGCAGCCGGCGCCGTGGTGCTGGAGACCCCGGAGGCCAGCCCCAGACCGACGGTCAACGAGGGTGTCCCGGTGCTCACCCGGGCTTGCAGCAGGACCCGGCGCCAGCCTCCGGCGGTCGGAGGGTCGGCAAGGCCGTGCAGCCACTCACAGGTGATCCACTGGCCGTTACCCGGGCTCAGCGTGAGCGTGCTCGGTGTCGCCCGTCCGCTGTCCACGTCGAAGAGCCGGAACTCCAGGGCGCCGGTCCCGCCGACGTTCGCCCGGAAGTCCAGCTTGAGGACGGCCCGGGTCAGCGGTCCGGTACCGATCTGGGCTACCGCCTTGAAGTTGGCCGTTGCCGCCCATCCCTCGTACGGGGTCATGGCCAGAGGCACGTCACGGCCGGTCCGGAACCCACGCTCCATGGCGTCCAGCCGTTGCCGAAGACCCGTCAACTCCGTTGTCAGGCTAGGAGATAGAAGCACTGCCGACATTGGCGAACACCTCCCCCGGGGCCAGTGCTAGGCGGGTCTCCGCCGCTCCGGTGTCGGACACCTTGTGACTGATCTCGGTGACCTTGAACCTTCCGGAGTGACCGGGCCAGTCCCCGACCTTCGCCCGCACGCTGGCCAGTTGACCCACCTGGAGATCCCCGACGCTCGGGAAGGCGTGCGGGTGGAGCTGGACGGCGGGGATGACGATCGGGACGGAGCCCTCCGCGATTGCCTGTTGCGCGTACGCGGTGAGCGTGGCCGGGACTGTCACGTCCACGCGGGATTGCACGGAGGTGAGTCGAGGGATTCGCCGGCTGCCGTCGGTCTCGTGGAGTAAGTCGTACCACGAGCTGACGAGTTGGTCCGCTCCGTCTCCGGCTCCGGTGACGACGGCTTCCGTGGTGATGGCCGTCCCGTCCGCACTGATCCCGGAGACCGTACAGTTGGCTCCGTGCTCCAGCACGAAATCCGTTGGGTCACCGGTCGGCGGGCCGAAGACGAACCGGTTCACGATCCGGCCGTTCTGCCAGAAGTGGTCAAGGCGGAAGTCGAAGCCGTCCTTGAGCTGAGCAAGGTCTTCGACCATCTGACCCACGCCCTTCCACTCGTACCGCCAGTACGAGCGGTCACGGACGACGCCGGTCAGGTAGGTGTCATCGAAGGTGAGAGCCTTCGGTCCACTGGAGCGCACGAGATTCCCCGTGCCGTCCCCGAAGTCCCGGATGAGATCCCGCGCTATGAGTGCCTGATCCCGTGCGAGGAACACCCGGTCTTCGGTGATGAACCGTCGGCGGTAGTAGGCCCAGAGCCCTTGGGCGTTGAGGGTCATGGTCTCGGACGAGAGATCCGCCGCGTAGGAGACCAACGGGCCTCCCCAGAGGATCTGTTGACCGCGCTGGACGTAGACGAGTACCCGCCACGGCTGGAGCGCCTGCCACGGCAGCCCCCGGACAGCCGGCCCCGTGAGCGGCACCTTGACGGAGGCTTCACCCGGCGCGTTGAGGACCCGGGAGAAGTTGACCTCAAGGGCCGGAAGCTCCCCCCAGACATCCCCGCTCACGAACTCCACGAAGAGAATCCGGTACATGGCCGCCCATCACTCCGCCGGAAGGATGGTCATCTGGGAATAGCTCTGCCACTCGTCAAAGTAGGCGAAGCCCAGTTGCGCGTAGAGCGCGTGCCAGACCTTGAGCGGCCGGTTCTTCGGGATCAGGACGTGCGCGGTTCCCCAGTGCGGGGTAAGCCCGTTGTTCGTCTTCTCGTACCGACGAAGGGACTCCCAGTAGCTCAGCGTGTCGGACCACGTGATGATGGAGTGCCAGCCCTCACGGTCTGCCGGCCCCGAGACGCGAACCTGATAGTTGATGATGCCGATTCGGTCGTACGGAGCCGCTGCTCCGTCGAACCGCAGGACCATGCCGCTCATGTTGGCGTCCGGGGCGTTGACCCCCCACCACCCGGATGAGCCACGCCCGGTCTGGGCCATCATGACGGCCCGGTTGACCACCGGCTTCGCATCGGCCGCCCCCTTGTAGTAAAGGCGGTCTTCGTCGGTGCTGTAGATGAGCCCGCCTTGCGCCTGAGCCCCGGCGACGGAGGCCACCGACTGACCCGGGGCCGTCCTCAGCGGGGCAAGCGCCGTGGTGTCTCCCTGCCCGGTGGTGGTGAAGCGGAGGTCTTCCACGTCGGCGGCCTGGAGACTGGTTGCGCCCTTGCGGACCTTGACCCGGGCCAGCACTAGGTAGCTCTCGAAGGTGACCGCCGGGGTTCCTCCGCCGTCGGTGCCCCTCACAACGTCGATCGTCCAGCCCGCCGACAACAGGCCCGGGGCGAAGGTGGCAAGGGTGACTTCCGCATACGGCGTCACGTCGTTGTCGTCGGTCACCCGGGCAACGATCAGGTCGAACCTGTCCGCCGTGGCGCTGGCCGTCGCCAAGTTGAAGGCCACGCCGGGGACGGGCAGGTCCACATAGTGCGCCTGTCGGGCGTCTCGAACTCCCGCCTTCGTGAGGGGAATCCAGGCGCGTCCGCCGGCTACGGAGACACGGGCCGAAGAGCCGGCCACCGCCGTGACCTTGAGGCCGTCGCCGTTGGTGCCGGGAATGACCCCGACGTTGGAGCCTCGTAGGTCGGAGAGCGACGTACGGAAGTCGGCACTGTCGTACTCACCCTTGTGGACGTACAGCGGTGCTCGGATACCACCTGCCATGTTTCCCCCTCAGAGCCAAGCGGAGCGCCAACGCACGTCCGCGAAGCGGTTCTTGTTGCCTTGTAGGTCGTCGAACTCCAGCCCGTTGCCGCCGGGCCTCAGCGCGAACCACGTGGAGTCGGCACTCAGCGCGCCGTAGCGGCTGGCGCCGTTGAGCGTCACCGACCGGGCCCGTGTGTCGATCACCAGCACTTCGCTTGTGGGCACGCTGAGTTGGACGGTCAACCTCTCGCCGGTCCGGCGGTTGAGGACGGTCGGGTTGGTGACGGGGCCCGTGATCGTGAAGACCGGCCACGTCGGCGAGTTGCCCCGTACGGCCAGCTCCGCCGGCTGTGCGACGAAGACGGCTCCGGCCTTCATGAAGCCGAACGGGAGCTTCATGGGGAAGATGGCCACGGACCCGCGCGGAGCCGTCGGCAACAGCTTCGCCGTGGTCTCCCCGTCGTCGTAGAGAAGCGGGTCAGCGGCGAACAGCTCCACGTCGAACGAGGCCGCTCCCCGCGCGTAGGTGGGGCCAACCGGTATGGAGCGCTTCCGCACCCGGGCCATGATCCGGCCCCGGTCCCCGGCGACACCGGGCACGGAGAACCTGAACGGCTTGTCCCCGGTGGCCGGCTGGAAGACGGCCAAGAGGTCGGCCAGCGTGCCGGGGCTGTCCAGCACGGTGAGCGACAGGTGAATGACCCTGCCGCCCAGATAGTCCGTCCCGGGGACAACCCCGTGTCGTTGCAGAAGCGTTTGATCGGACACCCGCACATCCGGCGTGTCCAGTAGGCCGGTCACGTCCTGGACGACCACGGGGGACGAGCCGCCCAGCAGCATGCCGCCGTACTCCAGCGTCCAGGGCTCTCCGGTGTAGAGATCCGCCAACTACCGTCCCCCCGTCCTGAGTTCCCAAGCCAGCGCCTTACCGATCTCGTAAGGGCTGGCATCTGTATGCGCGTTGACCGTGATCGAAGCCCCGGCTCCGGACCCGACCGGCATCACCGGAGCGGGTACGACCGGGCGCGGAAGGCTGAGCCGAGGGACCGTCACCAGGGTTCGGAGCTTCGCGGTCAACGCCGGTTCGGCCTCGTCCACGCCCTCACCGATACCGGCCGGAATCCACCGACCAACCCGGGCCGCCATGACGCGGGACGGGCTCTTGATGCCGAGTGCGTCAGCGATCGGACCGGGGATCGCGTTTTTGGCCCAGCCAACGAGCTTGTCCTTGAGCCAGCCGCCCATGCCGGACAGGCCGTCCCAGATGCCGCGTACGAGGTCCCGCCCCTTCTCCACGAGCAGGCTCTTGAAGTCGCCAGCGGCCTCCGCCACCTTGCCGGGGAGCCCCTTGCACCAGTCGATGAACTCCGAGAACTTGTCCTTGGCGGTGCTGGCGAAGTCGCCGACGGACCGGCCGGCTTCGAGCAGCTTCTTGCCGATGGCACCGACCCACCCGATCAGGTCCCCCAGCCAGCCGATCGCGGTTCCGATCGCCGAGAACAGCCCGGAGAACACTGGCCCGGCCAGTCGGATGATCACAGGTACGACCGTGCCGAGAATCCCGGCCGCTAGCTGGCCTAGCCAGCTCAGGACCGACGAGACGACTTCGATCACCGGGCGCGCCTTCTCGACCAGCTCCGAGAGCTTGCCGCCGATCATCTGGACGGCCGGAACTACCCGATCTTGGACGAAGTTTGACAGTGCCTCAAAGATCGGTTTCAGGTTCTCGGAGACCGACTGATAGACCCGCATGACCGCTGGCCAGACGACCTCAGTCAGGATCGACGCCAGCCCGGAGACGATCGGCACCACCGCGCCGACCACCGCGCCAGCGAACGAAGTCACGGTGGGGATCACGTAGTTGGCGAAGATGTCCCAGAGGTTGCGGGCAACGAGTCCCGCCCGCTCCAGCACACCCGTGAAGCCCGAAGAGGTCACCTCTGTGCCTCCGGCGACGAAGGCAGCCCCGAAGGCGCGCACTCCGCCGGCCAGTCCGTCCAGGACGCCCCGGACCCGGGAAGCCGCGTCGATCACCGGGTTGGCCCACGGGAGATCCACCTCAGCGCCGGAGCCGGTCAGCGCTCCGAAGAAGAGCTTCGCTGTGTCCGTCGCTGCCTGGAATGGTGGTCCGAGCACCGTGCCGACCACGGAGCCCGCCCGCTCCAGCGCGGGGATCACCTTGTCCCCTAGGAAGTCGGTAACCCCGACTTCGAAGGCGCGCTTGAAGCCTTCGAGCTTCGTCTTCGCGTTGTCGTGGAGAGCGGTGCCCATCTTCTCTGCGGCGCCGGCTGTCTCCCCGAGCGCGGACACTGCCGACCGGGGGTCCATGGCCAGAAGCGCGCCGCCCAAGTCTTCGGCCTTCGTCCCGAAGAGCCCGACGGCTGCCGCTGTTCGGTCGGCAGGGTCCTTGATGCCCTTGATGCCGTCTAGGACTTGCTGGAGACCTTCCTTGGCGGCTGGCCCACCGGCAGCGATCTTCTTGGTCATGGCCTCCGCGTTGAGACCGATGGCCTCGTAAGCGGTCTTGCTGGCCGCGCTTCCGTCCGTGGCTCTGATCTGAAACTCTTTCAGGGCATCGGCCATGGTGTCCGTGTCACGAGCACCGGCGGCCATGCCCTGAGCCATGAGGCCCATGGCGTCCGCTCCAGAAAGTCCCAAGTCCCGGAACTTCGTGGAGTATTCGTTCATGGTGTCGCTGAGGTCGTCAGCGCGTGGCCCCATCCGTTGCATGGCAACGGTCATGAGGTCCATGGCTTCCGTGCCGTCCTTGGCGAGACCGGTCTTGAGCATCTGACCCGTGGCGTTCGCCGTCTGCGCAAGGTCCAACTCGAAGGTCTTGCTGAGGTCGGAGACCTTGCCTGTGATGCTCTCGATCTGCGCGTTGGTCGCATCGGGCGGCAGGATGCCGGAGCGCATCACCGACGAGATGGCCTGAGCGCCTTCTTCGACGCTGTCGGAGATCCCGTTCGCGTAGAGCTGTCCAGCGGCCTTGCCGTACCGCGAAGCGGTCTCCGGCGTCGTGCCTAGGCTGGCCTGGAGCTTGCCGTTGATCTCCCCCCGGTCCAGCACGTCCATGAAGCCTTTTGCCAGGACTCCGGCGGCCAGTGCGCCGACGGCAACGAGCCCGCCCTTGAGGAACCCCCCGAGCTTGCTTGTGAAGCCTTCGCCGGCAGCCTCACCGCCGCTGTCTCCGGCCTTCTGGGCCGGTCCGGTGACCTTGCCTTGTAGTTCTTCGGCGAAGCCCTGGACTTCGGGGACGATGGACACGTACCCCATGCCGACTTCAACGGCCATCTTCACCCCCCGGTGATGGCTGGAACTGCGCGAGGTAGCGCGCGACTTCGAGTGGATCGCGGGTGGTCCCACCGATCCGGTTGGGCTTCACTCCGGGGCGGGGAATGGGCTCCGGCCGCCTGGACGGGGAGCGGGAACCCGCATTGCCCCGCTGCCAGTTCGCCTCATTCAGGCGGTCATGAACGGCTGCCAGAAGTTGCGTCTCCAGCGTCCAGCCCGCGTCTTCACCGGCCAGTGCACGGCCTAGCGCGGAGTCCGGCGGCAGATTCACCACGAGAGCGCGGAGACGGCGCCACGTGAAGCCGGAGCCGGGACGGAAGAGGTCCCGGAGATCCACCCCGTAGAAGCGTTGAAGGTCCGCTTCGATAGCCTCCCCGTGCTCCCTCAGGAGTCCGAAGAGGCCGCCGATTCCCCCAGCGGAATGCCCTCGTGGCGCTGCCAGCGGCGGAACAGCTCACCGATACCAGCGATCGGCAACGGGAGCGCGTCGAACGCCGGCCACTGGTTGGCGAGACCTTCCTTGAGCAGCGCCAGCACGTCAGTTGCCGACGGCTCGTCCAGGTTGACGCTGGCAAGGACGCCCTTGTCCAGGTCTCCGGCCGCCGGAAGTTCGAAGTCACGCCCGCCCGCCTGGAACTCGAAGGGCGTACGCCGGGCCTCGTTGGCCCACGCGTCAAGGTTGAACGACTCAGTCATGGGTGCCCCTTCTGGAAAGAGAGAACCCCGCCCGGTGAGCCCGGACGGGGCAGAGACCATCGTCACGTGACGATGGTGGAACTACGAGGCGGGCGGAGCCGGGGTGTTCCACGCCGGGTCGTCGCTGTACTTGTACGCAACCGTTCCGTCGGTGCCCGGGTACGCGGTAATCGTCAGCTCATAGGCAATCGCCTCCGCCGACTTGTAGGTGATATCGCCTACCTCCGTCACCTCACCGTCCGGCACGACGATTCGGAGGTGACTGTTCCCGTCGACCACGTCGAAGCCGAACATGCGCCGGTCGCTCCCGGGTGCCTTGATGGCAAGCACCGACTTGCCGGAGGTCGTGACGACCTTCGACCCCTTGTGGTACAGCTCCAGCACGGCCCGGCTGGTCTCAATGCACGTGAACTTGAAGCTCATCTCAGAGCCGCTGACGACCTTGCGCACGGTCGCGCCGTGCTGCCATGCCTTGATTTCCGCCGTGTCGGCGGAGTTGGATTCGGTGACTCCGTCGTCCGAGATCCAGCCCAGATCGACGGCGGCAGCCGGCCATGTCGACGTTGCGTCGGTCGGTGGAGTGGTCCCCTTCGGAGCCGAGTAGGCAGCGCCGGTCAGCGCCACCCGGACGGCATCGGCGTTCAGCGCCATGTGTCCCCCTGTAGTTGGTTAGAGAGCCCGTCCGCGCATGTCCGCCTCAACGGCGAAGGCGAAGCGGGGAGTTGATGTCTGTTCGTCGGGCATCCACACCGGTCCGCCCACCTCTGCGACCTGATAGACAGTCACGCCGTCTCGGACGCCGGGAAGGCCGTCCAGCAACGCCCGTACGAGCGCGGCAAGGTCGTGGGCGGCGGCCTCCGTCGGAGCCCAGCAGTGAACGTCAAGCCGGGCCCGGTCCGATACCGGAGTTGCCCGAAGTCCTCCGACCCGTTCCACGCGCACGAAGGCGGGCGGGCGGGTGGTGGGAACGCGGGAGACGACCGGGACAGCGGTACCCCGCGCCGCAAGAGCCGGCCGGAGGTAGGAGACGACCACGGCGACGGCATCAGGCATGACTACGAGCGGCTTACTCATGGGCGCCGTCCAGGCCCCGGAGAAGGTCCCGCCGGGAGCCGGCCAGACCGCCGGAGTTCGGGAAGTCATAGTTTCCGATGACCGCCGCACGGTGCCTTCGACGGCCTAGCGCTGAGTCGACCTTGAAGAGCCCTTCGCCCGATCCGGCGGCCTCAGCGATGCTCTGGGCAACGCGCCTGACCTCCGCCCCGGTCTCCGGGTTCTTCATGAAGCTGTTGATTCCCGACTTGTTCGGCTTGAACTTGCGGAACGCCACTAGCCGATCACCTCTACAAGTCGTGCTTCGGCATGGTGAGTTCGGCCCCCTACGACCCACCGCGCAACGAGGCCGTCCGTCTCCAGTAGCCGGCCGTCGTACTCCACGCGGTCACCGGGGATCAGGTCCAGGTCGGTGCCCCGGCGGGTGATGACGCGCCACCCGGTGACGACGGACGGACGGTCTCCGTCGGCCTCCGTGGAGCTGTCGGGTTGAACCGAGAGCCCGTGCACGGGGCGGCGGGTGGCCCGGTCCCAGTCCCGGGCGGTGGTCTCGTTGCCGTAGCGGTCCACGAGGAACGGAGCCCTCAGGATCACGACGGACTGTGAGAAGTGCGCGCTCATGCCGTGTCCACCACGGCTACGCGACGGCGGTAGCGCGCGAGTAGGTCCCGGTCGGCGGGTGCCAGACTGGCGCCGATGGTCTCCGCCGCGTAGGTGACGCTGACTCCGCCGACGGTCTCCTGTCGGAGGTCGGAGGGGTTGTTGAGGACCCGGGCGGCTGCCGTCAGGACAACAGCCTTCACGTCCCCCGGGGTCTCGTTGTAGCCGTGGGTGTAGGTGACCCGCACGAGGCCCGTACCGGGCGGCAGGTGGAGCCGGTCCCGGAACAGGTGCCAGGTTCGTTCGTCCAGGGTGACGGAGCCGGACCGGACGGCAACGATCTGGATCACCGGCCGCTGAGGCAGCGTCACGAAACCGTCGCGCTGGAGTAGTTCGACGGTCGTTGTCCGGCGGGTGAAACCCTGCCGGGCCTCCGCCCGGACGATCGCCGAGACCGTGTCCAGGACGAGTGGAGCGGAGGCCGGGAGAGCGTCGGGGGTTAGCTGCATCCAGGCAGCCAGTTCGCCGGCTGACGCCAGCGCGGGGAGTGCCATGCCAACCCCCTTGTCTAGGTGACTGTTTGGGCGCCGCACTCCAGGCAGCGCACGACGGTCCGGGTCTCCCCGTCCGGGCAGAGAACCGCGAAGGTCTCCACCCGGTCCGGGGAGCATCCGTCTTCGTGCGGCAGGGAGGGGGCGGCGGTTGCTCGCTTGCGCGGCGGCATGCCGGACCCCCGATCAGGCGTTCTGGACGCCAGTGAGGCGCGCGGCAGCCTTGCCACCGAAGAGGGCAAGACCGGTGTAGAACTCCACGAAGGTGCGGTACACGGGCTGAGTGGGCAGAAGGCCCAGATCCTCAACGTGGACGCCGCCGTTGGTGAGGCCGGTCACCGCCCGGTCGTCCTCCGACTGGCCGAAGCGCACGGCGTACACGTCGCTCGTGATCGTGGTGGTACCGGTCAGCGGGACGATGTCCGTGCCCGCCGCGTTCTGGCCGGCGTCCAGCAGCGGAATGCCGTTCCAGGTGAGCACCCGCTTGCCGGTCAGATCCTCACGGACGCTCTCGACACCGCCGAGTCGACGGCCGGCGCTCCGGATCTTCGCCATGAGAGCGCGGTTGGTGTAGAGCGCGCCGTTCTGGCCGTTCAGCCCGGGGACCTGAGCAACGAGGTTGTCCAGGGCATCGAAGAAGGCGTGCGCGTCGGAGCCGCCGTTGCCGACGATGGGCGCGTTGTTCGCGCTGATCACCTGAGCACCGGTGAGCCGCTTCTTGAGGCCGTCAAAGCCCTTCGGGTCCGTCGCGGTGTCGCCGTTGAAGAAGCTGTCCTGAAACTTGTAGGACGCCGCCTTGACCTTGGCGCGGGTCTGCACGGCCCGCTGGTCGTTGAGGTTGCCCCGGGTCTGGACGATGAACCGGTCGACGTCCGCGTAGCCGCCGAGAATGACCAGGGACTCAGACTTCTGGTTCACGGTACCCGTGGACTCGGTGTAGGTCTCGTTCACCGACCGGAAGGCCACGCCCGGGAGCGTCGCCTCCTCGTTGTAGGCGTACGAGTTGCCGTTGATCGTGAGGAACGGAATCCGGTCCAGAACCGAACTCTCCTGCACGAAGGTCTCGATAACCCCGGCCTGGAGATCGGTGGTGCTGAGCTTCGCAGCCTCGGGAAGGGTGAGTGCCAATGTATCCCCCGAAAGGACTTGCCCCGCCCGACAGTTGGCGCCGAACGGGGCAGATGGGGGAGACCATCGTCACGTGACGATGTTCTCCGATTTCGGGGGTACTGGAGTGCTACGGATTCCCGAAGGCGTTCCGCAGACGCTCCAGCGGAGTAGACGGCTCCGGCTTCGCGGCCTTGCGCTGGCCGGCGCCCACGTCGCCCCACGCCGGATCGGCCTTCGGGGCAAGGTAGGGCTTCGCGGTCAGAAGCTCGTCAAGGGCGGCCTTGATGGCTGCCGCGTCCGGCTCTCCCTTCTCGGGAGTCAGCTTCTCCAGGTCAAGCAGCGCCAGAGCGTCCGCCGGATCAGCCAGACGGCCCGAAGCGGCGGCGCGGACCTCCGCACGGACGAGCTGGCCGACGAACTCCGCCCGCATCTCAGAACGGATCTCGTCCAGGTCGGTGCCCTTCGTGGCGGCATTGGCACGGCGGAGCCGGGCGTTCTCCGCCTTGAGGTCGGCAGCCTCCTTCTCGGCAGCCGCACGGGCGTCCTTCTCCGCCTTGAGCGTGTCGGCGGTGTCGTCGGGCTTCTCCTCCGGCTTCGTCTCCGGGGTCTCCGCCGGCTTCTGGTCCGGCGCGGCCTCCGGGGTAGCGGTCGGGTTGGTGGTCGGGTCGTTCTCAGGCACGAGGGCTCTCCCTACTTGATGTATCCGTGCTTCCGAAGAAGCTCTAGCTGTCGCTCACGGTTGTCTCCCGCAAGCTTCAAAATCTGTTCCGGCATGAGTCGGGGGGTGTCGGCACGCCAGTACCGGGAGCGGTCACTCCGGCTGAACGTGGTGTCTGCCGCCCGCTCCCCCATCCCGCGCCGGGTGGTTCCCTCCCGGGTCACCTTCACGGCCTTGCCGTCGACCGTGGCCGTCTCTATGCCACGGCGGGCGTTGACGACCTTCGACAGGTCCGCCCCGTTCTCAATGGCGTCCGCTCCGGCAGCACCGAAGGCGCGCTTCTTCTCCGCCGGGGTCATGTCCTGGAAGAGCGCGGACGGGTCCTTTGGCTGGCGGTCAGCGTCAGCACTCAGCGGCTCCATGCCGCAATCACACTTCGGGTGACGGGCGAAACCCTTACTCCGTGAGTACTTCCGACCGGCCAGCACGATGCAGCGGGAGCACGCGGGCAGGCGGACCACCCGCACGTAGTGCGTGACGGACGGGTGCGCGGTCATGGCGACGGAGGTAGCGGCACGGGCCGTGTCGGCTAGCTGAGTCGAGACCATGAGGGCCATCTGATTGAGGCCGGCGATAGAGGCAGCCTCCGGGCTCATGCCCAGTGCAAGCCCGCGCGCCGTCGTGATGGCCGGCTGGTAGAGAAGGGTCGTCAGCGGACGTGCGTCGGAGGCGATACCCACGAGGGCAGAGGAGTCCAGCGCTGCCAGCGGTGCGGCTGCCGCTCCCTGCGCCACCATGACGGAGCTGACGAACGCTTCGGCCCCCTCCGCTGCCGTGAGCTGGCCGGCGGTGACCGCCCGGAGGATGGCCGCGCCGGACTCCTGTTGCATCGCGCTGAGGATGCGGTCCGGTGCCACGTCGCGCCAAACGGCCTGGACAGACTCCAGCACGCTCCGGGTGACGCCCTGGACCTCCGCGTACCGTGCCCGTGCCAGCGTCTCCGAGTCCAGCACTAGGCACCCCCCGCCCCGGGCTCAGGAACCGGCTCCGGCTCCGGCTTGGGGCCGTAGAGGCTGGCCAGATCCCCGCCGACAATGGCGGCTGCCTGATCGGTCCTCATGCGCTTCCAACGGTCGATCTCGTCCGGGGTGACACCAGGGATGCGCTCCCAGACGGCTTCATCCGGGAGATTGAGGCTCTTCAACTTCACCAACGCATCGGCGTACTGAGCGTCACTTCGGAACTGGGGGTCACGCCAGACCACGTCTCCCAGCCTGAGGGCGTCGGCCCGTGCCGGTTCGCCGGCTGCCAGCGCCTCAAGGCGCATAACTTCCCGGAGGGAACTCCCGAAGTACTTGTGACGCTCCCTGACTTTCGAGACAAGGGAGGAATCGTCTACTTCCAGGGTGTCCGCCGCGATGTTCGCCAGCCGTCCGAGATACCGGGGCGGGGTGCGGGTCTGGGCCGCGATGTGCTCGACCAGCTCCCGGATCACCTCAAGGAACGGCCCCGGGTCGACGGCGGAGAACTCAGCGATCCGCGCCGTGTCCGACTCCAGCCAGAGGAGACGGTCCGACCGGAAGCGGCCGATCGGCAGATCCTCCTCACCAATGACTTCGCCGGTGTCGTCCAGGATCTCCCGCACTGGCCGATCCATGCCCAGAACAGCCCGGGTCGGAAGCGCCCGGTCGTCCGTGGCAAGGAACATCTTCGCCCACTGGGAGTTGATGGCGTTCTGGAGCGGGATCACGTCGCAGATCTCCGACACCGGAGACCCCGCCAGCCGCGTACGGTTCGGGATCTCAACGAGCGGAACCAGCCCGATCGGATTCGGGAAGTGCGCGCCCTCAGAAGGACGGAGGCCAATCACGCGCTCGATCCACTCGCCGCCCGACATGTTCCGCTGCCAGCGGTAGACCATGTTCGGCAGGAAGAGCGTTGCCAGCTCATACCCTCCGTCACGCCACACCTTGATGCCCGCAGCACGAACGCGCCGGCGCCCGGGAACGTACTCGACAAGCGCTTGCCCCTCCGGCTCAAACGTGATCTCGGTATGCACCCCGTCGGGCTTCCAGACCAGCGCATAGCACCGCCCGGTGACCAGCGCGTCAAGCATCGTCAGGCCGATCTCAACATCACACTCGGACGCCTTCCAGGCGCGCTGAGCGGCCTTGTCCAGGGAGCCATCCTCAAGGCGGAAGCCAAGAGGGCTCATGCGCTCGATCATGGCCGTGGGAACGGTCCGGCACCAGTTATCCGAGAAGCCGTCGAAGAGGTCCCCGGTCTGAGCCCGGAACTCCGGCGACGCGAAGAGAAGAGGGTGCTTGCCCTCGTAGTACTCCCCCCAGAGCCTTGACCGCACCTTCCGGGACTCCAGCTTGCGGCGGAGCCGGATGGTCATCTCAAGTGGCGTCTCCGCCATACAACCCCCCTCAGGGCACGAAGAAACCCCGCCCGGTGAGCCCGGACGGGGCAGAGACCATCGTCACGTGACGATGGTGGACGCTAGGCACTGGCAGCGCGGGCGCGCTTGATGGGGCGGCGAACATAGCCGTCCAGCGCCATGACGGCGGCGGCTATCCCGTCGATCCGCGCGGAGGACTTCCCCCGGTCGGGCTTGACGGGCCTCAAGTTGTCGTTGCCGTCGCGGTAGACCTCAACGCACGACGCGTTCCACCTGAGGACGGGGTGCCCACCGTGCTTGATCCGCCCCTCACGGAGAAGGCGCTCCAGTTCCTTGGAGCCGGGCGACATACCTAGGTAGGTCTGTGCCACCGGAACCACGTCCGTGCCGCGCGTCTTGGCCTCAACTCGCTGGACGAGCTGACCGGCGAACATGCGGTCGTACGAGATCCGTTGCACGTCCAGCCGGCGGCAGTCCGCGATGATCTGGCGCTCAATGGCGTCATAGTCGATCGCGTCTCCCTCCGTCAGGGTCAACAGGCCGTCGCGCGCCCACTGGCGTAGCGGCACCTGGAGTTGTTGCTCCAACTCGTCCACGCGCTCTTCCGGTAGCCAGAACCGAGAGATCAGCTCCAGCTCCACGCCCGGCGTCCGGGACTCCACCGCCAGCACCCACGCGGACAGGTCGCTGACGGCGGACAGGTCGACACCTCCCCACGCCCGGCGGTGCCGGAAGCGGGCTTCGTCCACGGTGCCGGCGTTCGCGTCCCAGAGGGAGAGCGGCAGCCACCTCGTTGCCGCGCGCATCCTTCGATTGAGGCTGAGGCGACAGAAGGTCGGGAAGTAGGAAGGCGTCGATCGGGCCTTGTTGGCCTCACGGCGCATGTACGCCAGCGACGGAGAAGCGCCTAGACCAGGATTGGCCTTGCGCCAAGTCTCCTCCGCGAAGGGGTCGTCCGACTCCTCCGCCGCCCAGATGACGCCATAGTGCCCGGGGTCCTCAACTACGTTGTCAGCACAGCGAGTTGTGTACGTGTGCTTCTCGTCATAGATGGACCCTTCAACACCCTCGTCCGCCGTCGTGATGTAAACGATCAACGGTTGATCGCGCGCGCCCGTGCCGGTCTCGATCGCGTCGATCAAGTCTCGCCTTTTGTGAACGTGGACCTCGTCCACGATCGCGCCGGAGACGTTCAAGCCGTGCGCGGTCTCGGCTACCTTGCTCAGCGCACGGAAAACTCCACCGGTCCGGGGAACCCTGATGAGACCCCGCAACACCTCAACTCGCCCACGCACAGCGCGACTTGTGAGAGCCATTCTCTTGGCGTCGTCAAAGACCCGCTCAGCCTGAGGCAGCGAGCCGGCTGCCGCGTAGACCTCCGCCCCGATCTCCCGATCGGCCAGCAGCAGCACGAGGCCGATGCCGGATGAGAGCGTGGACTTGCCGTTCTTGCGCGGGATCTCCACCCACGCACTTCGGATGACGCGCACGGCACGGCCTAGCTCCGGGTCATGAGCCAGCCACCCGAACAGCGGCGCAATGACCCAAACCACCTGCCACGGGCTCAACTTGAGGCGGGAGTTCCCCCACCGGCCCTTCGTGTGCTTGAAGCTCTCGATAGCGGCAACGGCACGGCGTGCGGCGGCAACGTCGAAGTAGGCGCCCGGAGCTTTCGAAGCCTGAGCAGCGACCACGAGGGGACGAGACCGCAGCGCGGCGGCCACGTCGTCTTCGGAGAGCCCCAGCTCCAGCAAGGCCGCGTACGGAACGGGCAGTGCCTCAAGATCAGTCGAAGATATCCCCATCATCGGCCCCCGGGTCCGGTGGAGTGATCCGGGTAGCGGCAGCCGGCGAAAGGCCCAGCTCGCCGACCAGCGACCGGAAGTGACTCCGGTACTGGTGAGCAATGGTCACCCACGGATTTTTGACGTTGCCCCTTTCGGTCTCCACCACGAGGCCGCTCCGGGAAAGCTCCCGCTCCGCCTGCCAGAGCCGGGCCACGGTCACGCAATACTCAATGGCGGTCTCCCGCTGAGGGTCCGTGAGGCCGGCGGACATGACCAGCGCGGGCACGGTACGAGCCCAGACCTCAGCAGCCTTCTCCCGGACGGCGGCAATGTCGCCAGCACGGCCCGGCATGATCTCCAGCCAGTCCGGCTCAACCGGGTCCGTCGGGGCGAACGAGGCACCCTCAGAGTCACGGTCCGGGCGAAAGGTCCCTTCCCGGATGGCCTGGAGATGGGGCTTCGGCTTCTGGCCACGAACAGCCACGGTCGGTCACCTCCCACAGAAACGGCCCAATGAGCCACGCTAGTTTTTTCCCTCCCTGCCGCGCCGGGAGCCCGGGGGTAGGGGGTCACCCCCCTGGTAAACCCGCAGGTCAGAAGGGTGGAGCTTCCGAGCGACGCTCAGCGGCCCATCCGCCAGGCTGGAGCCGTGCGGTCTCCTTGTTGTGACACAGAGTGCACAGCGGCCTGAGGTGCTTCGGTGCGTCGGGGTTGGCTTCCCCTTGCTCCACGAGCTGTCGCCGGCTCAGTGGCCAGTGGTCGGCCACGGTCGCAGTGCGGGAGCACAGCACGCACCACGGGTTCGCGTAGAGGTAAGCCGTCCGGATGCCGGGCCAGCGTGGACCGTACGCGCTGCCACCTGGAGTGAAGCGCTGACGGTTGGCCTGACGCTCGTGCACCCGACACCTGCCGCCCGTGGTCAGCTCAGGACACCCGGGGATCGGGCAGGGGACACGGGGTTTGCGTGGCACGTGTCAACTCCCTTGGCACAGTAGACTGTTAGGCGCGTAGTCCGCAGCAATGGAGCCGACAGAAGGGAACCGTCATGCCAGTTGAGGCGGCGACAAGCAACACCGAAAGCCCCTGCCCCGGAGTGCGCTTCGCCGGAGAGCGGGAGCGAACCCCGTGCGGAATGCCCGTGAACACATTCCTTCCGTACGGACTCTGCGATGAGCACTCTGAACTGCACGAGTACGCTCACCCGCCGTACGAGGGAATCCAGTAGCCCCTAGAACGGTGGCTTCTTGAAGTCGAAGTCCCGGCGGGTCTTGAGCTTGTGGCACGGTCGGCAGAGCGCCTGAACGTTGCCGTCAACATCCTGCCCGCCGTGGGCTATCGGCTTGATGTGGTCCACGTCGACAGCCGACCCAAGGAACCGGAGGCCGCACGCCGCACAGTGAGCGTGACCAGCCTTGCGAATGGCCTTGCGCATCCTGGCAGCCGCGCCGGTCCCGGCAGCAATGACCGCGCGACGCGCACGGACTGACCTCGTGTTCCGAACCATGCCCACCCCCGAGCAACGCGAAGACCATCGTCACGTGACGATGGTGAGTGCCCACCCCCGGACTCGAACCGGGAACTCTGCGGCCTTCCTCCCGCGCGCCGGCGGGTAACCGCGCACCTCTACCAGTTGGGTCAGGTGGGCTTGTCTCGTGGGGGACTGAGCGCGCTTGCAACCCCTTTCGGCAGCCGTGAGGCTGGTTACTCATGGGCGGCTCAGTCCCCCGCTCCGCCGCACGACTCCGGCGGCCACCCCGGTAACGCGGGGCACGTGGTGCACGGGCGGATGCTGAGAGAGTGCGGGCCCTCTGACCGCCGATCCGGCTAGGGGGTGCGCGGGAGTCCCGCTCTCTCTGGGGGAACTGGAGCGCACGGGTCACCTGGAGCCGCCGGGCCGTACCGGTGATGGGTGACGGGCGAAACGGTCGGTCCGGTATCTCTATAGGACTCTCTTAGGAGATGCTGGAAGTGACGCAAAAACCATCACCCATCACCACTGGGGTCGACCTTCGCCGTCGACCCTGCCCGCCGACATGGCATGTGACATGTGACATTTCATAAGGTGCCAAATAAAAGAGGGGCACGCGCCCCCACGCGCCCCCCGAAAGCGCTCCCACGCTGCCCGCCGTGTCGTTACCGTCGGATCATGACTGCTGACGATCCCACTCCCGACGCTCCGCCGCCGGCGCCGCTCGTGGCCCCCGGCATGGACCCGCTGGGAGACCTCGTGCTCGCCGTGCGGGGAAGCGGACCCCCTTACCCCGACTACGAGTTGCCCCTTACGGTCAGCCTGGACGATGCATGCATGATGCTGGGCATTTACCCCTCTGACGGGTTGGTGGCCGCAAAGGCGGGCACGTTCCCGATCGATGTGATCAAGCTGGGGACGCGCTTCCGCGTCAGCACCGCCGTGCTCATTCGCAAGCTCGGCCTTGAGGGTGTCCGGGACGCTATTCGCCTTGAGGACTAGACCCCACAGACGCCGGAAGCCCCCGGCGGTCACATGGACCAACCAGGGGCTCCCGGTGAGGCGTTGGGGCTAAGCGGTCACTCCGTCTCCTCCTCCGCCTCGTCTTCATCGTCCTTGAGGCTCCGGAAGGTTACTGTCACGCGCTTGCTGGCGTCGTACTCCTCCCACTTGTTGCCCCGCGTCGTGGCCTTCGTGACCTCAACCCGCTTGACGAAGAGCTTCACGAAGGCGCGTCGCTCATGCACACCTGCCTTCGCCCACCACGATCCCTCACCGGTCGGGGGGCCGTCGGGGTCGTCCTTCTCCAGCCACGTGAACACCGGAAGCTCTGGTTGCTCCAGGGTCGCAAGCTCTGACACCCGCGATTCGATCGCTTCAAGCTCCGCTTCGAGCTTCGCCTTGCGCTCCCGGAACCGACGCTTCCCGATCGGGCCGTCGTAGTCGCCCGCTTCCTTGTCGTCGTACAGCTCGTTCAAGGCGGCTTGCTTGTCCGCCTTCTCCGCTGTCAACGCGCCGGCCTCCGCCCCGACTTCGGGTTTGGCCATGGTGGTCATGTACCGGCGGGTTGCGGCAAGCATCATGTCAAGCGCGATGGGATCTCCGTCCTGCGCCTCAGCCATTTTGGTGAGGATGCACAGCGCAACGAAGTCGTTCGCGTGCACCTGGACGATGTTGTTCCCGCCCTCGTGCTCTCCCGGGTTGGCGCCTCCCTTGGGGCGAGAGCACCGGTACGACGGAACCGAACTGCCGTTACTGCTCATGGTCGCGCTGCACTCACAGAAGAGGACGCCCTGATCCGACAGCACGGCCTTTTCTCCGGGTGCGCCCCTGCCCCGGCCGCGCGACTTGATCCACGCCTGAACAGTGTAGAAATCGGCCGCGCCGGTGATCGCTTCATGCGCAATGAGCGGAAGGCCGGTCTCCTCGTCCCTCAAGGTACGGTACCCGGTGATTCGCTCCCGGATCCGGCCGTTTTGGGTTTCGTACTTCTCCCTGATCGGCTCCACGGCGTGCCCCATGAGGCGTGGGTCCATGAGGATTCGCTTTAGCGTTGTCACCTCCCACTGCGGCGGCTTCTCTCGGCCCGGGTCCTTTCCGTTGGGGGCCCCACGCCATTTGCCGCCGAGTCGCGCGGTCTTTGTCGGCACCTCTTCGCCGTTGAGGTCCGCACAAATCCCCGAGAGTGACGTTTTCTTGGCAAGCTCCCACATCTCGTCTGAGAGATCACCCTGGTACATCGCGGCTTCGACCTGAGCCGCCAGGACGATTTGCGCAACAATCCTTTGGATGACTCGCGCTTCATCCTCAACGACAATGAGTTGCCGAATGGTGAGCATCTTCGGGCCGTCATCAGTCATCACCTCTACGTGGGCGATTTCCGTGCAGTACCCGTAGGGCGGAAGTCCGCCCACCCACCCGCCCGCATTTCGAAGCTTGCGCTTTGTGTCGCGGACGTGCTTGCTCTTGTTCTTGCTTTCCTGATGAGCCGCGTCAAGCCTCATAATGAGCATCAGCAGCGACATTGTGTCGTCAGGCGGAAACACGCCTTCCGTGCAAGACACAATAGTCACGCCAAGCCGGTGAAGCTCCAGGACTACCGGGATAATGTCCTTGGGCTCCAGGCGCGAAAAACGCGAGATGTAGTAAACGATGATCTCGTTCACCTTGCCGGCCCGACAGTCGGCCATAAGGCGCTCGAAGTCTTCGCGCTCCGAATCAGCCTTGAAGGCGCTGCTGTCCCGGTCTATGTAGTCGCCAACGTACCGCCCCGGGCGAGCGGCAGCCGTCGCGTGTACCCCATCCCCTTGCACCTGAATGGAGCCGTCGGAACCGTCCTGCCGCTCCTGGCTCTGTCGCAGGTATCCCGCCTGCAACACCTCTGTAGCTCGTACGAGCGTGTCTGAGTGCATGTGGGGAAAGTATCAACAACGAAGAAGATCCCGACGCCCTTGGAGCGGATCAGCCGCACGGTCTGGGTGATCGCCTCCAGGAAGGCCTTGGACGCGCCCTTGAACAGCAGGTGCGCCTCGTCGAAGAAGAACACCAGCTTGGGCTTGTCGAGGTCGCCGACCTCGGGCAGCTCCTGGTAGAGGTCGGCGAGCAGCCACATCAGGAAGGTGGAGAACAGCCGCGGCCGGTCCTGCACCGCGGGCAGCTCCAGCACCGAGACGACGCCCCGGCCGTCCGCCGCGGTGCGCAGCAGCTCGGCGGTGTCGAACTCGGGCTCGCCGAAGAACGCCCCGGCGCCCTCGTTCTCCAGCACCGTCAGGGCGCGCAGGATCACCCCGGCGGTGGCCGACGAGAGCCCGCCCACGGTCCGCAGCTCCTCCTTGCCCTCGGGGGAGGTGAGGAAGCCGATGACGGCGGTGAGGTCCTTGAGGTCGTACAGCTCCAGGCCGGCCCGGTCGGCGTAGTGGAACACCAGGCTGAGCGAGGACTCCTGGGTCTCGTTCAGGTCGAGCACCTTGGACAGCAGCAGCGGCCCGAAGCTGGTGACGGTGGCCCGGACCGGGATGCCGGTGCCCTCGCCGCCGAGCGAGAAGAACTCGGCGGGGCAGCCCGTGGCCGTCCACTCCTGGCCGACCTCGGCCGCCCGCGCGGCGGTGCGCTCGCTCGGCGCGCCGGGCGCGGACACCCCGGAGACGTCCCCCTTGACGTCGGCGAGGAACACCGGCACGCCCTGGGCCGAGAGCTGTTCGGCGATCAGCTGGAGGGTCTTGGTCTTGCCGGTGCCGGTCGCGCCCGCGACCAGCCCGTGCCGGTTGAGCACGGCGAGCGGGATGCGCACCTGGGCGTCGGGGTAGGCCGTGCCGTCCAGGAGCACCGCGCCGAGGTCGAGGGCGGGCCCGGTGAAGGCGTACCCGTCGGCGATCTCCCGGACGGCCGGCGGGGTGAGGGCGGAGGACATCGGGGCACACTCCTGGGCAGAGCGGGACCGGGCCGCGCCAATGGGGCGGAACCCGGTCGGAAATCGTGGGCGAAGTTCGCGACATTTCCCATCAAACAGCCGCAAACGTCCACCCGCAGTTCACACCCGAGCGCGTGGCGGCGTCGCGGCTGCTGCGCCATCCGCCGTCCGAACGGTAGGCTTTCCGTGTGATCTTCAAGCGCATCGGCAATGGGCGGCCGTACCCGGATCACGGCCGGACCAGCACCCGCCAGTGGGCCGACGTCGCCCCGCGCCCGGTGCGACTCGACCAGTTGGTGACCACCAAGGGCCAGCTCGACCTCGAAACCCTGCTGGCCGAGGATTCGACCTTCTACGGGGACCTCTTCGCCCACGTGGTGAAGTGGCGCGGCGACCTCTACCTGGAGGACGGGCTGCACCGGGCCGTACGGGCCGCGCTGCAGCAGCGCCAGGTGCTGCACGCCCGTGTCCTCGACATGGAGTGACGGGCCCGCCCGCACGCTTCCGGACCGCCCCCTCGCCGCCGAGGCGGAGGGCGGTCCCGTCGTACCCGGGCGCCTCCGCACGCCCCTCTCGTACACCCTTTCGGGTAGCCGGGTACTCCAGATGATGATCGTTTAGTACCTTCGCAGGCAACGGGCACTAATCTGCTGACTACGGCCGCGACCTGGGGAACCGACCCCTCCGGCCGACTCGTCGTCATCCCGAGATCCCGTGTCATCCCGACCCCGCCCCGGCACCGAGGGGGAGACAAACCGTGAGCATGTTGACTCCCCAAGGCCTCAAGGGGAAGCAGTACCGCGTCACCGGCAACGCCTATCCGCGTCTCGGCCGGCCGCCCAAGAAGAGCCGCAAGGTGATCGCCGGGCTCGCGGCGCTGCTCGCGCTGGCCCTCATCGGACTCGGCGGCGTGCAGCTCTACGACATCTTCACCGGCAAGAACAAACACACCAGCGCGCAGGCCTGCGCCACGCCCTCCGGCAAGGCGCTGGCCGCCCCCACCCCGGGGGCCACGCCGGGCGCACCCGCCGCCTCCGGCGCGCCGGGCGACCCGCACGCGATCCCGCAGCCGGCCACGATCACCGTGAACGTCTACAACGCGACCACGAAGGCCGGCCTCGCCGGACGGACCGCCGACGAGCTGAAGAAGCGCGGCTTCACCATCGGCAAGGTCGGCAACGCCCCGGCCGAGCTGGACAAGAAGGTGCCCGGCACCGCCCAGGTGATCGCAGGCCCGGCCGGCGCCGGCGCGTCCACCCTGCTCAGCTCGCAGATCGCGGGGGCCACCGCCACCGCCGACGCGCGGACCGACGCCAGCGTGGACTTCGTCATCGGCGACAGCTACAACGCCCTCCTGGACGAGACCCAGGCCGCCGCCGCGCTCGCCCTGGCCACCAAGCCCTCCCCCACCCCGACCGCCACCGGCAGCTGCTGAGCGCACGGCGCGCGCGGCGCACTCGGACGCGGAGAGCCCCCCGGCAGTGCGCCGGGGGGCTCTCGGTGGTTCGGGGGATCGTGCGTCAGCCGGCGGTGCCGTAGAGGCGGTCGCCCGCGTCGCCGAGGCCGGGGACGATGTAGCCGTTCTCGTTCAGGCGCTCGTCCAGGGCGGCGGTGACCACGGTGACCGGCAGGTCCGCCAGCTCCCGCTTCATCACCTCGACGCCCTCCGGCGCGGCCAGCAGGACCACGGCGGTGACGTCGGTGGCGCCGCGCTCGATCAGCATCCTGATCGCCGCGACCAGGGTGCCGCCGGTGGCCAGCATCGGGTCGAGCACGTAGACCTGGCGGCCGGAGAGGTCGTCCGGCATCCGGGTGGCGTAGGTGGAGGCCTCCAGGGTCTCCTCGTTGCGGACCATGCCGAGGAAGCCGACCTCGGCGGTCGGCAGCAGGCGGGTCATCCCGTCCAGCATGCCGAGGCCGGCGCGCAGGATCGGGACCACCAGCGGACGGGGGTAGCTGAGGCGGGTGCCGGTGGTGACCGCCACCGGCGTGGTGACCTCCACCTCGTCGGTGCGGACGTCCCGGGTGGCCTCGTACGCGAGGAGGGTCACCAGCTCGTCGGTCAGGCGACGGAAGGTCGGCGAGTCGGTGCGCTCGTCGCGCAGGGTGGAGAGCTTGTGGGCGACCAGGGGGTGGTCGACGACGTGGAGACGCATGTACCGAGGTTAGCCCGGCCCTGGACGCCTGTACGACACGCCGCGGGCCCGCGGCGCGCGGCGGGGCTCACTCTGCCGTGACACGCCGTGACGCACGGCGAATGTCAGGACGGAACCGGTCGCCGTGGTATCAACCGGGCCGTTCTGGGAATGTCACGTCTTATGACGAGCAACCCGAAGGCCGGGGACGGCTCGGCGGAGGAGCCCAGGGGCCCCTCGGGCGGCCGCGCGGGCCCGCCCGCGAGCCCCCAGGAGACCGAGGCGGAGCGCCGCAAGCGGCGGGCCGTCTTCCTCCGCGAGCTCACCGAGGCGCGCGAGCTGCGGGAGCGGGTCCAGCCCAGGCGAACCAAGGAGCGCCGGATGCGCGAAGCGATGCGGATGCGAACCTTCCGGATCTGAGGCGGTTCCGGAGGGCCCGGGTCCGCCGTTCGGCCGTCCCCGGACGGCCGGGGCGGCGCGCGGCCGGCCGCCGGCCGACGCTTCCGACACGACCTGCAAAGACGCGCTGCCGAACACCCCCCGCGAGGGCGGGCTTTCTGTCACGATTCCGATGGGACGGTCCGAACAGCGGACCGCCTCTGGCGCGGGGGCGGCCAGATGTTCGCGTCGCCCGTGCGCGCCGACAGCCGAGACCGATGATCTTGGGAGTGTCCCTGGTGGCGTATTTCGCTGCAGTGCTTGCTCGCTCCGAGGACGGGTGGGACGTGAGCGAGACGGAGCTCGACGACGTCGAAACCCTGGCCGATCTGGCCGACCTGGCCCGCGACGCCGCGCAGGACGACGACAGCGTCCTGATCTTCATCGAACAGGAGGACGCCTGGTTCGCCATCGTCCGGGTGGACGGTGAGGAGGACCCGCGGATCTTCGTGTCGGACGGCGCCGCCGCCGCCCGCAGCTCGTACGGCTCGGTCCTCACCGACGAGCTGGTCGACCAGGCCGGCGAGAGCGAGTTCGGCGACCTCGACCACCTGGTCGTGGAGCTGGAGGACAGCGAGGAGGCGGAGGAGGCCGACGAGGCCGCCGACGACGCGGCCCCGCACGGCGGCGTCCCGGTCGGCCCGCTCGGCGACTCCCACCTGCTGGCCGAGTTCGGCCTGCCCTCCGAGGAGCTGCTCGCCCTCAGCGGCGAGGGCGCCGTGCCGGGCGACGCCCTGGAGGAGATCGCCGAGGCCCTCGGCTGCGGCGAGGTCCTGGAAGCGGTCCGGTAGCGGGCAGCGGGCCGACCGGTGTCCGCCGCCGGATGCCCGACACTGGATGCCATGCAGTCCGCCACCCCCGCAGCCCTCCCGATCCCCCCGCTGCCCGCCCCCGTCCGCCCCGACCCGGTCCGTGACCGCTGGGCGGCGCCGATGCGCCTCGCGATGGCCGAGGCCGCCCTGGCGCCGGCCACCGGCGACGTCCCGGTCGGGGCGCTCGTCCTGGGCCCGGACGGCGAGGTGATCGGGCGCGGCCACAACGAGCGCGAGGCGGTCGGCGACCCGACCGCGCACGCCGAGGTGGTCGCGATCCGCCAGGCGGCGGACAAGGTCGGGCAATGGCGGCTCGGTGGCTGCACGCTGGTCGTCACGCTGGAGCCCTGCACGATGTGCGCCGGGGCGATCGTGCTGTCCCGGATCGACCGGGTGGTCTACGGCGCCCTGGACGAGAAGGCCGGCGCGGCCGGCTCGCTCTTCGACGTGATGCGTGACCGGCGGCTCAACCACCGCCCCGAGGTGATCTGGGGCGTCCTCGCCGACGAGTGCGGCGAGCAGCTGCGCGCGTTCTTCGGCGACCACCGCGAAACCCCCCGCTGAAGGTCCGCCGGGATACGGATTTCGTGACCGCCGCACCCGTCCGGTAGAGTTCCTCTCGGTAGCGTGTCCGAGCGGCCAAAGGAGCACGCCTCGAAAGCGTGTGTGGGGGCAACTCCACCGTGGGTTCGAATCCCACCGCTACCGCCAGAAAGCCCGAGGGCCCGTCCGATCCGGACGGGCCCTCGGCGTTTCCACGCACCCTCGTGACGCGGAAAGGGCTCCGCACCCGGGGCCGATGACCACCAACGCCCTTGTCGAGTACGGAGCCTGGAGGGGGGAGCGGTTCGGGGGGACCAACCGCTCCCCCGACGGAGTCCCACAACCGGTGCCGCGGTCGGGGGAGGAGCCGCGGTACCCGGTCCCACAGCGGGGAGCTCCGGATCCACGCACCGGGAATTCCTGCCAGATCCCCGGTACGCCATCCATCCTGCCGCCCGGTCCGCCCGCGGGCACCCGGAGAAAGACCCCACTCGCGGGGACCTTCGTCCCGCCGGGCGAACGCGTCGCACACTTGATAGCCCGTCCGGTGGATAAGCTGCCCCTGCAGGGCCGCTCGGGGACCCGGATGACGGCGGCCCACGGCTGGGAGGAAGGTCACCCGATGGCGCAGGCGAAGAAGATCGGCATGGTCCTCCTGCTCGTCTTCGTCCTCTACTCGATCATCACCTCGCCGGCCCGCTCGGCCGAGCTCGTCCAGTCGGGCTTCGAGGGCATCTCGAACGCCGCCAAGGCCGTCGGCACCTTCATGACCGGGCTGATCAAGTGACCGCCCCGGGCGGGTGACCGCCCCGGGCGCCGGACGGGCCCGACCAGGGGGCGGACGGCCGCGGAGGCACCGCTGCGCACCGGCTACGGTGGGCGGGACCCTCTGTACCCCCGTCCGCGAGGAGCGGCATCGTGATCCGGCACCTGGTCCTGTTCAAGCTCAACGAAGGCGTCAGCAAGGACGACGAGCGCGCGCTCGCGGGCGCCGAGGCGTTCGCCGGGCTCGGCTCGGTGATCCCCGAGCTGCGCGAGTGGGAGTGCGCCTGGAACACCACCGAGCGCGACATCGCGTACGACTACGCGATCAACAGCCTGGTCGAGGACCGCGACGCGCTCCAGGCCTACCTGACCCACCCGGCCCACCAGGCCGCGGCCGGACAGTGGCGCGAGTTCGCCACCTGGGTGATCGCGGACATCGAGGTCTGATACCACCATCCGCCCGGGGCGCTTCCCCCGGACGGATCGCGGCGCCCCGCCCGAGGCCCGGGCGGGGCGCCGCGGTCCGTCCCGGAACGATCCTTGCGGCGCCTCCCCGATCGGCCCCGTGCAGGCCCGGCACCGCATCAACACACCTCCACCGGGTGCTTGCCCGACCTGCGCCCGCCTTGTGATGCTATGACCGGTTTTGCCGGACATGGCGAGGTGAAGAACCAGCCACGACACCCGCTCCGCAGGGCCCGCCGTAGTCGACTTTGGGAGGGGTGACGTGTCCGTGGACGAGGCGCTCGCGGGGATCATCAGTCCGGCCGGCGAGCTCCGGCCGGACGGCCTGCGCGGCCCCGGCGGACGCCCGGTGGTCGACGTCCGGACGCTGACCCGGGTGCTGTTCGAGCGCCTGGCCGAGCTCCCCCCCGACGCGCCCGAGCGCGAGCGGGTGCGCGCCGCGCTCATCGAGGTGAACATCCCGCTGGTGCGCTACGCGGCCACCCGCTTCCGCAGCCGCAGCGAGCCCATGGAGGACGTCGTCCAGGTCGGCACCATCGGCCTGATCAACGCGATCGACCGGTTCGACCCCACCCGGGGCGTCCAGTTCCCCACCTACGCGCTGCCCACCATCCTCGGCGAGATCAAGCGCTACTTCCGGGACAACGTCCGCACGATGCACGTCCCGCGCCGGCTCCAGGAGCTGTGGGTGCAGGTCAGCGGCGCCATGGAGGAGCTGACGGTGCTGCACGGACGGGCCCCCAAGGTGCCCGAGATCGCCGCGAGCCTGCGCATCCCCGAGGAGGACGTCCGGGCCTGCCTGGACGCCGGGCGGGCCTACAACGCGGCGTCCCTGGAGGCAGCCCAGGAGCACGAGGGCGGGCTCGCCCTGCTGGACCGCCTCGGCTACGAGGACTCCGCGCTCGCCGAGGTCGAGCACCGGGACGTGGTCCGCCACCTGTTGGTCCAGCTGCCCGAGCGGGAGCGACGGATCGTCATGCTGCGATTCTTCGCCAACCTGACCCAGTCCCAGATCAGCACCGAGCTCGGGATGTCGCAGATGCACGTCTCCCGGCTGCTCTCGCGGATCCTGACGAGGCTTCGCACCGGCAACTCCTGGGAAGAGTGACATCGCTCCGCGTTACCGCCGCGTGACATCTTGCGACGATCGGGTTTGCCGGGGATCGTGTGCCGGTATGGAGGGGGAGGGCCGTCGCCGGGAACATCCGCGCGTCGGCGCCCGTTCAACCGTCAGTCACAAGGGGGTGGGCGCATGTCCGGAGAGCTGGGCACTGCGGAGATCCACGCTGGTCAGGCCAACGGCACCGCGGTCGCCGAGGAGCGCATCCCGCTGCAGCGGGGGCCGTCCACCGCACCGCCCGTCCCCGACACGCCCCCCGCGGCGTCAGCCGGCGCCGGGCTGGACACCCGCACGCTCTCCCGCTCGCTCTTCCTGCGGCTGGCCGCCGTGGAGCCCGGCAGCGCGGAGCACGCCTACGTCCGCGACACCCTGATCGAGCTCAACCTGCCGCTGGTCCGCTACGCCTCGGCGCGCTTCCGCAGCCGCAACGAGCCGATGGAGGACATCGTCCAGGTCGGCACGATCGGGCTGATCAAGGCGATCGACCGGTTCGACCCGGAGCGCGGGGTGGAGTTCCCCACCTTCGCGATGCCCACGGTGGTCGGCGAGATCAAGCGCTTCTTCCGGGACACCAGCTGGTCCGTCCGGGTGCCGCGGCGCCTCCAGGAGCTGCGGCTCGCCCTCACCAAGGCCGGCGACGAACTGGCCCAGCGGCTGGACCGCTCCCCCACCGTGCCCGAGCTGGCCGCCTGCCTGGGCGTCAGCGAGGAGGACGTGGTCGAGGGACTCGCGGTCGGCAACGCGTACACCGCGAGCTCGCTCGACTCCAGCCCGAGCGAGGAGGACGGCGACGGGCCGCTGGCCGAGCGGCTCGGCTACGAGGACCTCGCGCTGGAGGGCGTCGAGTACCGGGAGTCGCTCAAGCCGCTGCTGGCCAAGCTGCCGCCGCGCGAGCGCCGGATCATCATGCTGCGCTTCTTCGGGAACCTGACCCAGTCGCAGATCGGCGAGGAGATCGGGATCTCCCAGATGCACGTCTCCCGGCTGCTCACCAAGACCCTCACCCAGCTCCGGGAGGGGCTCATCAGCGAGGGCTGACGAGCGCGGCGGGGCTCAGCCCGCCGCGCCGTCCAGCAGGTTGTCGCGGAGCCCGGCCAGCACGCCGTCGTCCAGGCCGAGGCCGTCGTGCCAGAACGCCGCGAAACCGGACCAGCCGGCCTCGATCTCCTCGAAGGCCGCCGTCAGATAGGCGGCGTCGGCCCGGAACACCGGCAGCAGCAGCCGCGGCTCGTGCATCAGGCCCCGGGTGCCGAAGTCGTCCATCACCCGCGCGACGACCGGCGCCGCGCGCTCGTTGGTCAGCAGGTAGTCCGCGACGACGGCCTCGCGGTCGACGCCCAGGGCGGTCAGCAGCAGCGCCGAGACCCAGCCGGTGCGGTCCTTGCCGGCCGTGCAGTGGAACAGCAGCGGCGGGCCGTCCGGGGCGGCCAGCAGGCGCAGCACGTCCGCGAACCGTTCGCGTGCGAGCCCGTCGGTGACGAACCAGCGGTAGAGCCCGGTCATCATCGCGGCGGCGCGGCCGTCGCCGAGCAGCGCGCGCTGCCTCGCCGGGCTGCGGTCGGCCAGGGCGTCGCGCAGCGTCACGTAGATGTCGAAATCGGGCGCGAACACCGGGAGATGGTGCAGGGTCACGCCGTCCTCGGCGTCCGGTTCGACAGTCAGCGCGGTGCCCGCGGGGAGGTCGCGGGCGAGCTCGGGGACGGGGAGTCCGGGGACGCGGTCGGGGCCGGCCTCGCGGACCTCGTCGAGGCTGCGGAGGTCGACCACGCGGCGCAGCCCGAGGGCCCGGAGCGCGTTCAGGTCATCCTCGGTGACGTGGTTCAGGCCATCGCTGCGCAGGACCGTCCCGGGGCGAAGGACCCTTCCGTCGGCCGTCCGGCAGCCCCCCAGATCGCGGGCATTGACCGCGCCGCGCAGACCGAGACTGCGCCCGACCTGGGGCATTCCGTTCCACTTGGACACCGCATTCCGGACGCCGCCGAATCCCCCGGCCTCGGTCTGCTGATCGGCCATGCGGGCGCCTCCATTGCATATTCGGACTGTCACATGGCACAGCGGTGCCCGATATTGCATGAACCTGCCCAATGCGGCGGCGAGATGTGCGAGAGTGTCATGCGCAACGACCCCAGTGTAGGTGTCCGCCGGGCCCCACCACCTCGCCCGAGCGGTAACAACGCTTGGTAACGACGCGTAGCACTCAGGTTCCGGTTTTTCATTTTCAATTCATCATTTGCATGGCCGATGCTGTTCCGGTCACAATCAGCGCCTTCATGGCTTCGCCATGAACGTTGGTAACAGGTTTGCTGCACTCTCGCCCAATTGGTCCCTCGCGGAGCCGACCCTCGACCAGGATGGGCGCCGGGCAGTCCTGCTGCCCGCGAACAGCTACAGGGCAGGCGACCGCCGAGCAGCGATGCGCCTGTCCCAAGGGGAGGATCACCATGGGTCGAGCGACCCGAAGAGTTGCCGCCTGCGCGGCGGCAGTTCTGCTGGCCAGCGGCCTGCAGATCACCCTGGCCCACGGCGACACCACGACGCCGAGGATCGACCTCACCGTCCTCGTCATCGACGACGGCGGTCCCTCCGTCGCGGCCATCACGGCCGAACTGAAGAGCCAGGGCACCCCGTACAAGGTCGTCACCCTCAGCGACCCCAACCGCCCCGTCATCAACGCCGCTTTCCTGAGCGACACGATCAACGGGCTGCCGCGGGGCAAGTACCAGGGCATCGTGATGCCCAACGAAAACCCCTTCGCCAACTCGCCGGCCGAGATGACGGCGATCGCGACGTACGAGGCGGCATTCAACGTCCGCCAGATCGACGCGTACACGTTCGCCAGCCCGGCGGTCGGTCTGAACTGGGCCCAAAATCCCGGTTACATTGGCACCTTGGACGGTTTCCAGGCCGCCACCACCACCGCCGGCACTTCGGGCCCGTTCGGCTACCTGAAGGGCGCCGTGCCCTTCGAGGACAACGACCCGAACGTCAGCGAGAGCTACGGGTACCTCGCCACCCCCCTGGCGAGCCTCCCGGCCGGCGCCTCGTTCACCCCGCTCGTCGACGCCCCGATCCCGGGCGCCTCCGCGCGCGGCTCGCTGGTCGGTGAGTACACCCACGACGGCCGCAAGGAACTGGTCGTCACGTTCGTCTACAACCAGTACCAGCAGCAGTACCGCCTGCTGGCGCGCGGCATGGTCGACTGGATCACCCAGGGCGTCCACCTCGGGTACGACCGCAACTACTTCGCGGCCCACATCGACGACGTCCTCCTGGCGGACGACCGCTGGTCGACCACCCTGAAGTGCACCCCCGGCGACGTGACCTGCCCGCCCGGCACCCCGGACACCGGCACCCCGATCCGGATGAGCCCCGCCGACGCGCAGTACGCCAAGCAGTGGATGACCACGAACAACTTCACGCTGGACCTGCTGTACAACGGCGGCGGCAGCGAGGACTGGAAGGCCGACCACAGCACCACGGTCGACCCGACGGCGCAGCAGCTGATCGCCGACCAGAACAGCTACCGCTGGGTCAACCACACCTACAGCCACCCGTACCTGGGCTGCGTCCAGGACGTCACCGTGGTGCCGTGGCGCTGCACCAAGGACGCCACCGGCAACACCGTCTGGGTCGACCAGAACACCATCCAGACCCAGGTCAAGAACAACTTCGACTGGGCCACCAAGAACGGCCTCACCAAGGTCGACCCGCAGGTCCTCGTCACCGGCGAGCACTCCGGGCTGCTGACCGCCCCGCAGGAGACCAGCGACAACCCGAACCTGGCGCCGGCGCTGGCCGCCAACGGCATCAAGTTCACCGGCAGCGACGCCTCCCGCGAGTCCGGCCAGCGGGCCGTCGGCCCCTCCACGCTGACCGTGCCGCGCTACCCGATGAACGTCTTCTACAACGCCGGCTCGGCGGTGGAGGAGACCGACGAGTACAACTGGATCTACACCAGCAAGGCCAACGGCGGCAGCGGGATCTGCGAGAACAACCCCAGCTCCACCTGCCTGCCCAAGCCGCTGGACGTCAACACCGGCTTCCAGTCGTACATCGTGCCGCTCGAGGCGCGGATCGACCTCGGCCACATCATGAGCAACGACCCGCGGCCGCACTACATCCACCAGTCGAACCTCTCCGAGGGCCGGATCATCTACCCGGTGCTGGAGAAGATCCTCGGCAACTACCGCGCGCTCTACGCCGACAGCGCCCCCGTCGTGAACCTCGGCGAGCGCGAGATCGGCCAGGAGTTCCAGAAGCGCGGGGCCTGGAGCGCGGCCGTCGCCGCCGGCCAGGTGACCGCGTACAAGATCGGTAACAACGTCACCGTCTCCGCGCCGGCCGGCGTTCAGATCGAGGCCACCATGCCGACGGGAACTACTCAGAAGCTGGCCATCGGTTCGACCGCTTTCGGTTCCGCCTACGCCGGTACGCTTTCCGGCTGGGTGGCGCCGGGCGCGCTGCAGAGCTCCGTCACGCTGCAGCTGTCCTCGGGTGCCACTCCGGCGGCCCCGGCCGCCGTCGCGCCGAGCGTCGCGGCCAAGTCCGTCCCGGCCCCGGCCCCGGCCGACAAGAAGGTGGTTCCCCAGGGCGTCGCCACCCCGGTCCCCGCCGGCCCCAGCGACACCACCCGCACCAAGGCTCCGGTCCTGGTCCCGGGCAGCGGAACCCCGGTGCCCGGCAAGGGCGTCCAGCAGAACGGCAACGGCGGCGCAGCCGGTGTCGTGAAGAGCTCCGTGGCCTCCGGGGGGACGGCCGGGCTCAACAAGAAGCAGGCCGGCAAGCCCGGCTCCCGGTAACACGCAAGACCCGATGGTGGGGCCGGCGCCGGCGAACCCGGCCCGGCCCTGCCACGGCCCACGTTCCGGCCACCCAGGCCGGACACCCGACGCAAGAACAGGAGGGGGGACAGGAGATGCGCGTCACCCTGCTCACCGAGGGGACGTATCCGCACCAGCACGGCGGCGTGAGCGTCTGGTGCGACCAGCTCGTTCAGGGCATGCCCGACGTGGACTTCGACATCATCGCCGTCACCGGAACCGGTCACGAGCCGCTCGCCTGGGAGCTGCCCGCCAACGTCCGGTCCGTCACCACCGCACCGCTGTGGGGCCCGGCCGCCGAGGCCAGGGCGCCGCGCGGCAGCGAGATGCGGCGCTTCCTCAACGCGTACGAGCGCTTCCTGCACTCCATCCTCGACCCGGTCTACACCACCCACTTCGGCACCGAGCTGTACGGCTTCGCCGACCTCGCCCGGCGCGGACTGCTCAGCCCCGCGCTGCGCAGCGAGCGGGCCCTGCGCACCCTCCAGCACGTCTGGACCCGCGACTACCTCCCCACCGCCGTCTCCCGGCCCACCCTCCACGACGCCCTGAACGCCACCGACCTCCTGGAGCACGCGCTGCGCCCGCTGTCGGTCGAGCCGCCGACGGACGGCGTCGCCCACGCGGCCAGCGGCGGCCTGGCCACGCTCCCCGGGCTGATCGCCGCCCAGCAGTACGGCGTACCGTTCCTGCTCACCGAGCACGGCATCTACCTGCGCGAGCGCTACCTCGGCTACCGCACCGGCCCGTACCGCTGGCCGGTCAAGGCGCTGCTGCTCGGCTTCTACCGGATGCTCGCCGAGGAGAGCTACCGGCAGGCCGCCCTCGTCACCCCCGGCAACCGGTACAACCGGCGCTGGGAGGAGCGCGGCGGCACCCCGTCGGAGAACATCCGGACCGTCTACAACGGCGTGGACCCGGCGGCCTTCCCGCCCGCCGGACCCGAGCCGCAGACCCCGACCCTCAGCTGGGCCGGCCGGGTCGACCCGATCAAGGACCTGGAGACGCTGATCCGCGCCTTCGCCATCGTCCAGCGGGAGATCCCCGAGGCGCGACTGCGGCTCTTCGGTGGCACTCCCAAGGGCGGCGAGGCGTACCGGGACGGCTGCATAGCCCTGGCCGCCGAGCTCGGCATCGCCGACTCGGTGGCCTTCGAGGGCCGCGTCGCCGACATCACCGACGCGTACGCGGCGGGCAACGTGGTCATGCTCTCCAGCATCAGCGAGGGCTTCCCGTTCACCCTCATCGAGGCGATGTCCTGCGGCCGCGCGACCGTCTCGACGGACGTCGGCGGCGTGCGCGAGGCCGTCGGAGACACCGGCCTGGTCGTCCCACCGCGCGAGCCCGAGCCGATGGCCGCCGCCGCGATCGAACTGCTGCGCGACGCCGAGCGGCGCGGGCGGCTCGGCGAGCAGGCCCGGCTGCGGGTCATCGAGCAGTTCACGCTGCGCCAGAACATCGACGGCTTCCGGGGCATCTACACCGAGCTCCTCGGCACCGCCCGCTGGATGCCCGAGGGCGTGGTGGCCGTCGACGACGACGTCCCGACCGACTGGGACCAGCAGCTCGCCGTCGCCCGGCCCCAGCCGAGCGAGGTGGGGGCGTGAACGAGCACAGCAAGAGAACCATGAAGAGGTGCGCGTGCCGCGAAGCGGCCGCCGAGTGCAGCGAGGTGGGCGCATGAGCGGTCCCATTCGCCTGGTTCCGGACGAGGCCGGCGCCGACCGGACGATGCAGCTGCGCACGCTCCCGCGGGGGCGCCGCCGCCCGGTCCTGCCGGCCCAGCCGGCGCCCGAGGAGGAGCTCGGCCTCTCCGCGGACCCGCTGGACGAACTCGCCGAGCGGCTGCGCGACGTCTGCGCCGACGCCGTCCACCCCTTCGAGATCGCGGCCTTCCTGGAGTCCGACGGCCTCTCCGACGAGCAGGCCGCCCTCCTGTACGGCCGCCCCGACGCCTTCACCGTCGCCGAGGAACTGTTCGAGAAGGTCGAGCGCCGCTACCCCGGCCCGAGCTCCGAGTTCGCCAACCCCTGGCGGGCCGACCCCTGGCGCTGCGTCGTGCGCGGCCTGGTGTTCGCCCTGCCCGGGCTCGGCTACCTGCTCGGCGCCAACCTGTTCGCGGCCACCCGGATGCGCTTCGGCCTGCCCTCGGGCATGCTCGCGCTGACCGTCGCCACCGTCGCCAGCTGGGCCTTCAACCAGGCGCTCGCGCACCGCGCGTACCGCTGGCTCAGCCGGCTGCGGCGCCGGGACTCCGCGGTCTGCCTGAGCATCGGCGCACCGATCGGCGCGCTGATCGCCTCCGCCGCGGCGTACGTCGTCGGCGGGCCGCTCGCCTCCCTGCTGTTCGCCGCCGGGCAGTCCGCCTACCTGGGCGCGGCGACCGTGCTGCTGGTGCTCGGGCGGGAGAAGTTCCTGCTGCTGGCGCTGGCACCGGCCTCGATCGGCGCGGGTGTGGTGCTCGCGGTGGACGTCCCGCAGGTCGTCCGGACGGTGGTCCTGCTGAGCTCGCTCGTGCTGGCCGTCGGCCTGGCGGTCCGCGAGCTCGTCAACTGCATCCGCGGTGACAAGGAGGCCAAGGACGCCGCCACGGTCAGGCTGCAGCTCCGTCAGGAGATCCCGCACCTGCTGTTCGGCCTGGCCTGCGGCACCCTCACCCTGATCGCCGGCCTCGGCGTGACCATCCACCAGGCGGTCGAGACCGGAGCCGCGCGGGGCGCCCACACCGCCCCCACCGGCCCGGCCATGATCGCCCTGACGCTCAGCCTCGGCCTCGCCGAGTGGCTGCTCTTCCGCTACCGGGCGATGGCCGTCGCCGCGCTGCGGGTCAGCCACACCTCCGGCGAGTTCGTCCGCCGCACCGGCGGGGTGCTGCTCGGCTGCCTCTTCATCTACCTCACCACCGTGGCCGCGCTGGACGCCGCCGCGACCGTGCTGTGGCCCGGCGCCCCCGCGCTCGGCGTCCCGCAGCTCGGCGCGCTGCTGCTCCTCGGCGGCTCGCTCTGGCTGGCGCTGCTGCTGAACGCCTTCGGGCTCAGCTGGAGCACCGCCCTCATCTGTCTGGCCGCCGCGGGTGCCGAGAGCGCCGGGCTGCTGACCGGTGCGGATCCGACCCTCCTGCAGCTGATCGGCTGCGGGACGGCCGCCTTCGTCCTCACCGCCATCGCCGGGCCCGTGCTCGGCCGCACCACCCAGCACCGCTGAACACCACCGAAGAACACGCACGACCGAACCACGTGCCCGGCCGGACGCACACCGCAGCGCCGGCCGACAACACCACCGGCCGGACCGCGACAGGCCCGGCCGCTCCCCCGAGAAGCAGAAAGCGAATCACGCATGAGCAGCGTCGCCGTCACCGGAGCCGAGGGTTTCATCGGCTCCCACCTCGTCGAGACCCTGGTCGCCGACGGGCACCAGGTCCGCGCGATGGTCCAGTACAACTCCTTCTCCTCGTTCGGCTGGCTGGAGACCCTGCCGAAGGACGTGCTGGACTCGGTCGAGATCATCCTGGGCGACGTCCGGGACCCGGGTTCGGTCATCGACCTGGTCAAGAACACCGAGACCGTCTACCACCTGGCCGCCCTGATCGCGATCCCGTACTCCTACCGGGCCCCGCACTCGTACGTCGACACCAACGTCACCGGCACCCTGAACGTGCTGGAGGCGGTGCGCCACCTGGGCATCCAGCGCCTGGTGCACACCTCGACCAGCGAGACCTACGGCACCGCGCAGACCGTGCCGATCACCGAGGAGCACCCGATCAACACCCAGTCCCCGTACGCCGCCTCCAAGGCGGGCGGGGACCGGCTGGCCGACAGCTACTACGCCAGCTTCGAGACCCCGGTCGTCACCCTGCGCCCGTTCAACACCTTCGGCCCGCGCCAGTCGATGCGCGCCGTCATCCCGACCGTGATCGCCCAGGTCGCCGCCGGCCAGACCGAGATCACCCTCGGCGACCTGCGCCCGACCCGCGACTTCATGTTCGTCAAGGACACCGCGAACGCCTTCCGCACCGTCGGCACCGCGCCCGCCGAGGCCGTGGTCGGCCGGACCTTCAACGCCGGCACCGGCGGCGAGATCTCGGTGGGCGACCTGGTCACCCTGGTCGGCAAGCTGATGGGCGTCGACCTCGTGGTCAAGGAGGACGAGCAGCGCATCCGTCCGACCAACTCCGAGGTCATGCGCCTGGTCGCGGACGCCACCAAGCTGCGCGAGGCGACCGGCTGGGCGCCCGGCTTCAGCCTGGAGCAGGGCCTGGAGCAGACCATCGAGTTCTTCCAGGACCCGGCCAACCTGGCCCGCTACAAGACCGACATCTACAACGTCTGACCCGCCGCACCGATCCAGCCATCTCTGGTTCTCAAGGCTCGTGTCCTGCACATACCTTCCGTGGGGGAAACACCATGCATGCAGTGATCCTGGCCGGCGGTAAGGGCGTCCGTCTCCGCCCGTACACCACCGCGCTCCCCAAGCCGCTCGTCCCGATCGGCGACCAGCACGCGATCCTGGAGATCGTGATGCGCCAGCTCGCCGCCGCGGGCTTCAAGACCGTCACCCTGGCCATCGGCCACCTCGGCCACATCATCCGCGCGTACGTCGGCAACGGCTCCCAGTGGGGCCTGCGCGTCGGCTACGCCGTCGAGGACAGCCCGCTCGGCACCATGGGCCCCCTGCTCACCATGCAGGACCGCCTGCCCGAGCACTTCCTGGTGATGAACGGCGACATCCTCACCGACCTGGACTTCGCCGGGGTGCTCAAGCACCACGAGACGTCCGGCGCTCCGCTGACCATCGCCACCTACGCCCGCCAGGTGAAGATCGACTTCGGTGTCCTGACCACCGAGTCCGGCAGCATCACCGGCTTCCAGGAGAAGCCGAGCATCGACTACCGCGTCTCGATGGGCGTGTACGGCGTGTCCCGCTCCGCGCTCGCCAAGTACACCCCCGGCCTGCCGCTCGGCTTCGACGAGCTGGTGCTCGACCTGCTGGCCGCCAAGACCCCGCCGTCCTCCTACGACTTCGGCGGCTACTGGCTCGACATCGGCCGCCCGGACGACTACGACCGCGCGAACGCCGAGTTCGCGAGCATCCGCCCGGTGCTGATGCCCTTCGAGGCGGGCACCGTCGCGCCGTCGGTCACGGAGCTGCCGGTCCCCGCCGCCCGCACTGCGGCGGACACCGACCAGACGCCCGCCACCGCGGGCGCCGAGAGCGACGGACGGGCCGCGTGAGGATCCTGCTTCTCGGCGGGGACGGCTTCCTCGGCCGCCACGCCACCGCCGTCCTGCGGTCGCTGCCCGGTGCCACCGTGCTGACCGCGGGCCGGCGGCCCGCCCACGACCTGCGGCTGGACCTGGCCACCGCCCAGCCCGGCCCGCTCGGCGAGGAACTCGCCGCGCTGGCCCCCGACGTGGTGGTCAACTTCGCCGGCGCGGTGGCCGGCAGCGCGGTCAAGCTGGCCGAGGTGAACGCCCGCGGTCCGGCGGTGCTCTGCGAGGCGCTGCAGCTCGGCGCCCCGAAGACCCGGCTGGTGCACATCGGTTCGGCCGGCGAGTACGGCGTCTGCGAGACGGGCAGCTCGCTGTCCGAGGAGGCGGACGCCCGTCCCGTCGGCGTGTACGGCGCGACCAAGCTGGCCGGCTCCCTCGCGGTGGCCGGCTCGCCGCTGGACGCGGTGGTGCTGCGGGTGTTCAACCCGGTCGGCCCGGGGGCACCGGCGGGCTCGCTGCCCGGCCGGCTCGCCGCCGAGCTGCGCCGGGTGGCGCCCGAGGGCACCGACGGCGTCGTGCGGGTCGGGGACCTCTCCGCCCACCGCGACTTCGTCGACGCCCGCGACATCGCGCGCGCGGTCGCCCTGGCCACCGCCGCGGACCGTCCGCTCCCCCGGGTGCTCAACCTCGCCTCCGGGCGGGCCAGGCCGGTCCGGGCGATCGCCGACGGCCTGGTCGCGGCGGCCGGCTTCACCGGCCGGATCGACGAGAGCGGGGCGGGCTCCGAGCGCTCGGCCGCGGTCTCCTGGCAGCAGGCCGACGTGTCGGCCGCCGCCCGGGAGCTCGGCTGGCACCCGGAGACCGACCTCGCCGACACCCTGCGCGACCTCTGGCTCAGCACCGGGCCCGGCCCGACCCCGGTCCTCGGATGACCGGGACCACCCCCGACGGCCGCCTGCTGGTGCCGCTGTACGTCCACCCCGCGGTGGACCCGGCGGCCTGGCGGGCGGTCGCCGCCGCCGACCCGGCCAGGATCGCCGCCATCGTGCTCAACCTGGCCGACGGCCCCGGCGAGGTCCCGGACAACGTCTTCGCCGAGGCCGCCGAGGAACTGCGGGCCGCCGGCCTGCCGCTGCTCGGCTACGCCGACACCGACTACGGCCGGCGCTCCCACGCGGCCGTGGTGGCCGACATCCTGACGTACCGCCAGCGCCACGGCATCACCGGCGTGTACCTCGACCAGGTCGCCTGCCACCCGGGCGCGCTGGCGCACTACCGGCGGCTGGCCACGGCGGCCCGCGCGGCCGGCTGCGGCACCGTCGTGTTCGGCCACGGCGAGCACCCGGACCCCGGCTACGCCGAGGTCGGCCTCGCCGACCTGCTGGTCACCTTCGAGGGCACCTGGGACGCCTACCGGGAGATGACCCTGCCCCTGTGGACCGGCCGCCACGCGGCCTCCCGCTTCTGCCACCTGGTGTACGACGTCCCCGCCGACCAGGCAGGGGACGTCACCGCGCTGATCGCCGCCCGACGGGCGGGCGTCAGCGCCGCCGTTCCGGGCTCCGGGGACAACCCCTGGTGCACCCTCCCCCACGGTCTGACCGCCGCTGAACTGACCTGACCAGATCCGGAGTTCGACAACCGTGAACCGCCGCACCCGGCCCTTACCGGCCGCCATCGCCCTCGCCGTCGCCCTGCTGGCCACCGCGTGCAGCAGCTCCGGGGACGACCACGGCCCGTCGGCCGGTGACTCCCCGAGCGAGCCGCCCGCGGCGACCGCTCCCGGCACCCCCGGCACCCCGAGCGACACCGCGACCCCCGGCGCCCCGGGCACGCCGAGCGCTTCCGACACACCCACGCCCACGCCGACCGGGACTCCCGGGACCCCGTCGGCGTCCGGCAGGCCGTCCGCCCCCGGCACCCCGGGCGGCGGCACCACCGCCCCGCCGCCGTCCGGCGCCCGCTGGCAGCCCGCCCCTGGCCTCGCCTGGCAGTGGCAGCTCGGCGGCGGCGTCGACCAGTCGGTGGACGTGCCGGTCTACGACATCGACGGCTTCGAGAACGACGCCTCGGTGG
>NZ_JBHYWI010000021.1:0-125519 GCF_042751525.1 Kitasatospora sp. NPDC059408
GTGATCCGTCGGCCGGGGAATTCCTGGTTGAAGAGCTGGGCGAGGGCGAGGGAGAGGAGCATGGTCAGGCCGACGACGGCGACCGTCCAGAGCACTGTCCAGCCGAGCACGTCGGGCAGGCGCGGGTCGGCGAACAGTTTGCGGTACTTGGCCAGGCCGGCCGCGCCGTGGTCGGTGCCGGTGGTGTCGATGCGCCGCAGCGAGGTGCGGACCATCTCCACCACCGGCCACACGACCACGGCGAGGATCAGCAGGACGGCGGGCGCGATCCACGGCAGCGGACCGAGGCGGTCCAGGAGGCGCAGGGGCCGGTGGGCCCGGCGGGCCGTGCGGCCCGCCGGGACGGCGGTGGTGGCGGGGCGGGACACGGGGGATTCCTGTCTGTGGCTCGGCCGACGACTCACTGACCGGCTCACTGACCGGCCTGCTGGGCGGCCTGCTGCAACGCGCCGAGCGTCTTCTTCGGGTCGCTGACGGCGGTGCCGATCTGGGTCTTGACCTGGGCGGAGACCGCGGGCCAGGTCGGGTCGCTCAGCGGGTAGAAGCTCGCGGTGGGCAGGGCCTGTAGGAACGGCAGCAGGTCCTTCTCGTCCGGGTCGCCCTGCAGGGCCGCCGACGCGGACCGGGTGACCGGCAGCAGGTTGTACTCCTTGGCGAACTTCACCACGTTGTCCTTGCCGTAGGCGAAGTCGAGGAACGCCTTGACCTGGTCCTTGTGGCCGCGCTTCTTGAAGGCCATCATCCAGTCGCCGACGCCGAGGGTGGCCTTGGTGGCGCCGTCCTTGCTCGGCATCGCCGTCCAGCCGACGTCCATGCCCTTCAGGTCCGCGAGCTGTCCCGGGAAGCCGTTGAGCATGCCGACCTTGCCGGAGGCGAAGTCCTTGGTGAGGTCGGTGCGGTTGACGGCCGCCGGGCTCTGCTCGGTCAGGCCCGCGTCGACCCAGGACTTCAGCTGCGCGAAGGTGTCGAGGTTGGCGGGCGAGTCGATGGCGTAGTGCCCGTCCTGCCCTTGGTAGCCGCCGTGGTTCTCCAGCATCCAGATGAACGACTCGCCCTGCGCCTCCTCCTTGCCGAGCGGCACGCCCAGCGGGATCTCGACGCCCGCCTTCTTGAGCGCGGTGGCGGCGGCGGTGACGTCCGCCCACGTCCTCGGGGGCTTGGCCGGGTCGAGGCCGGCCTTGCGGAAGAGCGCGTTGTTGACCAGGAACAGCCGCGTGCTGGCGACGAACGGGATGCCGTACTGGGTGCCGTCCTGCTCGCCCGCCCGGGCCATCGCGGGGACGAAGTCGATCGCGGTGTTCCCGGAGAGCACCTCCTGGGCGGGGTAGAGCAGGCCGTCCTTGGCGAAGTCCGCGTAGCCGCCGGTCTGCAGGAGGTCCGGCTGGTTGCCGTTCTGCACCATCGTCTTGACCTGGGCGTCCAGGTCGTTCCAGTTGATCACCTGCAGGTCGACCTGGATCTTCGGGTTCTGCTGCTCGAACGCCGAGATCACGCCCTGCCAGTACGCCTGGCTGGGGTTCTGTCCGTTGGAGCCGTAGTCCGCCGCGACGAACTTGATCGTCGTGGTGCCGTCGGCCGAGGGCCCGGAGCCGTCGGAGCCGGAGCCGCAGGCCGACAGCGTGAGCGCGGCGGCCAGACAGACGGCGGGGAGGACGAGGACGCGCGGGTTCATGGGGGACCGCCTTTGCGGGGAGGAGGGGGTCGCGAGCCGGCCATGCGCCGCCATGCTCATTGATGAGCGAAGCAGGCTGATATGCGCACGCTTGAACATTCTCGCGAGGAGAGTGTGCAACGCCGACACCCCCGCAGGCCAGTCGGCGTTACCGAAGTGTTGCCGGAAGATTCGGTCGGCAGGACTCCGCGCAGATGCCTTGACTCATGCGCACCGCAGCCTCGAAGCTGTCGCGCACACGCTCGAAAATGCCCACTCGACGTGGATTTAGAGCAACTTTGCTCATTCGACTCCAACCCGCCGTGGAAGGATTCCCCATGACCAGACGCCCCCTCCGGGCCGCGTCCGTCCTGCTGTGCACGACGCTGATCGTCACCGGCTCCGCCCTCACCGTGACCCCGGCCGCCGCCGACGACGGCGTGACCGCCCCGGTCGCCAACTACTCGGCCGCGGCCACCCCGCAAGGGCCGATCGCCGCCACCCCGCCGATGGGCTTCAACAACTGGGCCCGCGCCACCTGCACTCCCCAGGCGCCGCTCGACGGCTCGCCGCGGCTCGGCTACTCCTTCCAGCAGTACATGGAGGACAACGCCAAGGGCCTGTCCGACGCCGGCCTGATCGCCGCCGGGTACAAGACCGTCACGGTCGACGACTGCTGGATGTACCGCAACGGCTCCGGCTACCTGCACGGCGCGGCCAACTGGGGCTCGCGCACGGACGTTCGCGACACCACCCGGCAGCCCGGCTTCGACGACGAGCTGACCGCCTACGGCGACTACCTGCACGGCCTGGGAGCCAGGTTCGGCATCTACGAGACCTCCGGCACCCACACCTGCTCGACCGTCGCACCGACCTCGCCCAACCTGCCCAACGGCAGCGAGCACTACGAGCAGAACGACGCCGGCTCCTTCGTCTCCTGGGGAGTCGACACGCTCAAGTACGACAACTGCGGGCAGCAGGAGCCGATGCGGACGCTCGACAGCCGCATGGCGGGCGACCTCGCCGGCGCCGTCACCGCCGCCAACAACGCCGGCACCCCCACGCCGAACGTCACGTTCAACATCTCGGCCCCCGCCGCCTACGGCAACGGACCCACCAAGTCCGACGCCATGACCTGGGTGCGCGGCCTCGGCCAGCTCTGGCGGGTCGGCCCGGACATCTTCAACGACTACGACAACGGCGCCACCGACCCGTGGAACCAGCCGCTCGGCGTGCAGTCCTCGTACAACTTCGGCGCCTACCAGAGCTTCGACAACTCCCTGGAGCTCAGCCGCTACCAGGGACCCGGCGACTGGAACGACGCCGACATGCTGCTCATCGGCGACAACGGCATGACCACGGCCGAGGAGCGCAGCCAGATGTCGCTGTTCTCCGCGCTCGCCGCGCCGCTCGTCATCTCCACCGACGCCCGCAAGTTCTCCCCCTCGTACATCGCCGCGCACCCGGCGGAGGCGGCGCACCTCAACGCGTCGGTCGGCATCCTGGGCAACTCCGAGGTCATCGCCGTCGACCAGGACCCGCTGGGCGCCGGCGGCCAGCGGGTGGTCGGCGGCGGTGCCAACGCGGACGGCACCCCCGCCGCGAGCAGCGGCATCGACGTCGTGGTGAAGCCGCTCGCCGACGGCAGCCGCGCCGTGGTGGTGCTCAACAAGGGTGCTTCCGCCGCGAATTACACCCTCGACCTGCACGCGATCGGCTTCGACGCCACCGGCGGCTACACCGTCCGGGACCTGTGGGCGCACACCACCGCGACGTCGGCGGGCACCGTCGGCCTCACCGTGGCCCCGCACGACAGCGCCATGCTGAGGATCACCCCGCCGAGCGGCGGCGGCGCCACACCGCGCGGCCAGATCACCGCCTCCCGCGACAGCTGGGGCAAGTCCTCGCTCTGCCTGGACAACTACCAGTCCCGGACCGCCGACACCGCCGTCGACGTGTACCCGTGCTCCGGCACGTCCAACCAGCAGTGGCAGCGCGACACCGACGGCTCCGTCCGGCTGCTCCAGGCCGGCGGCGGCGACCTGTGCCTCACCGCGCAGAGTTCGACCGGTGCCGGGGTGGTCAACGGGCAGCAGGGCCAGTGGGTCGGCGTCGCCCCCTGCGGCTCCGCCCCGGGCTACCAGAGCTGGACGTACGACCGCGACGGGAACCTGAAGCTCGCCGGCACGAACCTGTGCCTGGACGTCTACCGCGGCACCACCACCACGGCGGGAACCCCGGTCGACGTCTACACCTGCGGCGCCGCACCCGGCGCGATCCAGACCAACCAGACCTGGGCCGCGCCCTTCGACACCCCGCCCGGCGCCTGACGTCGGGCTGAGCGGCCCGGGGCGGGTGGCGCGGCCTCGACATCGGCACCCCGTCCACCCCCGTGTCCATCCGCCCCGGGCCGCTTCCTCTGTTGCAATGTTCTGCGCACTGTTGCGCACTTCTGCTCATTCTCACTATCTTCAGAGCATCACCGCGCAGGCGTCGCCGCTCCGCCGCGCCTCTTCCCCTATGCAGGAGCCCTCCATGACCCACGTCTCCGACGAGATAGCCAGCCAGCCGAGCACCTGGCGCCGCGCCCTGGACCTCACCCCCGGCGGGCTGCCCGAGCCCGGCGAACGGGTCGCCGTCCTCGGCTGCGGCACCTCGCTGTACATCGCGCAGGCCTACGCCGCACTGCGCGAAGCCGCCGGACAGGGCGAGACCGACGCCTTCGCCGCCTCCGAGTTCCCGGCCGGCCGCCGCTACGACCGGGTGCTCGCCATCAGCCGCTCCGGCACCACGACCGAGGTGCTCGCCGCCCTGCGGCAGGCCGCCGGCACCGGCACGCCCACGGTCGCGATCACCGGCGACACCGCGACCGCGATCAGCGCGGCCGCCGGCACCGTGATCGACCTGGGCTTCGCCGACGAGAAGTCCGTCGTGCAGACCCGGTTCGCCACCACGGCCCTCGTCCTGCTGCGCGCCCACCTCGGCCTCGTCCCCAGCGACCTGCCCGAACAGGCCGAGCGCGCCCTCCTCACCCCGCTGCCCCAAGGGGCCGTGGCGGCGCGCCAGTTCACCTTCCTCGGCGCCGGCTGGACGGTCGGCCTGGCCAACGAGGCGGCGCTCAAGCTGCGCGAGGCCTCCGGGTCGTGGACGGAGTCCTACCCGGCGATGGAGTACCGGCACGGCCCGGTCAGTGTCACCGAACCCGGCAGCGTGGTGTGGTTCTTCGGCCCGCCGCCGGCCGGGCTGCTCGACGAGGTCCGGGCCATCGGCGCGCTCGCCTCCGTCTCCGACCTCGACCCGCTGGCCGACCTGATCCGCGCCCAGCGCCTCGCCGTCGAGCTGGCGCACGGCCGCGGCCTCGACCCCGACCAGCCGCGCAACCTCACCCGCTCCGTCGTCCTGACCGCCCCGGCCGGGCCGGGTGCCTCCGGGCCGGAGGGCACGGCATGACGGTCATCGCCCTCGACGTCGGCGGCACCCAGATCAAGGCCGGCGCCATGGCCGACGACGGCACCCTCGTCCACACCGAACGCCGTCCCACCCTCGCCGAACGCGGCCCGGACGCCGTCGTCGACAACGTCCTCGGGTTCGCCGCCGACCTCGCCCGCACGTTCGCGCCGTCCGCCGTCGGCATCGCGGTCCCGGGCATCGTCGACGAGACGACCGGCACGGCGGTGTTCGCGGGCAACCTCGGCTGGCAGCACGTCCCCGTCCGGAGCTGGCTCACGGAGGAACTCGGCCTCCCGGTGGCCTTCGGGCACGACGTCCGCGCCGGCGGGCTCGCCGAGGCCAGGCTCGGCGCCGGCCGGGGCTGCCGCTCCTTCCTGTTCGTCCCGGTCGGCACCGGCGTCGCCGCCGCCGTCATGCTCGACGGCCGGGCCCTGGCCGGCCGGCACAGCGGCGCCGGCGAACTCGGCCACCTGCGCGTGCGGCCCGACGGGGAGCCCTGTCCCTGCGGCGGCCGCGGCTGCCTGGAGACCGTCGCCTCGGCCGCCGCCATCGCCCGCCGCTACGGCCGGGCCACCGGGGAGACCGGCCTCGGCGCCAAGGAGGTCCAGCAACGGGCCGCCGACGGTGACGACGTCGCGGCCGGGATCTGGCAGGACGCCGTCGAGGCGCTCGCCGACGGCCTCGCCGCCGCCGTCACCCTGCTCGACCCCGAACGGATCGTCATCGGCGGTGGTCTGGCCCAGGCCGGAGCCTCGTACTTCGACCCGCTGCGCAGCGCGCTCGCCGACCGGCTGACCTTCCAGGGCATGCCGCGGATCGTCCCCGCGCGGCTCGGCCACCAGGCCGGGTGCCTGGGCGCCGCCCTGCTCGCCCGGGACCTCCCGGGCGTCCGGGTGCCGGCCCCGCTCCGGAGGGCCGACCGGTGATCCTGACCGTCACGCTCAACACCGCCCTCGACCTCACCTACCGCCTCGACCGGCTGCGGCCCCAGGCCGACAACCGGGTCCGCGAGGCGGCCGCCCGCGCCGGCGGCAAGGGCGTCAACGTCTCCCGCGTCCTGCACGCCCTCGGCCACGAGACGGTCGTCACCGGCCTGGCCGGCGGACCGGGCGGCGACGCCGTCCGCGCCGATCTCGCGGCGGCCGGGCTCACCGACGCACTCGTCCCGATCGCGGGCGAGACCCGCCGCACCGTCGCGGTCGTCGAGGACCACCTCGGCGACTCCACCATCCTGCTGGAGCCGGGCCCGGTGGTCACCGGCGCCGAGTGGAGCGCCTTCCTCGGCCGGTACGACCGCCTGCTCCCCCGCGCCCGTGCGGTCGTCCTCTCCGGCAGTCTCCCCGGCGGCCTGCCCGACGACGCCTACGCCGTGCTGATCCGCCTCGCCCACGGCCACGGCGTGCCCGCCGTCCTCGACGCGAGCGGCGACGCCCTGCACGCCGGCGTCGAGGCCGCACCCGCGATCGTCAAACCCAACGCCGCCGAACTCCGGGCCGCCAGCGGTACCGCCGACCCGCGCGCCGGTGCCGCGGCGCTACGGGCCGCCGGCGCCCGGGCGGTGGTGGCCTCGCTCGGCCCCGACGGCCTGATCGCCGTGACCCCACAAGGGAGTTGGCGGGCCAGGCCGCCGCGCGCACTCGCCGGCAACCCCACCGGTGCGGGCGACGCGGCCGTGGCCGCGCTGGCGCTCGGGCTGGTCTCGCACACGCCGTGGCCGCTGCGGCTGACCCGCGCGGTGGCCCTGTCCGCGGCCGCCGTCGCCGCGCCGCTGGCCGGGGACTTCGATCCCGCCGTCCACCGCCGCCTGCTGCAGGAGGTGACCGCCGAGCCGCTCACCGAAGCGGCAACTGCCGATCCTCCAGCGGCTGTTCAACCAGATTCCGCTCAAGCACCCACCACTCGCGAAGGAGAGTCCCGATGCCACTGACGGGTACCGGAGAGATCGTCACCGCCGCCGGCACCGGTCGCGGTGTCGGGGCGTTCAACGTCATCCAGCTCGAACACGCCCAGGCCATCGTCGCCGGCGCGGAGGCCGCCGGGTCGCCGGTGGTACTGCAGATCAGCGAGAACGCCGTCCGCTACCACGGCGGCCTGGCCCCGGTCGGCCGGGCCGTGCTGGCCGTCGCCGCGGCGGCCGCCGTGCCGACGGCGATCCACCTCGACCACGCGACCTCCGCCGAACTCGTCCGAGAGGCGGTCGAGTTGGGCTTCTCGTCGGTCATGTTCGACGCCTCCGCCCTGGACTACGCAAACAACGTGCGGGCCACCGCCGAGGTGGTCGCCCACTGCCACGCGGCGGGCGTCTGGGTCGAGGCGGAGCTCGGCGAGGTCGGCGGCAAGGACGGCGTGCACGCCCCCGGCGCGCGGACCGACCCCGCCGAGGCCGCCGCGTTCGTCACCGCGACCGGTGTGGACGCCCTGGCCGTCGCGGTCGGGACCTCGCACGCCATGCTCACCCGCGACGCGGCAGTGGACTTCGAGCTGATCTCCGCACTCCGGGAGGCCGTGCCCGTCCCCCTGGTCCTGCACGGTTCCTCCGGCGTGGCCGACGAGCACCTCGCCACCGCCGTGCGGCACGGCATGACCAAGATCAATATCGCCACCCACCTCAACCAGGTGTTCACCGCCGCCGTCCGCGAGGTGCTCGCCGCCGACGAGCGGCTGGTCGACACCCGGCGCTTCCTCGGAGCCGGCCGCTCCGCGATGGCCGAGGAGGTCACCCGCCTGCTGGGGGTCCTGAACGCGGCACCCCGGGGCCTGTCCGTGAGTTCGCTCTGAGGAGGTCCAGCCGAGCGAGGAGATCCACCCGAGCCCGCTCCGACCGTGACACGGCCCGGAGCGCGCTCCCCGGCCGGGCGATCGAAAACATTGCCTCGCTAGGTTTTTAGTTTTACCGTGGCAGGGACGCAGCGGCGCCCCCACCCGCTCGCCCCGCCGCCGACGCACCGTGTACGACTCCAGCCCGCCGCGCCGGCCGACGGACCCCTGCCCCCGTGAAGGACGTCCCGCCATGTTCGCCTGCGGCTCCGGTCTGCCCCTCCCGTCCGACTTCCTCTTCGGCGCCTCCACCTCGGCCCACCCGACCGAAGGCGGCAACACCGCCAGCGACTGGTGGCACCTGGAACACGGCGATGCCGCCCCGGTCCCCGAACCCAGCGGCGACGCCGCCGACAGCTACCACCGCTGGCCCGCCGACCTCGACCTGCTCGCCGAACTCGGCTTCACCGACTACCGGTTCGGCATCGAGTGGGCGCGCATCGAACCCGCCCCCGGCCACATCTCCCGCGCGGCCGTCGCCCACTACCGGCGCATCGTCGACGGAGCCCTCGACCGCGGCCTGCGCCCCATGGTCACGCTGCACCACTTCACCCTGCCGCGCTGGTTCGCCGACCGCGGCGGCTGGCGGGCCCCGGACGCCGTCGACCGCTTCGCCCGGTACGCCGCGGCCACCGCGCCGATCATCGGGGACGACGTCCGGCACGTCTGCACCCTGAGCGAACCGAACCTGGTCGCCGCGCTTCCGACCGCCGCCGCCGTTCCCTCCCCCCGCCCGCCGCTCCCCGATCAGGCGCCGACCGATCCGGCACTGACCGATCCGGCACTGGCCGATCCGGCGCTCACCGAGGTCCTTGTCCGGGCCCACGCGGCCGCGACAGCCGCCGTCAAGGAGGCCTCGCCCGCCGTCCGCACCGGGTGGTCCGTCGCCAGCCGGGCGTGCCAGGCCGTCCCCGGCGCCGAGGAGGCCATGGCCGCCTACCGCCACACCCGCGAGGACGTCTTCCTGGAGGCCGCCCGCGGCGACGACTGGATCGGCGTGCAGGCCGGCACCCGCACCCGGATCGGCCGCCAGGGCCCGCTTCCCGTGCCCGAAGGCGCCGAGGTCACCCTCGGGGGCTCGGAGTACTACCCCGCCGCACTGGGCGAGGCGCTGCGCCACACGGCGTCCGTGGTCGGCGACGTGCCCATCATCGTCACCGGGAACGGCATCGCCACCAACGACGACGGCCGCCGCATCACCTACACCCGCCGAGCCCTGGAAGACCTGGCCCTGGCCCTCTCCGACGGCCTCGACATCCGCGGCTACCTGCATGGGAGCGCCCTCGACGGCTACGAGTGGGGCTCCTACCGGCCGACGTCCGGCCTGATCGCCGTCGACCCGCACACCTTCCTGCGCGTCCCGAAGCCCTCCGCCCGCTGGCTCGGCCGGATCGCCCGCACCGGCATCCTGCCCTGGCCCGCCGGGTCCACGAGCGAGCGCTCCGCCGGGTGAACGGCCGGCCGCGCCGACGGACGAACGGCCGGCCGGCCGCGACGGGCCGGGGTCAGCCGGCCGCGCCCGCGATCGGCTGTTCGGCCCAGATCGTCTTGCCGCGCCGGCCGTAGCGGCAGCCCCAGCGGGTGCTGAGCTGGGCGATCAGGAACAGCCCCCGGCCGCCCTCGTCGGTGTTGCGGGCCCTGCGCAGCCTGGGCTGGGTGTTGCTCGGGTCGGTGACCTCGCAGAGCAGCACCCGGTCGCGGATCAGGCGCAGCCCGATCGGGGCGCCGCCGTACCGGACGGCGTTGGTGACCAGCTCGCTGACGATGAGTTCGGTGGTGAAGGCCAGGTCCTCCAGCCCCCAGGCCGCGAGTCGCCGGGCGACGGCCTCACGGGCGTCGCCGACCGCCGCCGGATCCGCCGGGAACTCCCAGTGCGCGGTGGCCCCCTCCGGGACGGCCCGGGTGCGGGCCAGCAGCAGCGCGATGTCGTCGCGGCGCGGGTGGGTGCCGAGTTCCGCGAGCAGGGCGTGCCCGGTCTCGGTGAGGCTCCGCCCCGGTCCGCAGAGTCCGGGGAGGAGGTCCGCCAGCCGCCGCAGTCCGGCGTCGGCGTCGTGGTCGTCGCCTTCGAGCAGGCCGTCCGTGCACAGGACGAGGACGCTCCCGGGCGCCAGGTCGATCGTGGTGGCCTCGTAGGGCGCGCCGCCCACCGCCAGCGGCGGGCCGGGAGCGACCGCCACCACGTGCGCGGTGCCGTCGGGGCGCACCACGACGGGCGGCGGGTGCCCCGCGCTGACGAACGTGCACCGGCAGGCGACCGGGTCGTAGACGGCGTACAGGCAGGTGGCGCCGACGGCGTCCTGGGTCCCGGGCGGCGCCTCCTCGGCGAGGCGCTGGACCAGGTCCTCGACGTGGGTGAAGAGGTCCTCGGGGTCCAGTTCCAGGTCGGCGAGGGTGCGGATCGCGGTGCGCAGCCGGCCCATGGTGGCGGCGGCGTGCAGGCCGTGGCCGATCACGTCGCCGACGACCAGGGCGACGCGGAGCGACGGCAGCGGGATCACGTCGTACCAGTCGCCGCCGATCTCGGCCCCGCCGCCGGCCGGGCGGTAGATCCCGGTGGTCTCGGTCGCCGCGGTGTCGGTGGTCTCCGGCGGGAGCAGCCGCCGCTGGAGCGCGACGGCCGCGCGGTGCTCGCGGGTGTAGCGGCGGGCGTTGTCGATGGCGAGCGCACCCCGTGAGGCGATCTCCCGCAGCACGCCGGCCTCCCGTGCGGTGAACGCCTCGGGGTTGTCCACCCGCCAGACGGACAGGCTGCCGAGCATCAGGCCGCGGGCGAGCAGCGGGGCCACGACCGTCGAGCTCCCGCCCTCGGGGAGGAGTAGTCCGGTCAGCCGCTCGTCGCCGCCGAGCAGGGCGGCGGCCTCGTCCCGGCCGAGGATCACCGCCCCGTCGCGGCGCACCCTGGTGACGACGTCGCGGTCGACGTACGGGAGGGCGGGGATCGCGTCGCCCAGCTGGACGTGCCCGGCCGGCCAGGTCCCGTCGGCCGAGGCGACGGCGACCTTGCGCATGTGGGGGTCGCCGCCGCCGATCCAGCGCGGTGGCTCGTCGCCGGCCAGTACGGCGTCGGCCAGGTCGACCGAGGCGAGCTGGCCGAGGGCGGGGACGACGACGTCGGCCAGTTCCTGCGCGGTGCGCTCCACGTCGAGCGATCCTCCGACGCGCAGGGCGGCCTGGTGGAGCACGTCGAGGTGCCGGAGGGTCCGCTGCTGTTCGACGGCGGCGTCGGCCCCCGTGGCGGCCGTGCGTGCGCCGGCTTCCGCGCGTTGGGCGCCCGGCCGCGCGCGGTGTGCCAGGACGAGGACGTCGGACGAGCCCTCCAGGGGCATCGTCCGGAAGGCGACGTCGACCGTGTGGCCGGAACGGTGCCGCAGGAGCGCCCGGCCGGCCGTCGGGACCGCGGCGGACTCGACGGACGCGGTACGGGACGGCATTTCCGGATCACGCGCGAGCAGGTCCCGGACGGGATGGCCGCAGACCTCGTCGGCCTCGCGCCCCACCAGTTCCGCCGCTGCCGCGGACCACCGCGTCACGGTGCCCCGGTCGTCGAGGACCGCGGCGGCGAGGGCGTCGAAGGGGAAGGACCGGTCGTCGGCGGAACCGCTGGGAACATCCATCTCGCTCCTCGTCGGTGGAAACACCCGTCCCAGGAGGACCATCCCATTATCGGCGCCCGGGCCCGGACCGGCCGTACGACGGCGGCGTCCCGCCGCCCGCCCGCCGCCCGCTGTCAGGCGTCGGGCTCGCCCGCTCCCAGCGAGTCGAGCAGGACGTCGCGCAGCCGGGCGATGTCGGCGGCCATGTCGATCGACGGATCCAGCAGCCACTGGATCTGGAGCCCGTCGGTCGCCGCCAGGAGGATCCGGGCCGCCCAGTCCGCGTCCGCCGTACCGGAAAGACTGGGTGGCGCGGTGGCCGGACGGCCCGCGCCGAGGGCGCGGACGATGCGCTCGTTGAGCACGCGGTAGCGCTCGGTGAAGAACTCGTGGGCGGGGTGCTCCGGTTCGGCGGCGGCCGCCGCCAGGTCGACGAACAGCTTGACCAGTCCGGGCGTCCGCGCCGCGTCCGCCACCATGTCGGCCCGCCAGAGCGCGTCCTCGTGCCCGAACTCCTCGGCCGCGGCGGCGTCGCGGGCTTCGAGCACGGCGGTGAGGAGGGCCTCCCGGCCGCCGAAGTGGTGCAGGACGCCCGCGTCCGTCAGGCCGACCCGCTCGGCGATGTCCCTGACCGACACCCCCCGGCTGCCGGCCTCGGCGTAGGCGGCCAGCGCGGCGTCGAGGATCATCTTCCGCTTGGCGGCGGTCTTGGCGTAGGGGCCGCGGGGTTTGCGCGTACTCACCGCAGCACTCTAGCCCCGGCCTGCGACGAAAACCTCGTGCTACTGACTTTTCACGCTTGTCGTGGCGCCAGGGCACGGGCCGTGGTCACGGCCGTGGTCGCCCTTGGCGCACTCCCGTGCGTCGCAAGTGCCGGACATCGGGGGCCTCGCCGCCTCACTCGCGAACACCCGATTCGCCCGCGCCACGGTAGAACGCACTCGGAGCCCGGCCGACGGCGCGGCGGAACATCGCGGTGAACGCACTCGGTGTCGCGTAGCCGAGCTCGGCGGAAACGCTCGTGACCGGAGCATCCCGCGCCAGCAGGGTCAGGGCGTGGACGAGCTTCGCCTGACGGACCCAGTGGGCGAGGGTCATTCCCGTCGCGGCGGAGAACCGGCGATGCAGGCTCCGCGTGCTGAGGTGGGCGCAGGCCGCCGCCGATTCGGCCGTCCAGCGGGCGCCCGGGCTCTCCCGGATCGCGGAGCACAGGCGGACGAGGGCGGGGTCGGCCGGGGCGGGGAGGTGCAGGGCCGGGACGGGTTCCGGTTCGAGTTCGAGCAGCAGCAGGTCCATCAGCTTGCCTTCGCGCCCGTCGAGCTCGTAGTCGATCGGCAGCCGGGTCGCCTCTTCGACGAGCTCGCGCAGGAGGGGGGACACCGAGACGACCAGCGGGCCGGTGAGCAGGCTCGGCGCCGCCGACGGCTCGACGTAGAGGGTCCGCATGCGCACGGCACCCGTGCAGGTCATCGCGTGGGTCACGCCGGCCGGGACCCAGACCGCACGCGTCGCGGGAACCACCCAGATCCCTTGGTCGGTGGTGACGGTGACGGCCCCGCTGGTGCCGTAGATCAGCTGTGCCCGGCGGTGGCTGTGCGGGGGGATGTGGTGCCCGTCCGGGAGGTCGCGGGCCATGGCCGCCACGGGCCTGGGGACGAGCTGGTAGTCGTCGCGGTCCTCGCTCTTGCCGTGCATTGGCACACTCTCGACAGTAGACGGCACATCGGCGACAGCTTGCCATGTCCTGCCCTCCCTAGCGTGTCCTCACGTGATCGAATCCGACAATCGACAGCACCGTGGCAAGCGTCCCGCTCAGCGGCGGCTGACCGCCTTGCTGGCCACCACCAGCGCGGTGACGGGCGCGAACGTCTACCTCTGCCAGCCCCTGCTGGGGGACGCGGCCGGATCGCTGCACGTCTCCGCCGGGGCGCTCGGCGCACTGCCCACCGTCACACAGGCGGGGTTCGCCGCGGGGATCGCGCTGATCGTCCCGGCCGGTGACGGTGTCGACCGGCGCCGGCTGATACTCGGTCTGTGCGCGGCCTCCTCGCTCGTTCTCGCCGCCTGTGCCGTCGCACCTACGGCCTTCTGGCTGGTGGCCTGCGGCCTGGTCCTCGGCGTGCTGTCCCCGGTCCCCCAACTCGTGGCGCCGGTGGCCGTCGCGCTGGCCGGCGGGGACCGGATCGGCCGGACGCTGGGAGTCGTCCAGGGCGGACTGCTCGTCGGAGTGCTGGCCTCCCGCGCCTATTCGGGCGTCCTCGCCTCGGCAGCCGGATGGCGCGCGGTCTTCTGGTGTTCGTGCGGGGCGACCGCGCTGCTGTCACTCGCCCTCCGGCGGGCCCTGCCCGCTCTGCCGCCCGCCGGACCCGTGGCCTACCGGAGCGCGCTGTCGTCCGTTCCGAAGGTGTTCGCCGCCGACCCGCTCATCCGCCGGGTCACGCTCTCAGGCGCGCTGGTCGGGATCTCCTTCGGCGCGTTCTGGACTCCGCTGACCTTCCTCCTGGAGGAGCGCTACCGCTACGGGTCCGCCGCGGTGGGCCTGTTCGGTCTGGTGGCCGCCGCGAGCGCCCTGGTGTCCCCCCTCGCCGGGCGTCTGGCCGACCGTCTGGGCCCGCGTCGCGCCCAGACGGTCGTGATCGGGACGGTCCTGGCCGGTTGGGCCGTCCTCCTGCCCGGCGGGACGAACCTCGGCCGGCTGATCGCCGGCTTGACGCTGCTCGACATCGGGACGTGGAGCAACCAAGTGGGCTGCCAGCGGATCCTGTTCGCACTGCGGCCCGCCATGCGCAGCCGGCTGAACGCGTGCTACTTCACCCTCCGGTTCCTCGGCATCGCCGTCGGCTCCTTCGCCGGCACCCTGGCATGGCGGTACGGCGGGTGGGGCGCGGTGGCCGCCGTCGGCGCCACCGCCTGCGCTTCGGCCCTGCTGCTGACCGCCGGCCGACCGCCCCGACCCCTCACGAACCACAGCCCAGCAGCTTCATGATCGAGGCCCTCGTGTCCTCCGTGCGAGCCCGGCCCGCACCGGGCCCACCACCCGCAGGCACCGTGGTCAGTGCTGTGGATGACCGGGGTTCAGGAGCGGTTCCACGTAGTTCGGCGTCACGCCGGGGTCGGTGTGGACGATGTCGGTATAGCGTCCACTCTCCTTCCCCCACTGATGGTGACCGCTCATCCAGTCCTCGTAGACGCCCAGGACGCGGCGGATGCGGTCCTGATGATCGACGGGGAGGCGGGAGGCTTCCAGGATGTGTTCCATCTGGCGGCGCCCCTGGACGTACCAGGCCGTGCGCGCGTCGGTCATGTCCCGCGCCCGGGCGGCGGCCTCGGGCAGGCTGCAGCCCACGCCGGCCTGGATCACCAGCACCACGTTGTGCACGTCGCGGCGGGCGAGCTCCTTGGGCAGCGAACGCAGATCGTTCTGCCAGCAGATGATGTCGCACGCCGCCAGCTCCAGGTCCTGGAACTCGCGCGAGTGGTAGAGGTCGGGTGGCACCTCGTGGTGGACGAGGGCTTCGGCGAGGTCGTAGACGATGTGCATCGCCCCGGAGTCACGGCGGTGGACCAGGTACTCGAAGATGGTCGGGACCTCGTGCCGGGCCCGGCGCTCGGCCTCCCCCTGGTAGGAGTCGAGGAAGTCACGGGTGTGCTTGTACAGGCGCTCCGTCCACGCCGCCGACATGCCGACGCAGGTCCGCTCCAACAGGTCCGCCAGGGCACGCGCGACAGGCGGCAGACGCCCGGGCTCGGCGACGTTTCCGCCGAGGACGTCGTCGAAGGGACGCATCGCCTCACGCCACCGACTCGGGAAACGACCGAGAGGGCCTTCGTCTCCCTGGTCGTCGATCATGAACATCCAGGTCTTCCAGTCGGCACCGAGCAGGAGCTCTTCCACACCGACCCGGGCGTAGACGTAGGCCGCGAGCCGCCCCGACCGAAGCCGGTCGAACCGCGCCGACGCCGCCTCCGAGGAGAGCAGTCCCATCCGCCTGGCCCACGCAAGGGTCGAAGCCTGTGCCTGATCGGCGTGCGGATGCACTCTCAGGGGGAACGGGACCGTCAGTTCCGGCACGGCGAAGTCGCCCGGGCCCGCTGACGCCATGAGATCACCTCGTCTCCCATCGGTGGGGAGGACCTCGTAGCCGGGGCGACCGTCAGTCATCTCCCGCATGGGCGGGCCTGTCCCCCACCCGGCCATGCCGGACTTCTACCCGGACGACGAGATCTCTACTGCACGATGTGGGGAACCGGGTGCCGGTGCGCCGGTCACAGGAGGAAGACGGCCACGCCCTCCGCCGCGCTCGTCCGCGCGCAGGATCGCCGAACCGCCCCCTCGCTCCCCATCGGGGCGAGGGGGCGGTCGTGTCTCAGTCGGAAAGCGGGCGGGACTCCTCGAAGTGGCTCGGCCTGCCGTCGCGCAGCACCAGGGTGCCGTGCTGCTCGGCGTCGGCGCGGCGCATCAACTGCCAGGTGCCGTCGGCGCGGTGCAGGACGGTGGAGTGCCAGGGGGTCGTCCAGGCGTCGGGGGCGTCGAGCAGGCGGATGCCGAACTTGGCGGCGCCGCGCGGCTGGGGGTGGATGGACAGGCGGACGGTGCGGGGGTGGTGCTCGGCGATGAGGTCCCCCCACGCGCGGCTGCGCTGGATGACGCCGTAGGCGCGCTGCCGGCACTCGCGCTGGAGGGCGGACCTGGTGCCGGTGAAGTCCACTGTGTCCTCGGTGAGGAAGCGGGTGATGCCCCGGTAGAGCGCGAGGGTGTGCTCGTCGCGCCGCACTTCGGCGCGCAGTTCCTCGACGGTGGGCGCGTACGCGGCGTGCACCCGGGCGCGCTTCTCGTCGTGCGGCAGGTCGCCGAGCACGTCGCGCAGGTCGACGACGGACAGCCGGGTCAGGCCCTCGCGGCGGATCAGGGCGGCGAGTTCGTCGGAGTAGGCGTCGATGTGCGGGTCCGGCACCCGGATCAGGTCGCCGAAGATGTGCCCGTCGGAGCAGATCTCCATCCGGGCGCCCGGCTCGTACACCTCGCCGACCGCCCGGCAGAGGTCGTCGAGGAAGGTGAGCGAGAGGCGTTCGCCCTCGTCGGGGAGGTGGCCGAGGACCTTCGCGGGGCTGGGCGACTTGCAGGGGAAACCCGGCAGGGTGAAGACGATCCGCTCCCCCGCCTCGACGAACTCGGCCAACTGCCGCAACTGTTCGGGGAAGTCGTCGACGGCGGCCGGGGTCGCGGTGTCGGTGGCGCGTCGATGTGGCAGCAGCAGTTCCAGGACGGCGGCGCAGGCCTGCCGAACGGGTCTGGACGTGCTCGTGATGGACTCGGTGGGCATTGCGGCTCCTCCATGAGGGCATGGCGGGATGACGGCCCGGCGCCGCTTGTCTCGGCAGGAGGCGGTGCCGGGCCGCCCTGGTCGGGCGGGATGGGTCAGGCGGGATGGGTCAGGTCAGGTGCGCTTGTCGTAGGCGACCGGGAGGTGGTTGACCCCACGGGCGAGCACGGCCGGGATCCAGGTGAGGTCGTCGAGGGAACCGGCGGGCCGCAGGCCGGGCAGGCGGGCGAGCAACGTGCCGATGGCCACCTGGAGTTCGGCGCGGGCGAGGGCGGCCCCGGGGCAGAAGTGGATGCCGTGGCCGAAGGCCAGGTGTGCGTTCGGGGTGCGTTCCAGGTCGAGCACGTCGGCGTCCGGGAACTGCGCCCCGTCCCGGTTGGCCGCGCACAGCGAGACGATGACGGAGTCGCCGGCCGGGACGCGGGTGCCGTGCAGGTCGCTGTCCTCGGCGAAGAAGCGCCAGGTGGTGAGCTCGAACGCACTGTCGTGGCGCAGGAGTTCCTCGATCGCCCGGGGCATCAGGGCGGGGTCGTCACGCAGCCGGTCCAGCTGGTCGGGGTGGCGCAGCAGGGTGATCAGCATGGTGGTGATCTGGTTGGTGACGGGCTCCTGATCGAGGCGAGGGCGCGCCAGTTGTCGTTGCCGAGGTCGTGGTTCTTGCCGAGGCGGGGGTCGTTGAGCGCCTGGTGGGCGGCGTCGTAGCCGGTGACCAGCCAGGCGGCGATGCCGGAGGGGAAGCGGACCCGGTGGACGGGCCCGGCGTCGCGCATCCGGCGGTAGAGGTCGTAGGGGTCGGTCTTGTAGGCGGAGCCGTGCAGCGGGATCGGTTCGCCGGCGGCGGCGCCGGTGACGGGGCAGCGGCCCTCGGGGCGGTCGGGGGTGGTCATGCCGGGTTCCTTCGGGGGTTGTGCGGAGGCGGGGTCACAGGGCCAGGGCGGGGCGGTGGTGGTCGAGCCACAGGGCGAGGTCGACGACGCGTTCCAGCCGGAGCCGGTGGCCCCACTGGAGCCCCTCGGCGGGGGTGTCGAGGGCGGTCTTGACGACCGTCTCGTCGGCGATGTCCCGTACGTGCGGCGCATCCAACGCCTCGCGGGCCAGGTGCTGGAGGCCGCGGTTGTACTCGGCGTGGTGGGTGGCCGGGTAGTGGTTCTTCGGACGCCAGAGGACCGAGTCGGGGGCGATGCCCCGGCCGACGTCGCGCAGCAGGCTCTTCTCGCGGCCGTCGTGGTTCTTCATCGCCCAGGGGGCGTTGAAGGCGTACTCGACGAGCCGGTGGTCGCAGTAGGGCACCCGGACCTCCAGGCCCTGGGCCATCGAGAGGCGGTCCTTGCGGTGCAGCAGCTGGCGCAGCCAGCGGGTCAGCGAGAGGTGCTGGAGTTCGCGCTGCCGGTGCTCCGCGGGCGTCTCGTCGTCGAGGTGCGGGACTGCGGCGAGCGCGCTGCGGTAGGTGTCGGCGCGGAACTCGGGGATGCGCAGCCGGGCAGCGAGCTCGGGGTTGAGCGGCATGGCGGCGGCGTCGCCGGTGACGAGCAGCCAGGGGAAAGCCTGCGCGGCGAGCGCCTCGGGGTTGTGGAACCAGGGGTAGCCGCCGAAGACCTCGTCGGCGGCCTCGCCGGACAGGGCGACCGTGGAGTGCCGGCGGATCTCGCCGAACAGCAGGTAGAGCGAGGTGTCCATGTCGCCGACGCCGATCGGCGAGTCGCGGGCGACGACGACGGCCCGGCGGTGGTCGGGGTCGAGCAGGGTGCGCGGGTCGAGGATCACGGTGGAGTGGTCGGTGCCGATGAAGGCGCCGGCCTCGGTGGCGAAGGGCGTGTCGTGCCCGGTGCGCAGGACGTCGCCGGTGAACTGCTCGGCCTGGTCGCTGTAGTCGACGGCGTAGGAGCGGAGCCTGGCCTGCGGGCCTTCCCTGAGCCGGAGTTCGTCGGCGACGAGGGCGGTGACGACGGTGGAGTCCAGGCCGCCGGAGAGCAGGCTGCACAGCGGCACGTCGGCCTCCAGCTGCGACCTGGCGGCGCGGTCGACGAGCTCGCGGACCCGCTCCTTGGTGGTCTCCGGGTCGTCGGTGTGCGGGTGTGCGGCCAGGTCCCAGTAGCGGCGCTCGCGGATGCCGTCGCGGTCGAGGACGAGCAGCCCGCCCGGGTGGACCTCGCGAACGCCGGCCCAGACGGTGGGGCCGGTGTTGAACAGCAGGCTGTAGGCCTCGCGCAGGCCGTCGGCGTCCACGGTGGGGGTGAGCTCGGGGTGGGCGAACAGGGCCTTGGGCTCGGAGCCGAAGGCCAGGCCGCCGTCGACCGCCGCCCAGAAGAGCGGCTTGACGCCGAGCCGGTCGCGGACGAGCAGCAGGCGCTCGCGCCGCTCGTCCCAGATGGCGAAGGCGTACATGCCCGCCAGGTGGTCGACCAGGGCGTCGCCCCACTCCAGGTAGGCGCGGAGCACCACTTCGGTGTCGCTGCGCGTCTCGAACCGGTGGCCGCTGCTTCTGAGCCGCTCGCGCAGCTCGTGGTGGTTGTAGACCTCGCCGCTGTAGGTGAGCACCACCTGCGGCTGCTCGGGGCGGTCGGCCATGGGCTGGGCGCCGCCCTCGATGTCGATCACGGCGAGCCGACGGTGACCGAGCGCGGCGTGGGCGCCGGTCCAGACGCCCCCGGCGTCTGGCCCGCGCAGGGCCATGGTCGCGGTCATCGCCTCGATGACGGGGGTGCTGCGCCGGAGGTCCTGGTGGAAGGACGCCCAGCCGGTGATTCCGCACATGCGTGTGCTCCAGGGGTGGAAACGTGACGGGGAGGTGACGAGGGCTCAGACCGCTCGCGCGGCGGTCGCGCGGCCGTGCCGTGCCAGCAGCGGGACGGCGAGGCACGCGCAGGCCGCGGCGAGACCGAGGCCGAGGTGCAGGCCGCCCGTCCCGGAGCCGCCGAGGCTCCACGTGGCGGTTGCGAGGGCCGGGCCGAGGGTGAAGCCGAGGCTGCGGGCGAGCTGGACGGTGGAGGCGGCGGTGGCCGTCGTCGCCGGGGTGGCCGAGGTCATGACCATCGCCTGGGTCGGGCCACCGTACAGGCCCATGCCGGCTCCGGCGAGGGCGAGGCGCCAGGCGATGTCCGGCAGGCTCCAGGTGTCGCCCAGCGGGACGAGGAGCAGGAAGCCGAGCGCGGTGAGCGTGGCCCCGCCGGTCGCGGTCGGCCGGGCGCCGAAGCGGTCCGCCAGCCGTCCGCCGAAGGGCCCGCCGATCCCCATGGCGAGCGGGAAGCACAGGATGGTCAGGCCGGTGGCGGTGGCGCTGGCGGCCTCGTCCCGTTGCAGGTGCAGGGCGAGCAGGTAGTGCATGACGGCGAAGGCCAGGGCGATGGCCAGCACCGCGGTGTTCAGGCCCGCCGTCCGGTTCGCCCGCAGTACGGATCTGACGGGCTGTCCGCCCGCGCGCCGCAGCCACAGCGCGGTCAGCGGTGCGGCCGGGGCCGCGAGCAGCAGCCAGGCCGGGGCGTCCGCCGTGAAGGTGAGCCCGAGGAGAACCACGCACACGGCGCCGCCGATGAGCGCCGCGTCGGTGAGCTCCGACCGGCCGGGCTTGACCAGGGCGCCGCTCCGGGGCAGGTGGCGGCGGGCGAGGAGCCAGGCCCCCAGGCAGACGGGCAGCTTGACGAGGAAGATCGCCCGCCAGCCCAGGTGGTCGAGCAGCATCCCGCCCAGGGCCGGGCCCGTGACCGCGCCGAGCGGCCCCAGCGTCGCCGGCACGCTCATCGCCCGGCCGCGCAGTTCGGGCCGCACCGACCGCATCGCCAGCACCGGCATCAGCACGAACAGCACCGCGCCGAAGGATCCTTGGACGACCCGGGCCGCGATCAGCGCCCCGGCCCAGGGCGCCGCGGCGGCAGCGGCGCTCCCCAGGGCGAACCCGGTGACGGCGGTGAGCAGCGCGGGGCGGGTGCCGACCGCGTCCAGCCAGCGTCCGGCCGGCAGGAGCAGTGCCACCAAGGGGAGTTGGTACCCCAGGACGGCCCACTGGGCGGTCGGCGCGGATATGTGGAAGCCCTTGCCGATGTCCGCGAGCGCGATGTTGACGATGTTCATGTCGAGCATCGCCACGAACGACAGCATCCCGGCGACCGCGACCAGGCTCCAGCGGTCCGTGCCGGCCGACGGCGCCGCCGCCTGGCCCGTCGTCGCGCTCACGCCGTACACCCTTTGCCGGCGGATCCCGGCCGATCCGACCAGCGCCTCATGGACCGCATGCTCCGTCCTCCTCCTGTGCCGGGCGCCGTCGGCGACGACACCCGGCCCATGAGTCGGACCGGAACCCCGAGAAGTTCCGAACACCTGCATGATTCTTCGCCGGACCGGCGAACCGCCCCTGAGCTGCCAGTCCTGCGTCCGGTCGGGCCGTACCACTACGGGAGCGGGGCGCGGGAACCAACTGATCGGACCACTGGGCCTTCTCGCACCCGGTGCGCAAGGTCTACTACAACCTCACCATCACCGGACTGTCCATCGCCGTCGCCTTCGTCGTCGGCGCCGTCGAGCTGGTCGGCGTCCTGCACGAGACGCTCGACCCGACACGGGCCTACGACGTGACCGGCTCGGCGCGGTAGGCGTGGTCGATGTTGTCCTCGACCCAGGAGCGCAGCGCGTTGAGCGGGATCGCGGCGCTGCGGCCGAGCGGGGTGAGGGAGTACTCGACGTGCAGCGGGACGGCGGGGTAGACGGTCCGGTCGAGGATGCCGAAGTCCTCCAGGCGGCGCAGTGTCTGGGTGAGGACCTTCGGGCTGACGCCCTGGAGCTTCCGCTGGAGTTCGCCGAAGCGCTGGGGGCCGTCTTCGAGGGCACCAATGGCGAGCGCCGACCACTTGTTGGCGAGCAGGTCGAGCAGGGCGCGGCAGGGGCACTGGGCGGCGTAGACGTCGTGGTGCACGTGCTGGCCGCTGGGGCAGGTGGTCGCCATGCTCACTCTTCCTCATCAGGTCACTTCCCAACGGGAAGTACTAGACCTTGATGGTAACCACCCCCACGGGGATAGCGTCGTCGACGTCGGAGGAGGGCCCGTCAACAGCCCTCCACGGAGCGCACTTGGGCCTCGCGCAGGCCGGCGCAGCCCACGTTCACCGACCGACCGTCACCGACTCTCCCTTCCAACAGCTACCTCGGAGGAACGCCGTGCATTACGAGATCCGCCGCTACCAGGCCCAGCCCGGACGACGCGACGAGTGGGTCCGTTACATGGAGGACGTGGTCATCCCGTTCCAGGCCGGACTGGGCATGGACGTGATCGCCTCCTTCGTCGACGACCGGGACGAGGACGGCTACGTCTGGATCCGCCGCTTCGAGGACGACGCGCAGAGCGAGGCCCTCCACGCGGCGGTCTACGGCCACGACCGCTGGAAGAACGAGATCGGCCCCGTGGTCTACGGCCTGCTGATCCCCGAGAAGTCCGTCGTCACCCGTGTGACCCCCACACCTGCCTCACCGCTGCGGTAACAACGCACTTCTCGGTGCCCACGCCGCGTACGGCGCGAAGCACAGGTGGTCGGCGGTGACCGTCCTGCAGAGCACGCCGACGTCCCGTCCAAGGCAACCCCCGCGAGCGGGGACTTCGAGGTTCCGGAGCCCCCGCGGCGCGCAGGCTCCGGAACCCTACGCTTCCACAACGAATGTGGCATTCCGCACCCGACGTGCGTGCACGCTCTGGTAGGCAAGTGGCGGCTGCAGGCGGGCGGCCGCGCAGTGCGACGCCCGCGGGAGGGGAAGCACATGAGCACGTCATCGAGGTCGGCCGTCATCGCCACCGAACAGCGGGCGGTCGACCGCGCGTACGCCTGTTACGAAGCCAAGCTCGCCGAACTGTCCGGCGACGCGACGGCCCGGGCGGCAGCCAGCGGGAAGGACGGCATCGCGGCCCGGGCGGAGTCCTCGGCCAGGGCGGAGGTGTTCCGTCTGGAGGGCGAGAACCTCGTCACGATGCGGGTGGACACCCGGTCGGACGAGTCGGGCGAGCCGGAGGTCTTCTACGTCGGGCGGCGGACGGTGCACGACGCCGAGACCCGCGACACCGTCGTCATCTCCTGGACCAACGCGCTCGCCACCGCGTGGCGCCTGGCCACGCCGGACGCTCCCGGAGAGGTCCGGTTGCGGCGGCGCCTGGACTGCGACCAGCGGACGGTCCGGGACTACCGCGACGAGATTGCTCCGCCGGTCCCGGCCTCCGTCGGCCCGGGCACGGATGTGCCGTCCCCCGGAGACGTCTTCGGCCCCGTCTCCGGGGGACGGCAACCGGTGGTGGACGATCTGCTCCTCCGGGACCTCGACCGCGCACGCCGCAGCCGCATGCGCGACATCGTCGAAACCATCCAGCCCGACCAGATGGCGCTGGTGGCCGGCCCGTCCACGGGTGTCCTGGTCGTCCAGGGCGGTCCGGGCACCGGGAAGTCGGCCGTCGGCCTCCACCGGGTCACCTGGCTCGTCGACAACAAGCGCTTCCAGGCGCAGGACATCCTGGTGGTCGGCCCGCACCGGAGGTTCCTGGAGTACGTCGGCCGGGTCCTGCCCACCCTGGGCACGCGCAACGTCACCGCCGTCGAGCTCTCCTTCCTCTGGACGGGGAGCGTGCGAGCCGAGGACACCCCGTCCGTGCGCCGCATCAAGTCGGACGAGCGCATGGCCGAAGTGCTGCGGCGCCGGGTCGAGGGCAACTGCCGGCCGGCCGCCGTCGACGCCGCCGTCACCCCCGCCGCGGACGAGCACGGCGAGCCGATGTTCACCATCGTCCTGGGCAGCGCACCCCTGAGGGTTCCGGCCTCCGAGGTCCGCCGCGTCTTCGAGGCCGCCCGCACCGGACCGGGCCACTACCGGGCCCGTCGGGACCGCTTCCGCGACGTGCTCGTCGACCTCCTGCTGGCCGCACTGCGGCAGGGTTTCCCCCAGCGTGCTCGTGACCGGACCGTTCGGCAGAGCATCGAGCGCCATCGCCAGGTGGCCGCGCTCGTCGAACGCGCGTGGCCTCCCCTCAGCCCGGAGGAGGCCCTGCGGAGCCTGCTGAACTCGCCCGGCAGACTCGCCGAGTACGCCGCCGAGGTGTTCGACGCGGCGGAGCAGGCACTGCTGTCGCGCCCGGCCGCCGAACGTGCCGAGGACGAGCCGTGGACCCTGGACGACCTGGTGTGCCTCGAAGAGCTACGGACCCTCATCTCGGGTGAGACGCCGCAGCGTTACCCGCACATCGTCGTGGACGAGGCCCAGGACCTGACTCCCATGCAGGCCAGGTCGCTGCGCCGCCGCAATCCGAAGGGGTCGATGACGGTCCTCGGCGACCTCGCGCAGGCCACCGGACCGCACGACTACCCGAGTTGGGAGCGGATCGGCCGGGTCCTGGCGGGTGAGGGCGGCTGGCACCTAGAAGAGCTCACCACCAGCTACCGGGTGCCTGCCCAGATCATGGAGTTCGTCGCCCCGCTCGCCCGAGCGGTGGCCCCGTCCGTTCCCTTCCCGGCCGCGGTGAAGGAGGCGGACGGCGAGCCGGTGCGGATCGTCGAGACGACGCCTTGGCAGCTCCTCGCCGAGGCGGTCGGGCACGCGGCACGGCTGGCCGGATCGGACGGTCACACCCAGCGCTCGATCGCCCTGGTCGTCCCCGACGACTCGGACTGGCTCCAGCAGGTCCGGCTCCTGGTCGACTCCACGGAGGCGATGACCGACGAGGTCCGGGAGGCGGTGACCGTCCTGACCGCCGGCGAGGCGAAGGGCATGGAGTTCGACCACGTCCTCGTCCTGGAGCCCGCGACCATCACCGCCCGCGGGGCCGAGGGCCCGCGGCAGCTGTACGTGGCCCTGACCCGGAGCACACAGACGCTGACGGTGCTGCACACCTCGCCCTTGCCTGCGGTCATGCTGCCCGCCGTCGGCCCGTCGCCCTCCGCCGGACCGGACGATCCCGAACCGGACGGCCCCGCACCGGACGATCCCGCACCGGAGCCGCCGTCCGGCTCGGCGCAGGATCGCGTCTGCTCACGCTTCCACCTGGACGGCGAGCGCTGCGAGCTGCCCGCGCAGAACGCCGACGGCTGGTGCCGTGACAGCTCGTGCGGCGGCTTCCGGACGAGCTCGGTGCCGGAGCGCCCGACACCTCGCAACCTGCCCAGGGTGCCTGCCGACGCCGACCTCGGGACCGGGCTGGAGGCGTCGGAGGCCTTCCTCGGCAGGCTCCGGGTGACCAGGGCCGCCGTCCGCGCCTTCGTGACCGCGCACGGCGGCAGTGACCAGGAGGCCGAGGCCGAGATCCGTGACGTGATCGCCACGTTCCTGACCGACGGGCGCCAGGCCCAGCAGACGGACGGCTACCGCCTCGTCGACCTCCATGGCTACCGGTTCGTCCTGAGCCACGACGGGACGGCCCTGACCGGCTACCGGAGCGTGCACGGCGAGCGGAGCCCCGCGCAGTACCTGGCCGGGGTCCCGTCCCGGTACCGGGTCTCCTGGCCCGCCGTCGCCGACCGTGGCCCGGCGCTCCAGGACGCGGCCGCGGTGCGCGCCCTGACGGTCGAGCAGATCCAGGTGAGCGCCGAGGCCCGGGCCGCGTACGCCGACCTCGCCTCGGACCGGTCGGATCAGTCGGACGCCTTCCTGGGCCGGCTCCGCAGCGCGCTGGCAGCGGACCTGTCCGGCGGCCACGTCGAGACCCAGCCGCGGGGCAATCACCTCGTCCTCGGTGCGTCGCGCACCTGGAACCTCTCGCCGGACGGCGGTTCGGTGCTCTTCGTCCGCAGGCCCACCCCGTTGGACGCGGAGATCCTGGCGGCCACCGGCCTGGACGCGGCGGACGAACTCACACCCGGTACCGAACTGCGGGTACGCGCCCTCGCCCACGGTGACCAGCTCCACTGGAGGGTCACCCCCGTGCCGGAGGACCGGAAGCGGCGGTACGTCCTGAAGCTGAGGCCCACCGAGCGGGCGCCCGGGGCCGGGCAGGAGCTGGACGTCTGGGTCGTGCAACGCCGCTCCGGCGTGTACGTCGTGTCGGCGAACGACTTCGGGCGCCACGAGATCTCCGGGCGCGCGACCGAGCGGTACAGGAGCGCGCTGGCGGTCCTCACCACCGTCGGTGAGGACGACGTCCCGGTCGAACTCCCCCAGACCGGCCTCCTCGGGCTCGACGCTCTGGTCGGCGGCTGCCTCCGCCGCGACCAGGCCGACTGGCTCTCCGTCTGGCGACTCCTGGGATCGCCGTCCTCCGCCGACCTGACGGTGCTGCGGGACCTCTCGCGCGGCCTTCCGGAAGCCGTGCGGTCGGCGGACACAGCCGAGTTGGCGCGGCTCGGCGAGGTCCTGCGGAGCAGCGGCTGGCGGGACCGGGCGGTCGCGGCCCTGGCGAAGCTCGCAGGCGAGAAGTCTGCTGAGGAGTCCGGCAAGGTGGCCGCAGAGGTGTCCGCCGTGGCCGCGCCGGCCGACGTCCTGACGGCCGAGCTCGCGGCCGCGGCCCAGGCCGACCGGACGTGCCTCCAGCACGAGGCGGTGCGCCACCGGCTCATGGCCGACCTCTTCGCGGCGGGCCACAAGCCGCGGGACTCGTCGATCGTCGACGTCGTCCGGCCCGGAGAGCGGGGTCCGATCGTCTGCGAGGTCCTTCCCGCCGGCCACACCTCGTACCACGCCGTGCGGGCCGGCGCCGTCCGGGTCCGGGAGATCGGGCAGGTGACCGACGAGACCCCCGAGCGACTGCACGTCGTCCTCACGTCGCCGCCCGACGAGCCGTGGATCCCCGACCTCGTGGAGCGGGTCCTCGACGTCTCCGTCCTCTGGCCCTCGGCCACCGGCTGGCAGGGCCCGGGCAGCTCCTCCGCGACCGGCACCGAGCAACCGGGCAGCTGACCGTCCGACACGTGTGCCCGACGGCGGAGTTCCACCGTCGGGCACACGTCGACCCGGATGACCCGTTGGCGACCTCCACCGGCGGCGGAGTGGTCCGGGCGCCCGGCGCCGGCATCCGTGACATCAGCCAACCGCATACCGCCCAGTCGGAGCGGACCCTGCCGACAGCCCTTCTGCGCGGCCCACCCCGCCGGCCTCGGAGGAGGCGCCGACGCTCGGGTGCCGTCGGCGAACGTGTCACGAGTCGCAGATGCCAGTGATCGTTATTGCTTTTCGGCGCTGTTGACCCGAGATTTCCGGCAGTATGCGCGTCTGTGGGGCCAACCATTGGCAGGGACGGATGAGCCGGTCGAACGCTGCTCGTTACGCGGTGGCGAAGCCGACGAGCCATCACCTGCGGCTGCCGCGCACGGCACGAATCACCTCCGCGACAGCCTTCAGCACGGTGGCGCGGTCCTTCGAGGCGGTGCCCTTCACCGCGACGATGACGATCAGAACGGCTGCGGAAGCAGCCATGAACGCGACGGAGATGGGCACCAGGGGGGCCCAGGCAGCGATGTTCACGGCGTTCCCTCTCTTCCTGCGACCATCGGGCGGGCCGCACGAAGGACATCACAGCCGACCGTCCCGCAGTACTGAAGCTTTGTCGGATCCGATGGACAGCATCTTTGAAAGCCCAGGTCACAGGGGTGTCGAGCCAGCCGTCGGATGGATCCGACGGATCCGATGGATCCGGGAAGGCGTGCGGTGAGCAAGAGGAAGGCGGACCTCGGCGACGGACGGGAGATCCTGGGCAAGGCGCTGCGCGAGTTGGCGGACTACGCGCTCCGGGGCCGGGACCGCAAGGAGGCCATCCGCTTAGCCGCAGCCGAGCTCCCTGGGGACCTCCTGCCCACCACCGTCCACGAGTGGTTCGCAAACGGCACTCCGGCCAAGGACTTCGAAACCCTGTGGGCCCTGGTCAGGCAGCTGCTGAAATGGGCCGATGAAGCTCGACCCGGCACCCCCGACGAAGCGAACGGCGACAGACCGAACAGGTGGTGGGACGACAGGAGGAACCTGTGGCGGACACGGTGGGAAGCGGCCAGGGCGTCCCGCCCCGTCACCCCGGGAACGCGCGCCACACCGCCACGTGACCGTGACGCCCCGGAGCCGGGCTGGTGGCGTTCCGGGTCGTCCTACCTGTACGGAATGGTGCGCGGGCTCGCACCCGCCGAGCTGATCGGCCGGGAGGACGAGCTCGCCCTGCTGCACCGCTTCTGCGTCGGGGACGGCCGGTTCATGCAGTGGCGCGGCGACTTGTGGTCCGGCAAGACGGCCCTGCTCGCGACGCTCGTGATGCATCCACCACCCGGGACCGAGATCGTCGGGTTCTTCGTCAACTCGCGGATGCCGGGGCATCACGACATCCGGGCGTTCTCCCGCTGGACGCTCGAACAGCTCTGGGCACTGCTCGGGCGCCCGGGAAGCCCGCCGGTCGGCGAACACGCAGACCCCTTGGTACTCCCCCGCATCCTCAGCGAGGCGAACGCACTCGTCACCGGGCACGGCCGCCGACTGGTCCTGGTCGTGGACGGTCTCGACGAGGACCTCGGCCCCGTCGTCGGCTGGCCGAGGCAGCGGAGCATCGCGAGCCTGCTGACCGACCTCGCCGATGAAGGAACGGCGGTGATCTGCGCCGTGCGGAGCACCGTGGAGCTGCCCCCCGACATCGCCGATCGCGGACACGCCTTCTGGCGGGCCGGGTCCACCGAGCTGCAAGCATCGCCGCACGTGCGGGACTTGCAAGCCCGGGCCCAGGCCGAGATCGAACAGATCGTGCCGATCGACGAGGACGCGCCCGAGCAGATTCGCCGGAGCCGTGAAGTGCTCGGGTACCTCACCGCGGCGGGCGGGGGCCTGACCACGCACGACCTCGAATACCTGACGGGGAAGGCGAACGCCGTCCTCCGCACCGCGCTCCGCGGTCTGGCCGGCAGGGTCCTGACCTCGTCCGACCTGGACGGCAGGACGACCCACTTCTTCCGCCACGAACTGCTGCGCCGCAGTGCCCTCACGAGCTTCGGCCTGGCACTCGGCCCGTACCGCGACTCGATCCACACCTGGGCGAGCCTGCTGGCCCGCAGCACCCCGCCGTGGCCGGAGGAGACGCCGACCTACCTCCGCTTCGGCTATTCCGAACTGCTGATTTCCGATCAGGACCGTGACCGGCTCACCCGGTTGGCGGCCGACCCGGCCCGCCAACGGCTCCTGCTGGGCACCCTTGGCGGCGACGCGGCCAGCCGCGCGGAGGTGACCGCCGCCCTGGAGATGCACACGTCGACGTGCGACCCGGAGTCGGCGGCCGAACCCGACCTCGCAGTGCTGTTCCGCCTGGCCCAACGACGCGACTTCCTCGACGGGCAAACCGCCGAGTTGCCCCTGTCACTGCCGGCGGCGTGGGCGGCGCTCGCCGAGCGGGCACGGGGCGAGGCTCTGGCCGCCAGCTTCGAGGACGGCTGGCGCCGTGCCGAGGCACAACGTGAACTCGAGGAGGGCTTCCGCCTGCCGCCACCGCGTCTGCGGACGTCGCAGGACCCGGTCCGTCAGGCAGTTGTCGACAGCGGGCTGCTGCCCCGGCGCCACCCGCTGCCCGGCGGTCGGTCCGCCGCCCTGCGCATCACCGATCCGCGGCGTCGGCTGGGGGCGCTCGCCGCACTGAGCCTGGCAGCGGCGGATCAGGGCCGGGCCGCCGAAGCCCTCGACCTCGCCCGCTCGGCGGAGGACCTGATCACCTGGATCACCCGGTACGAACTGGTCGACGCGCTGGTCGACGTCCTCGACGCCCTGGCTCAAGCCGGTGAACGAGAACGGGCCGTGGCGCTGGGACGGCGCTGGACCGCTCGTGTCACGCACGCGGAGGACATCGACCGCTTCCTGCCGGTACTCCTGCGCACCGAACCCGCAGAAGAGGTGCTCCGGCGCACGCACCGGGCCGAGGACTCCGCGGAGGACGACGGGGACGCGCGCCGGTACCGGCGTCGTGCGTTGTGGGGCATCGTGCGGTGGTCGTTGTTCACCGGCCAGTTCGCCGCGGCCTGGGACGCCGCGTCGGCGATCCGGTACGAGTTCTCCACCTGGCGGGCCCTCGACGCCGTCGCCCACGCGGTCGTGCGGGCCGGGCCGACGGCAGGCGACATCGAACACCTCGTCGCCGGAGCGAGATCACCGGACTGGGAGCGGATCGCCGTCTCCCTCCTCGCGGCGGGGCGGCTCGGCGACGCCGAAAACACGATCCGAGCACGTCTCACGTGGACCGAGACGCGCGCCCGGGCACTGACCGGCCTCGCCGTAGCCGTGGGCGCCACCGATCCGGAGCGGGGTAAGGACCTGCTGAACGAGGTGCACAAGCTCTGCCGGCCTGGAAACCCTCTCGCGGACGTCACAGCGTGCCGGGTCCGAACCCTGATCGCCGTGGGGGAACGTCACCGGGCCGAGGCCGTCGCCGCAGGAACCGTCGATCCGGATCAGGCCTCCCTCCTGCTTGCCGAGGTGGCGGAGTCCTGGGCGGAGACGGGGAACCCGGAGGAAGCCGAACGGATCGCCCGCACGATCGGTCCACTGGAGGTACGGGCCCGCACATTCGCCGCCATGGCCGTCCGGTCGCCGAAGCACGCGAGCCGGTGGCACACTGCCGCCTTCCACACGGCCGACGAACTCTCGACGCCGCCTCCGTTCGCCGTTCGGGCACAGCTTGCACGGGCGGCGATCGCGGCCCGCGACTTCGACGCCGTCGCCGGCATGCTTCGTGCGGTCGAGAAGGGCGACGTGTCCGACTTCACGACCCTCCTCCAGCTCCTGGCGGAGCCGTTGGCGGCTGCCGGGGCCGAGCACGTCCTGCGGCCGTGGTTCGAATCGGAATGGCTCGTCCTGCACGGCCCCGTCCGGTGCCTGGCAGCGGCAGCCAAGGGCGCCGCGAGCCGAGGTGATCTCGCGGCGGCCGCCGCATACGTCACGAGAGCAGCCGATGTCTGGAGCGAGCAACTCATTGCCGACGCCCTGGTCCGTGCGGAGTTCGATCCCGAGGACACCTTCTCCTCGGTACTGTTCGACCGCGACGGGGACCTGTGCGCCCTCGCCGAGGCGTTGACGGCCGCGGGCGACTTGGCCGACGCGGAGGAACTCCTCGACGACCGGATCGACCCGATCCACGCGTACGCAGCCCTGACCGGCCTGGCCTGTGCCTACCTGGCAGCCGACCGGACCGAACGGGCCATGGCCGTCGTGGAGAAGGCCCATGCACCGCAACGCCCGGCGATGCTGGCCGCGCTGGCCCGTCGGGCAGCCGCCCTCGACCGGATCGGACTGGCTCGACGGATGGTGGGTCGGGCGCTGCTGAGCGGCAAGGCGATCGTCCTGCTGGAGGAGATCGCCAGGATCGCACCGGACGTGGCCCGCGACCTGACCGACGAGCTCTGATCGACACGACCGCCGATGAATGCGACATGCGACATCCCGCGGGGCCCTTCGAGGACCGGACACTCCACGGGCACTTCCGGCGCTGGTCTGCGTGCCAGGGACGCGAACACCTCGGCCACGAACGGGCCGAGGTGTTCGCGTGGCTTCTCCACCTCACCGAGATCCACCGGCCGCAGCAGGCGCCTCCTCGGCACCCGAGATCAAGTCAACCTGGCGAAGGGCTGCCGGCCAAGCGGCACAACCATCCCTCGAACACGTCGAGTTATCGGGCAGCGATCGCCCGCCGCCGGCAGCCCTTCCTGCCGATGCTGCCACCGTCCGGCATCGCCGGCAACGGTGGCCCGAACGACGGCTGCCCGTCAGTACGAAGCGCTGGTGGCGCACCGGCCGAGGTCGGTGTTGCACACGATGACGCACGAGGTGATTCCGGAGTCCTGGAGTTGGTAGGTGTAGTGCTCATCGCCCCGGACGTTGCTGTAGGCGCTGGACCAGTTGCCGTTCGACTGCTGCAGGTTCACCGTGCAGTAGTTGCCCATGGTGGAGATCACGTAGCCCTGCACCCAGTCGTGCCCGTTGTAGTACTGATCGATCATGCCCCCGGCACAGCCGGGGACGTTGGCGGTGAAGGTGGCGTCGGCCGACGCCACCCCAGTGCTCAGGCCCAGGCTGCCTGCTGCGACGGCAGTCACGGCGGCGAGGCGGACAGCAGCGGTGCGCAACCCAATCATCTTTTCCCCCTGTGGAGTTGACGGCTGGTTACTGCGACGACCCATGCTGCCATCGAACCCCCCTGAAGGCACGTCTCCCGTACAAATCCGCACACCCCTCGGAGTCGCCGATCAGGGCGGTGCAGCGGCTCCGGCGCTTTGTCCTAGGTGTGGGAGTGGTCGTGGTCCTGCTGGAGCTCGTATTCGTCCCACACCGGGAACGGGTCATCGAACGACGTCCAGACGTGCTGTACGAGGCCCGGTCCGGGCTCAGCTGCCACAGCTCCCGGGTCAGCTTGAGCATGTTGTAGGAGTTGCAGAGCTCGCAGGTGTCGTCGGTGAGGTAGCCGGAGATCGCGTTCGCGGCCCGGAAGTGCTCCGCTCACAAATAGCGTGTCAATGCTTTCGACGGGCAGTACCGGCAACGTCGCTGCGGCCCAACTGTCCTGCATCCCCGCCGTCCGAGCTTTCCCGCCCCCACCAACCTCGGGAATCTCTTCACCCGTCACGTCGGCACCTGCCCCGGCACCTTCCGCCGCATCCGCCAGGGCCAGCAGCGGTTCCGTGAACGCCAATTGACGGGTGCGGCGATGCTGTCGAAAGCGATTCGACAGTCCTTCGAGGGTGATTCGACACTCGGCAGGTAAAAGAAGTGTGTCCTCCTGCACAGAGCCTTGCTGTACTGAGTCCCCGTCATTATTACTGTCCACAGACGCAAGCGCTTCGACGCTTCGCACTTGCGCCTGTCGAGCCCGGTGCTTGCGAGCAAGGGGACCGAGCACCGTTCCCGCAGTTCTTGAGCGCGCCACCTCGGACGGGGCTGAGCCGCGCCCGTCCCGAGCCCGGACCCGCCGGCGAGCGACACCTCGCCGCGCCGGACCCCGCCACCAGACCGGGAAGTCCGGAACAACCCATCGCCGTCCTTGGAGGGACACATGAGATGGCACACACGTAAATCCGTCAGCAGCAAGTCGGCCGGGTCCGGTCGGCTGGTCCTTGTCGTCGCCGTGATCGCCGGGTTCCTGAGCTTCGCGTCTCCGGCTCAGGCCCAGGTGTACTCCACCTGCGACAAGGGGGGTCAGTACACCCAGGGAAGCTGGACGATCTACAACAACATCTGGGGCCAGAACGCCGGTTGGCAGTGCCAGACCGTCAACAGCATCAAGTCCTGGTACGTCGACGCCGGCCACTCCGGCGGCGGGATCAAGTCCTACCCGAACACCTCGGTCCGACCCCGGACGCCGCTGTCGCAGTTGAACTCGGCGGGGTTCTGGTTCAACACGTCGTCGGCCCCCGTCTCCGGCAGTGACTGGTGGAACTGGACGAGCGACTTCTGGTCGACCGGCAACCAGGACGAGATCATGGTCTTCACCAGCTGGTCCGGGACGGCAGGCGGCTGGGGACGGCAGATCGCGTCCAACGTGACCATCGGCGGCATCCAGTACGCGTCGGTCTGGCAGGCCGATCCCGGCTGGAACGTCCTGCAGCTCATCCCCGCCCAGCAGACCAACACCGGCACCATCGACGCCTCGGCGGTCTGGCGATGGGCCGCGTCGCAGAACCTCCTGCGCAACACCGACTTCGACACGATGCAGTTCGGCATCGAGATCACCTCGACCAGCGGCGCGCAGAAGCGGTACTCGCTGAACGCCTACAGCGCCTGGTGGAACAACACCTCCGGCGGCGGATCGAACATCTAGCCGCACGACGCGCGACGGGCGGCTAGATACGCCGCACGTCCGCGTGGCAGAGGCTGACGGCCTTGGCCACGTGGGCGCCAGATCATGAGCAAAGCCCCAGGCCAGAGGCCTGGGGCTGGCCTTTTGCATGCCCGGTTCCCACTGCGGGTGGCCGATCGGCGGGTCCGGCTCCCCCGCACACGCCGGAACGGGACCGGCCGGACCGTCACGCACGGTGACGGCGGCGACATCGGCGCGTCGTTCATCACGATCAGGTTTCAGCCACCGGCTCAAGGCTTGCCCTGCGGGCGTGTAATCGATTCCAATCGTGGGAACGCGTTGATGTAATCGATTCCACGAGGAGGTGGGACGGCTGTGACGAGCATCAAGGACGTCGCCGCCGAGGCTGGCGTGTCCGTCGCCACTGTCTCGCGTGTCCTGAATGAGCACCCTTCGGTGAGCGAGGACGCGAGGGCGCGGGTGCTGGCCGCCGTCGCGTCGCTCGGGTACCGGCCCAACGCCGTGGCGCGGTCGCTGCGCACCGATCAGACCCGCACCCTGGGCCTCGTGATCAGCGACGTGCTGAATCCGTACTTCACCGAGCTCGCACGGTCCGTCGAGGAAGAGGCGCGGGCGCTGGGGTACAGCGTGATCATCGGGAACGCCGACGAGCGGCCGGAACTGCAGGACCACCACGTACGGACGCTCCTGGACCGCCGTATCGACGGGCTGTTGGTCTCGCCCACCGACGGCGGGTCGCCGCTCATGCTCGACGCCGCCCGGGCCGGGACACCGATGGTGTTCGTGGACCGGTGGATCCCCGGCGTCGACGTGCCGGTGGTGCGGGCGGACGGGCGGGGTGCCGTACGGGATCTCGTCCTGCACCTGCACCGGCTGGGGCACCGGCGGCTGGCGATCATCGCCGGGCCGGCGGCCACCACGACCGGGCGGGAGCGTGTGGAGGCGTTCCGCGAGGCGATGGAGGAGTGCGGCCTCGACCTGCCGGACCGGTACATCGGCCACGGTGACTTCCAGGCCGACAGCGGCCGGCGGGCGACCGAGCGGTTCCTCGACCTCGCCGAGCCCCCGCAGGTCGTGTTCGCGGCGGACAACCTGATGGCGCTGGGCGCCCTGGACGCCGTACGCGCCCGTGGTCTGCGGGTGCCGGACGACATCGCGCTCGCCGCGTTCGACGACATCCGCTGGTTCGTGCACACGGACCCGCCGATCACCGCGATCGCCCAGCCCACGGGCGAACTGGGCCGGGCCGCCGTGCGCGCGCTCGTGGACCGCATCGAGGGGCGGGAGCCGCGATCCGTGACGCTCCCCGCCCGTCTCGTCGTTCGCCGCTCGTGCGGCGAGAACCCCGCAGCGAACGAGAACCCCGCAACGAACGAGAACCCCGCAACAAACAAAAACGCAACGAACGAGAGCCCCGCAACGAACAGGAGCCAGTCGTGAGCAACGCGGACGAGTTGCTGCGCATCGAGGGCATACGGAAGACCTTCCCCGGGGTGGTCGCACTGGACCGCGTCGACTTCGACCTGCGGCGGGGCGAGGTCCACGTGCTGCTCGGTGAGAACGGCGCGGGAAAGAGCACCCTCATCAAGATGCTCTCCGGTGCCCACGCACCCGACGAGGGCCGCATCCTGGTCGGTGGTGAGGAGGTCCGCATCCATGGGGCGCAGGACTCCGAGCGACTCGGGATCGCGACCATCTACCAGGAGTTCAACCTCGTCCCCGATCTGACGGTCGCCGAGAACATCTTCCTGGGGCGCCAGCCGCGCCGGTTCGGGATGATCGACCGGAAGCAGATGGAGGCGGACGCCTCGGAGCTTCTGGAGCGCGTCGGCGTCAGCGTGTCGCCCCGTGCGCGGGTGCGCGAACTCGGCATCGCACGCCTGCAGATGGTCGAGATCGCGAAGGCGCTGAGCCTGGACGCGCGGGTTCTGATCATGGACGAGCCGACGGCCGTGCTGACCTCCGAGGAGGTCGAGAAGCTGTTCGTGATCGTGCGCACGCTGCGCGAGGACGGCGTCGGGATCGTCTTCATCACGCACCACCTGGAGGAGATCGCCGCCCTCGGGGACCGGGTCACGGTCATCCGGGACGGCAAGTCGGTCGGACAGGTGCCCGCCTCCACGCCGGAGGAGGAGCTCGTCCGGCTGATGGTGGGCCGGTCCATCGAGCAGCAGTACCCGCGCGAGCGGGCCGTGCCGGGCACCGCGCTGCTGTCCGTGGAGGGGCTGTCCCGGGACGGTGTCTTCCACGACGTCAGCTTCGAGGTGCGGGCCGGCGAGGTCGTCGGCGTCGCGGGGCTGGTCGGGGCGGGTCGTACCGAGGTGGTCCGGGCCGTCTTCGGGGCCGACCCGTACGACCGCGGTACGGTCCGCGTCTGCGGGGCTTCCCTGAAGCGGCACGACATCGGCGCCGCCATGACCGCGGGGATCGGGCTGGTGCCCGAGGACCGCAAGGGTCAGGGGCTCGTGCTCGACCAGTCGGTCGAGGAGAACCTCGGACTCGTCACTCTCAAGTCCGCGACCAGAGCAGGAATCGTCGACCTCAAGGGTCAGCACGACTCCGCCGCGCGGATCGCCGGGCAACTCCGCGTACGGATGGCCGGGCTCGGTCAGCAGGTGCGCACGCTGTCCGGCGGCAACCAGCAGAAGGTCGTCATCGGCAAGTGGCTCCTGGCCGACACCAAGGTGCTGATCCTCGACGAGCCCACGCGCGGCATCGACGTCGGTGCCAAGGTCGAGATCTACCAGCTCGTCAACGAACTGACGGCGGCCGGGGCCGCCGTACTCATGATCTCCAGCGATCTGCCCGAGGTGCTCGGGATGAGCGACCGGGTGCTGGTGATGGCCCAGGGCCGGATCGCGGGCGAGCTGTCCGCCGACGAGGCCACGCAGGACGCGGTCATGTCGCTGGCCGTGAGCAACCCCACTACCGAACTGGAGGCCTCCCGTGGCCGCTGAAACGCTCACGAGCGGTACGGGCGCCGGTGGCGCCGCGGCGTTGCGCCGTCTGCTGCTCGACAACGGCGCGCTGACCGCGCTGATCGTCCTCGTCATCGCCATGTCGGCGCTGTCGGGCGACTTCCTCACCACCGACAACCTGCTCAACGTCGGCGTCCAGGCGGCCGTGACCGCCGTCCTCGCCTTCGGCGTCACCTTCGTGATCGTTTCGGCGGGAATCGACCTGTCGGTCGGTTCGGTGGCCGCGCTGTCGGCGACCGTGCTGGCGTGGAGCGCCACGGCGCACGGAGTGCCGGTGGTCGTCGCGGTGCTGCTGGCGCTGGCCACGGGTGTGGCCGCCGGCCTGGTGAACGGCTTCCTGATCTCGTACGGCAAGCTGCCGCCGTTCATCGCGACGCTCGCGATGCTGTCGGTGGGGCGTGGTCTGGCGCTGGTGATCTCGGACGGATCGCCGATCGCGTTCCCGGGCTCGGTCTCCCACCTGGGTGACACGCTCGGCGGGTGGTTGCCGGTGCCGGTGCTCGTCATGGTGGTCATGGGGCTCATCGCGGCGTTCGTCCTCGGCCGTACGTACATCGGCCGCTCGATGTACGCCATCGGCGGCAACGAGGAAGCCGCCCGGCTCTCGGGTCTGCGGGTGCCCAGGCAGAAGCTCGCGATCTACGCGCTGTCCGGTGTGTTCGCCGCGGTCGCCGGTGTCGTCCTGGCCTCCCGGCTCTCCTCCGCGCAGCCGCAGGCCGCCACCGGGTACGAGCTGGACGCCATCGCCTCCGTCGTCATCGGCGGCGCCTCCCTCGCCGGGGGCACGGGCAAGGCCTCGGGGACGCTGATCGGCGCGCTCATCCTCGCGGTGCTGCGCAACGGGCTGAACCTGCTGAACGTCTCCGCGTTCTGGCAGCAGGTCGTCATCGGCGTCGTCATCGCCCTGGCGGTGCTGCTCGACACGGTGCGGCGCAAGGCCGGGGCCGCTCCCACGGCGATCGGGGCGCCCGGCGGCGGAAGGGGCAAGCAGGTCGCCACCTACGGGCTCGCGGCCGTCGTGGCGGTGGCGATCGTGGGTGCGACGTCGTTCCTGCACAACGGTCCGAAGTCCGGCACTCGGAAGATCGGCCTCTCGCTCTCCACGCTCAACAACCCGTTCTTCGTGCAGATCCGGTCGGGTGCGCAGGCCGAGGCGAAGAAGCTGGGGGTGGACCTGACGGTCACCGACGCGCAGAACGACGCCTCGCAGCAGGCCAACCAGCTGCAGAACTTCACCGGTTCGAAGCTCGGGGCGATCGTCGTCAACCCGGTGGACTCCGACGCCGCGAGCAACCCCGTGGCGGCCGCGGGCAAGGCGAAGATCCCGGTCATCGCCGTCGACCGCGGCGTCAACAACGCCGACGTGAACGCGCTGGTCGCCTCCGACAACGTCGCCGGCGGTGAGCAGGCGGCGAAGAGCATCGCCGAGAAGCTCGGTGGCAGCGGGAAGATCGTGATCCTCCAGGGGCTGGCCGGTACCTCCGCCGCGCGCGAACGGGCCGAGGGCTTCGCCAAGGGACTCCAGGCGTACCCGGGGATCGAGGTCGTCGCGCAGCAGCCGGCCGACTTCGACCGGACCAAGGGACTCGACGTCATGTCGAACCTGCTCCAGGCGCACCCGGACGTCCAGGGCGTCATCGCCGCGAACGACGAGATGGCGCTCGGCGCGGTGAAGGCGCTCGGGTCCAAGGCCGGCGATTCCGTGCAGGTCGTCGGCTTCGACGGAACCCCCGACGGGCTGAAGGCGGTGGAGCAGGGGACGCTGTACGCGTCCGTGGCCCAGCAGCCGTCGCAGCTCGGGAAGATCGCCGTGGACAACGCGGTCAAGGCGATCAAGGGTGAGAAGGTCGAGGAGACCATCAAGGTGCCGGTGAAGGTGGTCACGAAGGAGACCGTGGCCGGGTTCACCGGCTGAGACGGGGAAGGGGTGGCCGGAGTGCCCGCGGAAGCGGGGCTCCGGCTGCCCTGTTTCGGATTTCTGATTGGGGAGTTACATGTACGACTACGACGTGTTGGTCGTCGGGTCGGCCAACGTCGACCTCGTGATCGGTGTCGAGCGCAGGCCCGGGGCCGGGGAGACGGTGCTCGGCTCGGACCTCGCCGTCCATCCCGGCGGCAAGGGGGCCAACCAGGCGGTCGCCGCCGCGCGGCTCGGGGCGCGCACGGCGCTGCTCGCGCGCGTCGGGGATGACGCGAACGGGCGGCTGCTGCTGGAGTCGCAGCGGAACGCGGGGGTCGACACCGAGGGCGTCCTGGTGGGCGGGGCCCCGACCGGCGTCGCGCTGATCACCGTCGACCCGTCGGGCGACAACAGCATCGTGGTGTCACCCGGTGCGAACGGGCGGCTCACGCCGGAGGACGTCCGGGCCGCCGCGCCCCTGTTCCACGCCTCGCGGGTGGTCTCGGCGCAGTTGGAGATCCCGTTGGAGTCGGTCGTGGAGGTCGTGCGGCAACTGCCGTCCGGCACCAGGTTCGTGCTGAACCCCTCTCCGCCGCGGGCGCTGCCGGCCGAGGTCCTGGCGGCCTGCGACCCGCTGATCGTCAACGAGCACGAGGCCCGGGTGATCCTGGGCGGCGAGGCCACCGGCGACGATCCCGCCGCATGGGTACGGGAGTTGCTCGCGAGCGGGCCCACGTCGGTTGTAGTGACGCTTGGTTCGGACGGTGCGTTGGTCGCGTCCTCCGACGAGAAGGTCGTACGGGTGGCGTCGGTGAAGGTCGACGCCGTCGACACGACGGGCGCCGGTGATTCCTTCACGGCCGCGCTGGCCTGGAAGTTGGGTGCGGGGGCCTCGCTCGCGGAGGCAGCCGCGTACGCCGCCCGGGTGGGCGCCGTCGCCGTGACCCGGCGGGGGGCCCAGGAGTCGTTCCCCACCGCCGCGGAGGTCGAGGCGCTGTGAAGAAGGGCGGGATTCTGAATCGCCATCTCGCCGGAGCCATCGCCGAATTGGGGCACGGTGACCGGGTGCTCGTGTGTGACGCGGGGATGCCGATTCCGGACGGGCCCCGGGTGGTCGACCTCGCCTTCCGGGCGGGGATCCCGTCGTTCGAGGACGTACTGGCCGGGCTCCTCGACGAGTTGGTGATCGAGGGGGCGCACGCGGCGCAGGAGGTCCGGGAGGCGAACCCCGCCGCGGACGGGTTGCTGACCGGCTCCTTCGCCGGGCTGGAGTACGTGCCGCACGACAAGCTGAAGGAGCTGAGTGCGGGGGCGCGCCTGGTGGTGCGGACCGGGGAAGCCCGGCCGTACGCGAACGTGCTGCTGCGGTGCGGAGTGTTCTTCTGACCGACGCCGGGGCGCGGCTCGTCACCCAGGCCGTCCAGTCTGCGCTGCCGTAGCAGGCGACGGTACGGGCCCGGGTACGTCGCAGGTGTAGGCGGCCGGGTCGAAGCGGCTCAGCTGTCGGATGAGCCGCCCGGTGGACCAGGGCCAGGCGAAGGTGTTTCGCCCGCTCGGGCTGAAGTAGTAGCTGGTGCAGCCACCGGAGTTGTACACGGTGGTCCGTAACGCCTCCTGCACCGCCGCATTGTGTGCGGCCTGCGTGGCGGCCCGGACCTCCAGGACCCGCCGGCCGTCGCGGTCGAGGTGGGCCAGGGCGTCGGTGAGGTAGGTCAGTTGGGCTTCCAGGACGGTGATCGCGGAGGTGGAGCCCCCGAGCAGGTTGGGGCCCAGCAGCAGGAAGAGGTTGGGGAAGCCGCTGACGGTGGTCCCCAGGTACGCCTGCGGTTCGCCGTCCCAGGCCTCGTGCAGCGTCCGGCCGCCGCTGCCGTACAGGCTCCGGGCGAGCGGCGGCTCGCCCATGCGGAAGCCGGTGGCCGTGACGAGGACGTCCGACCGGGCGGTCGTGCCGTCGGCACCGACGACCTCGTTGCCGCGCACGGCTGCCACGGCCGTAGGGTGCAGGTGGACGTGTGGCTGGGCGAGGGCCCGGTAGAAGGTGCTGGAGGTCAGCAGACGCTTGCAGCCCAGTCGGTAGGTGGGCGTGAGCGCCTCGCGCAGCAACCGGTCACGGACCGCGAGCCGCAGGTGTGCACGCGCGCCGATCTCCAGCAGGCGGGCGAGGCGCGGGTGGCGGAAGGCGTAGCCGAAGCCCTCCTGCAGCACGTACTGCCCGGCGCGCAGTGCGTTGCGGGATCGGGGCAGGTGGTCCAGCAGCCGGTTGGCCGCTGCGGGCACCGGTAGGTCGGGCTTGGGAAGCACCCACTGGGCGGTTCGCTGGAAGAGGTGCACGGCGGCCGCTCGGGAGGCGATGGCCGGGACGAGCTGCACGGCGGAGGCGCCGGTGCCCACCACGCTCACCCGACGCCCCGTCAGGTCGATGCTCTGGTCCCACTGGGCGGTATGGAGCACCGGCCCGCCGAACTCCTCGACCCCGGGGACGTCGAGGTGGCGCGGGATGTGCCACGGTCCGGTGGCCAGGACCAGCACCTCGGCACTATGCGGCCCCTTGCTGGTCTCCAGCAGCCAGCGCCCGGCCACCGGATCCCACCGGGCTCCGCGCACCTGGACGCCGAAGCGCAGCACCTCGCCGAGCCCGTGCCGCTCGGCCGTCGCCCGCAGATAGGCGTGGATCTCCTGTTGCCCGGCGAACAGCCGGCTCCAGGCGGTGTCCGGAGTGAACGAGTAGCTGTAGAGCGTCGAGGGCACATCGCAGGCGCAGCCCGGGTAGGTGTTCTCCCGCCAGGTGCCCCCGAGTTGCGCCGCCTTCTCCAGCACGAGGAGATCGCGCAGCCCCGCCTGGCGCAGCCGGATGGCGGCGCCGATGCCCGAGAACCCCGCGCCGACCACGAGGACGCGCACATCTCTCCTGGGCCGGGTGTCCTGAGTCGGGATGACGGCACTGGTTCGCAGGCCGGTCACGTTCATGGGTGCCTTCCGACTTCCGCAGCAACAGGACGAACCGGCGTGGAAAACACCGGAGTTGTTCCTGGAGAACGGAAGAGTAGGCCGGGAGGTCACGCGGCCTTCCCCGGCACGGCCGTGGCGGTGTCGCGTCCGGACGGGGTCGCCGCCGGGAGCCTGGCGCTGCCCAGCACGGCCGGACCGACGAAGGACGGACTCGCGGGGAAGACCTGGCGCTCGACGTGGTCGACGACGAATCCGGCTGCCCGGATCGAGTCGAGCGTCGGACGGTTGCACTCACAGCAGACCACCAGCCGGTTCAGCCAGTTCATCCGGTCCTGGTGGCGGGCCACCTTCGGGTCCTCCGAGCGCATGTGCTCCAGGAAGAGCAGCCGCCCGCCGGGGCGCAGCACCCGGCCGAGCTGGCGCAGTGCCCGCTGCTGGTCGCTCACCCCGCAGAGCACCAGCGTCGACACGACGACGTCGAAGCTGTCGTCCTCGAACGGAAGGTCTTCGGCCGGCGCCCGCAGGACCGTGGTGCGCGGAGCCCGCTCCGCGACGTGCCGCTCCAGCCGGCGGACCATCGCCGGCTCGGGCTCGGTGACTGTGAGCGACTCGACTCCCTCGCCGTAGAGGGCGAGGTTGGCCCCGGTGCCGCCGCCGATCTCGAGCACCCGGCCGCCGGCCTCGGCGATCAACCGGCGACGCAGGTCGCTCAGGCCCTGCCGCTCGGCCTTGGCCATCATCCGGTCGTAGGTCACCGCGAACAGTGTGCTTCTGACACCCATGACTGCCTCGATTCACGGTCCGACGTTCTGCCTCGACGCTAGGCCCGTGCCGTACCCGACACATGGGGCGGATGCCTCATCTTCGGCATCTTCGGCGCCGTCGTCCCGTGTCGTCGTCCCGTGTCGTCGTCCCGTGTCGTCGTCCCGTGTCGTCCTCCCCGGAGCCGGCCCCGCTCTCAGATCAGACCGTTCTGCACCGCGAAGAGGCAGGCCGAGGCCCGGGTCGAGGTCCCGATCTTGGCGTAGATGTGCTCGATGTGGTTGCGCGCGGTCTTGGGCGAGATCACCAGCCGTGCGGCGATCTCCCTGCTGGAGCAGCCGCGGGCCAGCAGCCGCAGCACGTCGATCTCGCGGGCGGTCAGGCCCGCGGGCCCGGTGCCGCGCCGCGGCGTGCGGTGCCCGGCGGCCGCGAGGACCGCGGCGACCGCCTCACCGTCCAGGCGTCCGGCGGCGACCTCGCCGTGCAGCTGCGCGGCGGCCTCCACCGCTTGGAGTGCCGCCCGGTGCGGGCGCGGCTCGATCATCGACTGGTACGCGTCCGCGACGCCCAGGATCCGGCTCGGCCGGGAGATCGCGCCGCCCGCGAGCCCGCGCGGGTAGCCGGAGCCGTCCAGCCGTTCGCGGTACTGCACGGCGACCTCGCCCAGGGGGGCGAGCGCCGGGGACTGCCGGAGCATCCGCTCCGTCAGATAGGGCTGCAGCCGCACCCGTTCCCACTCCCCCGCGCCCAACGGTCCCGGTTTGTCCCAGATCGCGTTGGAGACGCCGAGGCGGCCCAGGCCGTGCACCAGGCCGGCCCGGCGCAGCGTCGTCACCTCGGCCGGATCCATCCGCAGCCCGAGCGCCGCCGCCTCGGCCAGCGCCGCCACGGCACGGCCGTGGCCCAGCGTGTACGGGGACTTGAGATCCACGAAGTCGGCGACCGCGAGTAGCGCCGCGTCGAACTCCTCCTCGCCGAGACGCACGCCGAGCGCGGGCTCGGCCCCGATCACCGCCTCCCAGGTACGGACCGTGTCCAGTCCGCCCACGATCTCCTCGGGCTCCCGGCAGAACTCGACCGCGAGTCCGGGATCGAACTGCGTCCCCGCCCGACGCCTGGCCAGCGCCGTGGCCGCGCCGGTCCCGCCGATCCGGTGCGCCACCTCGACGTACTCGGACAGCTGCGCGAGCCGGGAGGGCAGCGGCACGGCCTCGCCCTTGAGCTCCCCCGGCCAGCCGCGCCCGTCCCACTGCTCGTACGAACAGGCCACCGCCTCCTGCACGGCGTCCGGCAGACCGAGCCGCCGGGCGAGCTCGCGGGCCAGCGCCGAGTGCGAGCTGATCATCCCGTTCATATCGCGGAACCCGCCGAGCGTGAACTCCAGGCCGACCCGGAACCGGTGCAGCGGCGGGTTGCCCGATCCGATCAACCGCAGCGTCGCCGCCGCGCCCGCCAGACTGCGCTGCTCGTAGGCGTACTTGCCGGACTTCAGCGTGATGTCGTCGCCGAACCACTTCGCCTGCTCGTGCGCGTCCGAGTGGCAGCCGACGTTGACCAGCAACGCGGTGTAGTAGACGACCAACCGGGCGTCGTCGTCCAGGCCGAGCCGCTCGGCCAGTCGCAACGCGATCAGGCACTGGCGCAGCACGTGCTCCATCGGCTGGCCGAAGCCGAGGTCCACGCCCAGCGAGAGCGCGGCCACCAGCTCCGCCAGACGCACCCCCGCTCCGCTCTCCGCGCGGCTCGTCACCCTCACCACGCTACGCCCCCACGCGCCGCTGATCTCGATCCGCGGAGGTCTTGGGCCGAGCCTGGCAGGTCCAACACTCTGTTCACGTTGCACCCGATGCAGTACCGCGCATTGGACCGGCGGACTGTCGATATTCCAACCATGCCGTGTTCCCTGGCATCGTCCGTTGGATGGCCGAGTGGCAGTTCGCCTATGGGAGGTCGGCTCTCCTGACTTGGTTCGCGAGTAGCGACAGCGCCCTCTACCGGCCGCCGTCACCCGTGGGCACCGGGGGTTCGTTGGGGACCGGTCCGGTGTGGAAGACCGGCCAGCAGATCTCGGTGCGCCACGCGGCGGTCGATTCGCGAGGCCGGCAACCTCGGCCAGGCCGCCATGGCGGCCCTGGTCCCCCCGGTCACCGGGATCAAGACCGCCACCTACTTCGCCACGGCGCCCGACGGCGCCCGGATCGAACTGCGCTGGTACACCACCGGCGAGACCACGGCGCCCGGCCCGGCCGTGCTCTATGCCCACGGCGGCGGCATGATCCTGGGCGACCTGGACGCCTACGACACCCTGCTCTCCTGGTACGTCGCGCACAGTCGGGTGCCGTTCCTGTCCGTCGGCTACCGCCTGGCCCCCGAGACGACCGGCACCATGCTCGCCGAGGGCGTCCAGGGGCGTCGCCCCGGCGCGCAAGCTGTTCGACGACACCTTCGCCGACTTCGAGTCCTGCAACGTCGAGATCCGAGAACTGGACGCGAAGGTCAACGGGGACATGGGCATCGTCTGCACGGTGCAGAGCACGAACATCGTGCTCAAGAACGGCTCCACCAAGCACGTCATGGCCCGGCAGACCGACTGCTTCGAGCGGCGTGAGAACGGCTGGGAGCCGATCCACCAGCACGCCTCCGTCCCGGCCGGCGGCGAGTGGGACGGCAAGATCACCACCGTGTAGGGCCTGATCTGCGACGCGACCGGCCTCCGTACCAAGCGGAACCCCCTGGACCACTGCAGCGCCCGCGCGGCAGACTCACCCAGCCTCGCCGCAGGCAGCAGCCGAGCCCCCTCCCCCCTTCACCACCTCCCGGGCCAACAGATCCCGCCGGTCGCGGCGCCACCCGGGCTCGCCGATTGCCACCGCCCGAGGAGCCCGCGCCCCGGTGGCCGAGTTGCCGGCGCTCGCACCGGATGAACGGCGCCCGGCCACTCCGGGCAGGAGTGGCGGGGCATCGGGTGCATTACGGGAGGTCTCGCAGCATCACCGAGTAGCGGGGTGAGTCCGGGAACGGCCGGCGGTCACCGACCTTGCGGTAGCCCCACGACTCGTACAGCGTGGCAACCTTCGGGTGGTCCGGATCGACCAGCAGTACGGCCAAGGCCTCGTCGCGACCCGCCATCAGTGCGGAGTGCAAGAGCTCGGCGGCTCCGGTCTTGCGCCACCGGGGACGCACCATCAGCTCGGAGAAGGAGAACGTCGAATCCCGCTCCGGTGCGGGATCGATGTGCTCCCGCCACCATTCCCGCCCGGTCTTCGCCGGTGCGCCGTAGGCGAATCCGACCGGCTCCTCGCCGTCGAACCCCACCACGCACGTGAAGCCTTCCAGCGCCGACCAGTGATCCACGAACCACGGGAACCGCTGAGTGAACGGATCGTCCATCTCGGCTGCGTAGGCATCGGCGTGCACGTCTATGAGCAACTGACGGAACCCGTTCGGCAGTTCGCCGCGCTGGTAGTACCGAAGTTCGAGTTCGGTCATGATCGGCTCCATTCGGCGCGGAAGCGGTCCGCCCACTCTCGCGCACTGGGGGTGGTCACGGAAAGGGTCAGCAGCTCGCGGTGGAAGTCACCGAGGGCGGTCCGGATCCGGCTCGACGGCGGAACACCGTTCATCAGGTCGACGACGCTCACGGCAGTGGCCGTTGCGAGTTCCGCGTCCCCTTGGCGCACCTGCGCCAGTGCCAGGCGGGCCGTAGCGAGCGCTCGGTTTCGACGGAACTGTTCGGGCAAGGCACTGAGCGCTCGGTGCGACGCGCCCTCGGCCCGCTCGGGTTCGTCAAGCCGCTCATGCACGATGGCCGTGAGTACGTGCAACTCCGCAAGCCCGTAGAACGCCATCCACGTCGGCCGAGGCTGTTCGATCGAATGCCCCAGCGCCTCACCGGCGAGCCCGATCGACCGCAGGGCGGCCTGACGGTCCCGAAGGTTGGCGAGCGCCACCGCGACGCGCGCATGGGCCATGGAGGCGAACAGCGGGTCACGGCGGGTGATCCGCGTGGCCTGCGCGGCTCGCGTAGCAGCCAGCGCATCGCCGTACCGGTTCTGACTGTTGGCCAGAATCGCAATCGAGTTCCACACCCGGAGTTGGGCGGTCGAGTCCCGCGCGAGACCGGCAAGCGTTGCGCAGCGGTCCAGGTGTCGCTGTGCCTGGTCGAACAGGCGACTGTCGATGCACGACCAGGCGGCGAGAGCCGTGTAGGCAGCCGCGACGCCGAACAGGCGTTGACGCACGCGTTCGCCGGCCGTGCCGTTCTGCTGCAAGTCGATGGCCTGCTGGGCGCCGGCGACTGCGGCACGTTCGAGGGTGGTGTGTCCGCCCTGGTGGTCGTCCAAGGCGTCCAGGGTCTGGAGCCTGGCGCTGGCACGCTCAACGTCGGCGTGTCCGACCGTGCTGCGACTTGCGAGCATCGGAACGGCAAGCGCGGCGACGGCGGACGGTCCGGATGTGAGGAAGGTTCTACGTCGCACAGGTCCCTCCGGCGGCGACACGGGGCGCCGGCCCCGAGGGGTGAAGCCAAGTGCTTCGGCGGAGCAGTCGAATACTGCCTCCAGCCCAGCGCGCTGCTTCGCGTTCGGCCACCCGGTCCGCCCGGACACCCAGTTGTGGACGGTCCGCTCCGTGACGGTCCCCAACCGGCCCGACACGGATTCCGTGTGCTGGTTGATCCGCCGGGCCAACTCGGAGTGACGCAGGCCCAGTTCTGCGATGGCCCGGCGAAGTACGACGTTGTCTCCCACGCGCTCACCGTAGCCCTGCAGTCACCCTCTGTGCAGGCTGTCGAGTAAAGGGAATCTCAAGACTTCCGGTGGCCGACGCGTAGGAAGCGGCGGGATTTCCTTACAGTCCCAGCTCAGCAACCGTTCACTGGACAGCAGCGCCAGGCGGCGGATCGGCCTGGCGCTCGCCGTTCGACAACCAAGCAGCCCACTCCCAAGCCGATGTGGTGGGAAGCCAGTGCGCAAGGAGGTGTTGCACCGTGGCTGAGTCCCTGCTCTCCCGCCTCACAGCGGAGATGCGGGCGCAGGCCGAGGAGGCGTGCGCCGAGCTTCGGAACGCGACCGAGGCGGCAGGATGCCCGTTGCCCTCGCTGACGGTCGATACCCCGTCGATCGTGACGGGACGAGTCCTGGTCCACCTCGGCGGCGCGCTGCCCGAGGTGATCAGCCGGCTCGCCGAGGTACTGCGGGCCGGGGCCGATGCCTTGGCGGCCAAAGACCCGAGCGCCCGGGAAACCGACTCGGACGACCCGGCGTTCTGTACGGCCCACCTGAGCCCCGAGCTGCCGCCGACGGGGGCCGCGAAGTGATCCCCCGCATCACCACTGCTGCCGAGCGGCAGCGCGCTGCTCAGCACTGGCTCGCCTGCGCCGCCCCGGTACCCCGCCTCGTCTACCGCGACTGGAAGAACGACGGGCTGGCCCTGCTGCCTGCGGGTGTCCTGTTCGCCGTCGTGGCGCTCTCGGCGGCCGAGGTCCACGCAGCCGCAAGAACCGACCAGCCCACGCGGGTGAACCGCTACCTCAGCCGCGTTCTCGGCGGCCCGGTGTTCTGCTACGACTCGTTCGAGGCCTACTTCGCGATGGTGCCGGCCGGCACGGCACGCGGCTGGAACCTCTCCGACGTGCCATGTCTGGGCCTGGGACAGACCGTCGCCGTTCCACGGCCGGGTCTGACCCGCGAAGACGGAACGCGCGCCTTCTGGGCCGTACAAATGGACTCGCCCGCCCTGCTCTGCGAGCCCAACCTCGTCGCCCACCTCATCCTGACGGGACGACGCCGGGGAGCGACCTGTGGCTAGGCCCCCGATCGAAATCGACGCTGCCGCCATCCTGCGCGCGATGGACCAGGCCGACACCCTCGCGGCGCGGACCCTCGTCGGCGACCTTCAGCCTGGTGCCCCTGGAGGCCATAGGTGTCGGCACTCCGGTCGTCGCCTACCGGATCGGCAGCCTGCCCGCTCTGATCGAGCCGACCGGCCACGGTGAGCACCTGATCGTCGCCCGCGACGACGGCCCCGCCGCCCTTCACAAGACGGCACGGACCCTCCTGGAGGGTGACATACTGTACGGCGCGACTACACAGACTGTGTATCGGAGAGCGGCCGAGTTCCAGCCGTGCCGAATCGCTGACTTCTTCTCGAAGGCGGTGTCGTGATGCCCGAAAATCCCGCAACCCCTACGCCGTTGCTGCTCGTCGACGGATTCAACCTGCTGTGGGCCGGCACTTTCGGTTTCCCCGCACCGATCTTCTCCCGTGACAAATCCCGTGAACTGACCGGCCTGTTCGCCTTCTTCGCCCTGCTGCGCGCCACGATCCGCGACGACCTCGACGTCGCACAGCCCGAGGTCCTGGTCGTCTTCGACGGCGAACACGGTACCGCCGGCCGCGTGGCCGCCGACCTGGAGTACAAGGCGAACCGGGAGGCGACGCCGGAGGCGCTCAAGCCGCTGCGGTTCCTCGCCCCGGTGAAGGACGGCCTGGACGCGTACGGGATCCGGTGGGTCAAGGTCGACGACGCCGAGGCCGACGACGTCATCGCCACCCTCGCCACCCGGGCCGCCGCCTCCCGGCCGGTCCTGGTCATGTCGCGGGACATGGACTTCTACCAGCTCCTGAACGACGACGTGCGGATCCTCAACCGCTCCCGCAAGGCCGCCCAGCGCATCATCACCGCCGACGAGGTCCTCGCGCGCTACGGCGTCACGCCCGACCAGCGGCCGGCGTTCCGTGCCCTGACCGGCGACAAGTCCGACAACATCGCCGGTATCCGGGGCATCGGTCCGAAGGTCGCCGCCACGCTGCTGCGTGACGGTATGCGGCTGCGCGACCTGCCCGGCTCGGGACGGCTGACCGGTGCCAGGGGCGCGGCGATCACCACCGCCTGGACGAACGTACTCCGCTGGGAGACGGTGATCACTGTGAACCGCGACGTGGACATTCCCGGCGGCGCCCTCACCGGCCAGGCGAGCCCCCAGCTGCCGAAGCCCGCCGACGTCGTCGAGGGGCTGGGGCTCTGGTAACCGACTCCGTGCCGGCTCGGTCCCGGCCGTCTTCGGGCCAACAGGTGCCGGGCGTCGTCCTCGTTGAGCCCGAGGGCCCCGGCGGCCTGTTCGAGACTCGCCTCGTGCCGGGCGTCGTGGGCGGGCAAGTACGCGACCCGCTCGGCAGCCACTTCGAGTTGACGAGCCGCCCGCACGGCCGCGAGCGGCCCCCGTGACGGTCCATGCAAGACACGCCGTTGCTGCCGGACAGCAGCCCCTGGTGACGCGGTTCTTCAAAGCAGCGGCAGCTCAGCGGTGTTCGGGGTTCTCGAAGTCGAAGCGGCAGCCGGCGTCCCACTCGGAGCGCTGGTTGCCGTGGGCCGGGATGCCGCCGGCGTCCTTGAGCATGCGGGCCAGGTGGAGCTGGTTCCACGTCATGAACGTCGTGTTGCGGTTGGTGAAGTCGTTCTGCGGGCCGCCCGAGCCCGGGTCCAGGTAGGACGGACCCGGGCCCGCCTCGCCGACCCAGCCGGCGTCGGCCTGCGGGGGGATGACGTAGCCCAGGTGCTGGAGACTGTAGAGGACGTTCATCGCGCAGTGCTTCGCGCCGTCCTCGTTCCCGGTGATCAGGCAGCCGCCCACGCGGCCGTAGTAGGCGTACTGGCCCTCGGAGTTGAGGATCGACGAGCATGCGTAGAGGCGCTCGATGACCTTCTTCATCACCGAGGAGTTGTCGCCCAGCCAGATCGGGCCGGCCAGTGTCAGGATGTCGGCGGACATCACCTTGGAGTAGATGACCGGCCACTCGTCCGTCTCCCAGCCGTGTTCGGTCATGTCCGGCCAGACGCCTGTCGCGATGTCGATGTCGACGGCGCGCAGGACCTCGACCTCGACGCCCTGGCGTTCCAGGATGCCGGTGCTGACGTCGATCAGGCCCTGGGTGTGGCTGCGTTCCGGGGAGCGCTTGAGCGTGCAGTTGATCACCAGGGCGCGCAGGTCGGCGTAGGACGTCGTCGGGTCCGGCACGGGGTCCTCCCTCGGGGTGGCGGGGAGGCCGGTTCGGGTCGCGGACTCCCCGCACAGCTCACCAGGCCGGGTGCACGACCGCGCGCGGGGCTGGGCCGGTTGACTGAAGGCTCAGAGGTGCAGGCGCAGGGTGTCGCTCGGGGGGCGCCGGTAGGCGTCGCGGTAGAGGCCGGCGAAGTGGCCGGGGTGGGCGAAGCCCCAGCGCATCGCGACCTCCGTCACCGTCGTGGTGCCCGGGTCGGCGGCCAGGAGGTCGCGGTGGGCCGCGTCGAGGCGGACGCGGCGCAGGTAGGCGAGCGGGGTGGTGTCCAGGTGGCGGCGGAAGGCGTACTGGAGGGCCCTCGGGGTGACGAAGGCGGCCGCGGCGATGTCGGCGAGGGTGATCTCCCGCTCGGCGTTCGTCTCGATGTACGCGATCGCCTTGCGCAGCGTGGTGGATGTGGCGTCGGTCCGGTCGGCGGGGGCCGAGTCGGTGCGGGCGGTGTGCGGCAGGGCGGCCAGGGTCGCGGCCGCCAGGTGCTGGGCGGCGGTGGCGACGAGCAGGTCGTTCGCGCAGGCGGCCGGATTGTCGAGCACGTGGTCGCGGACGTAGGCGACGGCGGCGCCCAGTTGCCGGTCGGCCGCCTCGTCGACGGCGCGGAGCCCGGTGAGGCGCACCGGGCCGCGTCCGTTGGCGCCGGTGGGGGCGAAGGCGTCCAGCAGGCTGCTGTCGAACATGGCGATCGTGTAGCGGGCCGAGTGGACCTCTCCCCGGTAGGGGGCGTCCGGCGGGGCGACCAGGAACGTCTCGCCGGGGCCGAACACCGTCTCGCGGCCGCCGGTCCGGTCGGCGAGCGTGCCGGTGTGCATGCTGAGCAGGCACACCCGGCCGAGGCTGTCGGCGTCGTAGGTGAGGTCGTAGCCGAAGGAGATCCGGTCCACGGTGAGCCCGTTCACCGCCCGGCGGCTGATGCTCGCCCGGGCGTCCGCCACCGACTTGGCGATGCGCATCGGCGTGTAGGCCGTGGAGAGGAACTCCTGCGTGGCGTCCACGCTCGCGCTCTCGAAGGACAACGTCTCGACCATCATCACCATCCGCCCCCGTCGGCGCGGCGGCCTCGTCCCCGCACCCCGGCGCCGAGGCTACGCGTCCAGGGGTGTTACGGAAAACCCGGCCGGTCCTGACAAGGCCTGTTTCGTTCCGGCGGCTGCGCGGGCGCGGGGTACTTCGTTCCCGGAGCTGTGGGCGGTCGCCGTGGTGTACCAGCGTTGGACGTGCACCCGTCCCGGGGTGTCCGTTGCTCCACGGGGAGGGACCGCTTTGACCGCGCACGCAGCCCCGCCGGATCGTCCCCCGCGTTCCGGCGCGGAGCTGTGTGCGCAGGTCGCGGAGCTCGCCGAGGAGGCCGAACGGCAGTCCCGGGACGGGGTGTCGGAATCGGCCCCGGTGGAATCGGCCCGGGCGGACGCGGCACTGGCCGGGAAGATCGCCGACGACCTCGCGGCGGCGGTGGGCCCGGCCGCCGAGCAGGAGCGGCTCCCGGTCGTCGACCGCCTGGAGCGCCTGCGCGAGGCCCTCGCCGCCCTCGCCCTCGGGATCGCGCGCTCGCACGGCCGCCTGGCGTGGTTCCTGGCCCGGGCCGGCATCGTCCTCGCGCCCGTCCTGCAGTGGCGCGCCCCGGGCCCGGATCAGATGCAGGCCTCCGGCGGCATCGTGCTGCCGACGCCCGACGAGATCTCCGACGCCGAGGACGCCGTGCGCCGCCTGCACTCCGCGCTCACCCGCACGAGCACGGCCGCCGTCGGCCCGCAGGCCGGTCCGCCACCGGGGCCGACGGCCGTCACCTGAGCATCACCGGCCCGCTGCTGTTCGACCGCATGGAGAGCCCCACCGCATGACCTCCGCCACCTGCTGGTCCACCTCCGTGACCCTGCCCGAAGGCGCGTTCCCGCACGTCGCCCTGGAGGCGCAGCTGCGCTTCGACTCCTCGCTGCCGTACGCGGTGTGCCTGGCCTTCCCGGCGCTCGGCGACGGCGAGGAGCGCCGGTGGTTCTTCGCACGGGACCTGCTGAACGAGGGACGCCACGGTCACGTCGGCCGGGGGGACGTCACCGTCGCGCCCGGGCCCGAGGGGCGGGTCCTGGTGACCTTGTGCGGCCACGACCGGCGGGCGGTGATCAGCATTCCCTCCGACGTCGTGACGGCGTTCCTGCTCGACTCGTTCAACCTGGTGCCGGCCGGCGGCGAGTCCGGTCACCTCGACATCGACGCCGCGGTGGCCAGGCTGCTCGCGTGAGCGGTCGCGCCCTCACCCCCGATGGACACCACAGGACGCGACGCCCGTCACGCCGCCCTGGGCCCGGAGTCGCTGGTGAACAACGAGCGGCGTTCCTCCTCCGCCAGCCCGCCCCACACGCCGTGCGGCTCCCGTGCGGCGAGCGCGTGCCGCCGGCACTCCACCCGGACCTCGCAGCCCGCGCAGACGGCCTTCGCCGCCTCCTCCCGATCCTTGGCGGCAACTCCGTGCTCCTGGGCGGGGCGGTCGAAGATGCCGCGGTCGGCGGTCCGGCAGGCTCCGTCCTCCTCGCGGCTCCAGTGGTGCTCGGGCGTGTCGGGCAGGCGGGATTCGGGCAGGCGGGCGGCGTCGGCCACGGCGGTCCTTCCAGTCGGGGCGATCGGTTGTCCCACTCGTCTAACCCCGTCCCGCGCGTTCATGCCTACCGATTCGTCCGGGTTCGGATTCCGGGCGGAGCTACGCTGCCCAAAGCCGTGCGGCTCAGCAATGGCGGCCCGCTGAGTACGCGGGCCCGTGCCCATCGAGCCCTCACGCGAGCGCCGGGTGGATCAGGCGGCCGTGGTGGATGAGGGAGGCGGCCTGCTTGAGGCGGCGGACGCGGACGCTGATCTCGTAGCCCTTGACGCCCTCGACGTGGGCGAGCCGGGTGCTGAGGTAGCGGTAGAAGTCCGCGGTGTCCTTGCAGATGACGATGGCCATGATGTTGTGCTTACCGCTGGTGGCCGCGGCGAAGGCGCATTCGTCGTGCCGGCTGAGCTCCTCGCCGATGGCGTGGAGGCGGGGCGGGTCGACCTGGAGCCAGAGGGCGGCGTTGAGTTCGTAGCCGAGGCGTTCGGGCAGGGTGTCGACGTCGTAGGTGAGGGAGCCACTGGTTTCGAGGGCCTCCAGCCGGCGGGCGACGCGGGGTTTGGACCAGCCGGTGACCTCGGCGAGGCGGGTGTGGGAGACGCGGCCGTCCTCCGCCAGGGCTTCGAGGAGCGGCAGGTCCTCGTCGGTCGGCGGGAGCGGGGGCCCGACGGGGACGGGGCGTTCCGCGATCAGCTCGCGCGCCTGGTCGGCGGTGAGGGAGCCTTCCCCTCCCGTCCAGCCCGTCGGGCCGGGGACTCCGAAGGCGTGCATGATCAGGTCGACGCTCATGTCGAGGACCGACGCGGCCCTGGGGAGCTGTCGGAGGAGGACGTCGTCGCGGGTGGTGCCGGCGGGTGAGCGGATGATGCAGATGATCTCCGAGCCGCCGGAGGCGAGGCTGGCGTAGGCCACCTCGGGCCTGCGGGCGAGGGAGTCGGCGAGGGGGCCGACGGCGTCCGGTCGGCAGCGCAGGCGGGCGATCCACTCGGCCTGGCCGTGGGCGGCGGGGCTGCTCAGACCGACGACGCGGACGAGCCCGCCCCGGCGCAGGGCGTTGTAGCGGCGGGCCACGGTCTGTTCGGACACGCCGACGACCTCGCTGAGCCGCCGGAACGAGACGCGCGGGGCGCAGTGGAGTCCGTGGATGATTTTACGGTCCAGGTCGTCGGCCATGGGGGAATCGTCACACATTCGGAAGCCCCTACGGAGGTTCCATCACGGTTCATGGGTTGGGTTGGGGATTCCTCGCACCCGGGCGCGAAGCTGATCGGCGGCTCCCCCGGTGCGACCGGTCCGGGAGCCGGGCGCGCGCCGGACGGCGGCGCCCCCACCGCAGCCGGTGCCCGTGCGGCACCTCCGCAGTCGAAGGATCGTCTCGTGAATTCCGCAACGGTGCAGGGCCCCACGGCCGGACGGGGCGTCACGCTCGTCATGGCCTGCCTGGGCGTCTTCGTCGCCTACCTCCCCGTGACCACCGTGTCGGTGAGCCTGCCCGCGATCCAGCGGGCGCTGGGCGCCTCCACGTCCCAGCTGTCCTGGGTGTCGGACGCGTTCGTGCTGCCGATGGCCGCGCTGATCCTCACCACGGGCGTGTGGGGCGACGTCCACGGCCGCAAGCGGGTGTTCCAGGCGGGCATGGCCTTCTGCGCGCTCGGTGCGGCCGTGTCGCTCTCGTCCGACTCGGTGGGGTCGGTGTGGGTCGGGCAGGCGGCCTCCGGGCTGGGGGCGGCGGCGCTGTTGCCCACCACGCTGGCGATGATCAGCCACGCGGTGCCCGACCACCGGGAGCGCGGGAGGTTCATCGGCCTGTGGGCGACGTCCCTGCTGGCGTCGCTCGCCGTGGGCCCGCTGATCGCCGGGGTGCTGCTGGAGCACGTCGCGTGGCGCTGGATCTTCCTCCTGCCCGTCCCGGTGTCCCTGATCGTGCTGGTCGTCGCGGCGTTCGTGCTGCCGGACTCGCGCGCGCCGCACGGCCGCCGGCTCGACTGGCCGGGCCAGATCAGCGCGGCGGTCGCGGTCACCGCGGTCGTCTACGGCGTGATCGAGGGCGGCGCGAACGGCTTCGGCGAGCCCGCCGTGGTGGCGGCCCTGGTGCTGGGCGCGGTGAGCGCGGCCGCGTTCGTGGCCGTGGAGCGGCGCAGCACGAGCCCGATGCTCGACCCGGCGCTGTTCCGCAGCCCGGCCTTCACCGCCACCGCCCTGGTGGCGATGATCAGCTTCCTGGGCCTGATCGGCTTCTTCTTCGTGCTGAGCCTGTACTTCGGTCTGGTGCAGCACCTGACGACGATCCAGGCGGCGCTGCGGATGGTGCTGGTGACCGGGGCGGCCATCGTCGCCGGCGGGCCGGTCGGCCGGCTGATGCACCGGGTGTCCGCCCGGGTCCTGATCACCACGGGCCTGGTGGTGACGGCGGGTTCGCTGCTGTCGCTGACCACGCTGGACGCCCACACCTCCTTCGGCTCGATCGCCTGGCGGCTGGTCCTGCTCGGCCTGGGCCTGGGCGCCGTCCTCACTCCGATGACCGCCTCGGCCGTCGCCTCCGTCCCGCACCACCTGGCCGGCATGGCCGCGGCCGGGAACAACGCCTTCCGTCAGGTCGGCGGCGCGCTCGGCCCCGCCGTGCTCGGCACCCTGCTCACCACCCGGGCCCTGCACACCCTTCCCGCACACCTCGCCGACACGGGTGTGCCCGCCGAGACCGTCGACCGCGTCCTCGCCACCGCGCACGGCCAGGGGCTCGGCGCCGTGGCCGCACTCCACCTGGACGCCGCCACCGGACCGGCCCTGACCGCCCTGAGCGGCTCGTTCCTCGACGGCCTCCGGCTGTGCCTGGTCGTGTCGGCCTCGCTCGCCCTGCTGGCCGCGCTCACGTGTGCCGTGCTCCTGCGTCCGGCCGCGCGTGCGGGCCGCGGCGCGCGTGCGGACCGCACCGCGCCGGTCGCCGACGGCCGGGGCGCCGCCGCTGAGGGCACGTCCGACCGGGAGCCGGCACACACCTCGTGACGCGGCCAGGACCAAAACCGCCCTGGTGACACCGTCCTCGTGACGCCGCCCGGACCGACGCCGCCCCGGTGGGACCGCCCTCCCGCCGGGGCGGTGTGCGGATCCGGTCGCCGCGAGATTCAAGCCTTGGTCAAATTTCCCGCGGAGCAACCCGATCCGGTTTTCCCACTGCGCCTTTCCGGCCCGATCGGCGCGCATTCCGGGAGGCCTGCGGCAGCGCGGCCATCGATCGTGAACGAACGCTGACGCCGCGTCAAGGGTCACGATCACCGAGATGCGGTGCCATGACAAAGGTGTGCTAGTAATACGAATAATGACGCCCCTCGGGGAGGCGGGGAACCCGGGACCACACATCGGACATGGCGGCCACGGGCCCTCACCGGGACGCCTGGGCGTCACGCACGAGGGGACCGCAGTCCATGATCCATCCCGTCCGGTTCTTCCTGCTGGGCACGATGCGGGCACAGTACGGGGACGAGGGGCTACCGGTCGGATCGCCGCTGCAGCAGGCGATGCTGGCCGCACTGTTGTTGCGCGACGGCCGGGCGGCCGGCGCCGCGGAACTCATCGAGGCCCTGTGGGGCGACGAGGCGCCCGCCAGCGCGTCCGCCATGCTGCGCACCTACGCCTGGCGGTGGCGCAAGGTCCTGGAGCACGACAGCGACGCACCGGTGATCCTCACCTCGGTGGGCGACGGCTACCGCACCGTCGTGCCGGCCGGGGCCGTGGACGCGCTGCACATGGAGAAGCTCGCCGCCGCCGCGATGGGCGCGGCGCGCGGCGGTGAAGAACCCGCGCAGGTGCGGCGGCTGTTCGCCGAGGCGCTGGAGCTGTGGGGCGGCGAGCCGCTCACCGGGGTGCCGGGACCGTTCGCCGAGCAGCAGCGCACCCGGCTCGGGGAGCTGCGGACCAGCCTGCTGGAGGAGCGCTGCGGCCTGGACCTTGAGCTGGGCGACACCGCCCTCGCCATCCCGGTGCTGCGCGACCTCACCGCCGAACACCCGCTGCGCGAGCGGCCGTACGCGCTCCTGATGCGGGCGCTCTACCAGAGCGGCTGCCAGGCCGACGCGCTCGCCCTCTACGACCGGGCCCGCCGGCTGCTCGCCGAGGAGCTGGGCGTCGACCCGGGCCCGGAGCTGCGCGAGATCCACCAGCGGATCCTGCGCAACGACCCCACCCTGCTCGGTACGGCCGCCACGCGTCCGGCACCGGCCGTGCAGCCCGGCCCGGTGCCGGCCCAACTCCCGGCCGACATCGCCGACTTCACCGGCCGGGAGGCCGAACTCGAGGCGCTGCACACCGCGCTGACCGCAGCCGTGCGCGAGCCGGCCGGGGATTCCGCACTGCCCATCGCGGCGGTCTCCGGGATGGGCGGGGTGGGCAAGACGGCGCTGGCCCTGCGGGTCGCCCACCGGCTGCGCGCCGGCTTCCCCGACGGCCAGCTGTACGCGGACCTGCGCGGCGACCAGGACACGCCGGCCGACCCGAACGTCCTGCTGGCCAGCTTCCTGACCGCCCTCGGCATCGCGCCGGGCGCCGTCCCGGAGGCACTGGAGGACCGGGCCCGGCTCTTCCGCTCGCTGCTCGACGTCCGCCGGGTGCTGGTCGTGCTCGACAACGCCAGGGACGCCGCCCAGGTCCGCCCGCTGCTGCCCGGCTCGGCCCGCTGCGCCGTCCTCGTGACCGGCCGCGCCCGGCTGTTCGGCCTGGCCACCGCCGTCCAGGTCGACCTGGACGTGTTCAGCGTCGCCGAGGCGCGCAGACTGCTGGCCCGCACGGCCGGCGCCGAGCGGGTCGCCGCCGACCCGACGGCCGTCGGCGAGCTGATCCGCCACTGCGGGCGGCTCCCGCTGGCGGTGCGGATCGTGGCGGCCCGGCTGGCCTCGCGCCCGGCCTGGACGGTGGCCCGACTGGCCGACCGGCTGGCCGCCGAGCAGGACCGGATGGCCGAGCTGCGGCTGGGCGACCTGGCAGTGGCGGGCGCCTTCGAGTGGGGCTACCGCCAGTTGACGGCGGAGCAGGCCGACGCGTTCCGGGTGGTCGCCGCGGTGTGCCGGCCGGACATCGGCGCACCGGCCGCGGCGGCCGTCCTCGGGACCGGGCCGCGCCGGGCCGAGGACCTGCTGGAGTCGCTGGTCGACGCCGGCATGCTCACCGCCCCGCGGCCCGGCCGCTACCGCTACCACGACCTGCTGCGGGTCTACGCCCTCCAGATCACCGGCCCCGACGGCCCCGACGGCACCGAGGAGCAGGCCGAGGAACAGGCCACGGCGCAGCGCCACCACCTGCACTTCCTGCTGGCGCACGCCACCGCCGCCTTCCAGTGGCTGGTGCCCGGCGATCCGATCGGCACCGCACTCACCTCGGCGCTCACCCCCGCGCTCACCCCGGGCCCCGCCTTCGAGGACGCCCAGGCGGCGGCCGACTGGGTGGCCGAGGAGTTCGAGGCGGCCATCACCGCGGTCCTCGCGACGGCCCGCCGGGCGGCGCCGGTCGAGGACGTCCGGGCCGCCGCCGACCTCCTGGTCGCGCTCAGCCCGTTCGACGCCGACCCGCGCTACGGGCGTCTCGCCGACGCCGCCGCGGCCGTCGCCCAGGCGGCCGACGCGCTCGGCGACCAGCGCTCGCTGGGCCGCGCCGAGTTCGTCCGCGGCAACCTCGCCGTCCAGGCGGCCCGGCTGGACGAGGCCGCCGAGCACAGCCGCCGCGCGGCCGACGCCTGCCGGGCCGGCGGCGACGTGGTGGTGTTGCAGCAGGCGCTGAACGACCTCGGCCTGCTCGCGCAGTTCCAGCACCGCTACCAGGAGGCGGTGCGCCTCTACGACGAGGCGAACTCGCTGGCCCGCGCGCTCGGCCACCGCGACGGGCACACGACGACGGCGCTCAACTCGGCGCTCGCCCAGGTGCGCGACGGCCGGCCCGCCGAGGCCGCCGCCGCCTGTCGCCGGCTGCTGCCGGGCCTGACCGACGCGGAGGAGTGGACCGGCCTGTCCTACGCCCTCTACGTGCTCGGCCTGGCCTCGCACGAGCTCGGCGAGCACCAGCAGGCCGTCACCGCGCTGGAGGAGTGCCTGCGGATCTGCCGGGCCGCGGGGATCCCGCTGCGCGAGGCGCAGGCCCGCTACCGCCTGGCCGACACGCTGCGCCTGCTGGACCGTCACGAGGAGTCCCTCGACCAGGCGCTGCGGGCCCTGGCCGACTGCCGGGAGCTCGCCGCCGAGCGGGACCGGGGCCACGCCCTGGTGATCGTCGCCAGGACGCTCGACGGCCTCGGCCGCACCGAGGAGGCCGTCGACCGGCTGCGCGAGGCGCAGGAGCTGTTCGACGGGCTCGGACTGCCCGACGCCGAGGACGTGCGGCGAGTGCTGGCCCGGCTGGACGGTTCGGCCGACGCACCCGCATCACCGGCGAAGACCGGTTACGTCGTGGGCGTCGCGTAGGACACACCTTGGCCCGCCGGGGCCGGAACGGCGACCCCGGCGGGCAGCGACCCGCCGGGGTCAGGACCCGGTGTTGTTCCAGACCTTCATGTCGCCGGCCCTCCTCGCTGCTCCCGCGCGCATCATCGTGAGCGCGAGTTCCTTCGCTGCTCCCGCGCGCATCTCCGTGAGCGCGGATTCCCCTCGCGGTGGCCGCGTGCACGGCACCACTTGCGGCCACAGCCTCCCAGCCCCCGATATCCGTCCGATATCCGGCGCTCTTCGCCGCACCGCAACCCGCCGCCGAGCCGGTTCCCGGCCGCGTAGACCACGCGCGTATCCCACGGTGATCGACTGGGGGCAAGCTCGTTCCTCCGCGGAGAAGAGGAAACGGAGTACGGGATTTGAGCACGGTCCTCGTCAAGCGCCCGCCTCGCGCCGACGGCCCCCCGCTCCCCGAGGGGCAGATCGAACTGGCCGAGCCCCCGGTGCTGGGCGAGCCCGCCACCCCCGACCTCGGCTCCGCGCTGATGTACCTGCCGATGGGCCTGGGCGCCGGCGCGATGGTGCTGATGTTCTCCATGCGCGGCGGCGGTGCGTCGACCTACATGATGTCCGGGATGATGGGCGTCGCGATGGTCAGCATGACGCTGACCCAGATCGGCCGCCCGGGCGCCGAGCGCCGGCGCCGGATGCGCGCCGAACGCCGCGACTACCTCCGCTACCTGACGCAGAAGCGCGTCCAGGCCCGGCAGGCCGCGGCCGAGCAGCGCGCCGCCGTGCTGTGGGACCACCCGGACCCGTCGGAGCTGTGGGCGCTGGCCCGCGGCACCCGGCTGTGGGAGCGGCGCCCCGGGCACGAGGACTTCGCGCGGGTGCGGATCGGGCTGGGCGCGCGCCGCGCCGCCCTGGAGTTCCTGCCGCCGCGCACCAAGCCGGTCGAGGACCTGGAACCGCTGTGCGCGGTGTCGCTGCGCCGCTTCACGCACGCCCACCAGAGCGTCCCCGGGCTGCCCGTCCCGGTGGGTCTGCGCCGTTTCAGCAGCGTCGAGTTCGCCGGCACGGCCGAGGACGCGCTGGGCCTCGCGCGGGCGATCGTCGGGCAGCTGGCGGTCCTGCACTCCCCCGACGAGCTGCGGGTGGTGTTCCTCGGCGACGAGGGCGCCCGCGCGCAGTGGGACTGGCTGAAGTGGCTGCCGCACAACGCCCACCCCGGCGAGGAGGACGCCGCCGGCCCGGCACGCCTGGCCGCCGAGGACCCCGAGACCCTGCTGGACCTGCTCGGCCAGGAGGTCCGCGACCGCCCCGAGCACGACCCGGCGGCCTCGCCCAGCGTCGCCGAGCCGTTCGTCGTGGTCGTCGCCCAGGGCGTGCGGATCCCCGCCAGCTCCCGCCTGGCGGGCGGCGGTCTGCGCAACGTCGTGCTGCTCGACGTCACCGGCACGATGCCCGGCGGCCCCAAGGTGCTGCGGCTGACCGTGAACGACGGGAAGGTCGAGTTCGCCTCCGGCGAGGACACCGACTCGGCCGACGCCGACGCGCTCAGCGCCACCGCCGCCGAGGCCCTGGCCCGCTCGCTGGCACCGATGCGCACCAGCGGCAGCGTGGACCTGGCCGACCGTCCGCTCGAATCGGACCTCGACCTCGTCACCCTGCTCGGCCTGCGCGACCCGCACAGCTTCGACGTCGCCGCCAAGTGGCGGCCCCGGCAGGTGCAGTCCGCCCGCCTGACCGTGCCGCTCGGCGTCACCGACGACGGCGAGGTCGTGGAGCTGGACCTCAAGGAGTCCGCGCAGGGCGGCATGGGCCCGCACGGCCTGCTGATCGGCGCGACCGGCTCCGGCAAGAGCGAGCTGCTGCGCACCCTCGTGATGGGCCTGGCCGCGACCCACTCCTCCGAGGTGCTCAACCTCGTCCTGGTGGACTTCAAGGGCGGCGCGACCTTCCTGCACATGGACCGCCTGCCGCACACCTCCGCCGTCATCACCAACCTGGCCGACGAGATCCACCTCGTCGACCGCATGCGCGACTCCATCAACGGCGAGATGATCCGCCGCCAGGAGCTGCTGCGCGAGGCCGGGTACTCCTCGCTCTTCGACTACGAGAAGGCGCGGGCCGCCGGCGCCGGCCTCGCCCCGCTGCCCTCGCTGCTGATCGTGGTCGACGAGTTCTCCGAACTGCTCGCCAGCAAACCCGAGTTCGTGGACCTCTTCGTCTCCATCGGCCGGCTCGGGCGCAGCCTCGGCGTGCACCTGCTGCTCGCCTCGCAGCGCCTCGACGAGAGCCGCATCCACAAGGTGGAGGGCCACCTCTCCTACCGGATCGCCCTGCGGACCTTCTCCGCTATGGAGTCGCGCAGCGTGATCGGCGTCGCCAGCGCCTACGAGCTGCCGTCCTCGCCGGGCAACGGCTACCTGAAGATCGACACCACCAACCTGGTGCGGTTCAAGGCCGCCTACGTCTCCGGCCCGGCGCCCGAGCCGCTCGCCGCCGACGAGCAGCCCTCCCAGGAGGCCGGCGCGTCCGGTGTGCTGACCGACTTCGGCCTGGCGCGGCAGGGCGCGCTGCGCTCCGAGAGCACCGACGAGTCGCTGGCCGCACTCGCCCCGACCGGCCGTCCCGAACCGGCCGCCGCCGCGCCCGACGAGCAGGCGAACGCCGAGAGCCTCCTGGAGGTGCTGGTCGGCCGCCTGGAGGAGAGCGGGCCGCCGGCCCGGCAGGTCTGGCTGCCGCCGCTGGCCGCCTCCCCGAGCCTGGACGAGCTGCTGCCCGGCATCGTGCCGGACCCGGTCCGCGGCATGAGCGCCGCCGGCCACCCGTCGCTCGGCACGCTGCGCGTCCCGCTCGGCATCGTCGACCGCCCCTACGAGCAGCTGCGCGAACTGCTCGTCGCCGACCTGTCCGGGGCCGACGGCCACGTCGGGCTCGCCGGCGCCCCGCAGACCGGCAAGTCCACCCTGCTGCGCACCCTCATCCTGTCGCTGGCGCTCACCCACACCCCGGGCGAGATCCAGTTCTACTGCCTCGACTTCGGCGGCGGCGGCCTCGTCTCCACCGCCGGCCTGCCGCACGTCGGCTCGGTCGCCACCCGGCTGGAGCGCGACCGCGTGCTGCGCACGGTGGAGGAGCTGACGCAGCTGCTGGAGCGCCGCGAACGCGAGTTCACCTCGCGCGGCCTGGAGTCGATGGCCGCCTACCGCGCACTGCGCGCGGCCGGCGAGATCGACGACCCGTACGGCGACGTCTTCCTCGTGGTGGACGGCTGGTCGACGCTGCGCCAGGACTTCGAGGACCTGGAGGCCAGGGTCATCGACCTGGCCGCCCGCGGCCTGTCCTTCGGCCTGCACCTGCTGGCCTCCGCGGTGCGCTGGTCCGAACTGCGGCCCCGCCTGCGCGACCTGCTCGGCACCAAGTTCGAACTGCGCCTCGGCGACGCACTGGAGTCCGAGGTCGGCTCGCGGATCGCCAATGCCGTCCCGCACCAGCCCGGCCGCGGCCTGAGCGCCGGCGGCCACCACTTCCTGTCCGCGCTGCCGCGCCTGGACAGCTCCGGCGGGACCGCCGACCTCACCCCGGCCACCAAGGCGGCCGTCGCCGAGATCGACGCCTTCTGGACCGGCTCCCCCGCCCCCGGCGTGCGCCTGCTGCCCACCCGGCTGCCGGCCGACCAACTGCCGCCCGCCGAGGGCGACCTGCGGCTCTGCCTCGGCTGGGACGAGCAGCGCCTGGAGCCCACCTGGCACGACTTCTCGACCAGCCCGCACCTCATGGTGTTCGGCGACGGCGAGACCGGCAAGACCAACGCGCTGCGCCTGGCCGTCCGCGCGATCACCTCGCGCTTCAGCACCGACGAGGCCCGGATCGTCGTCGCCGACCCCGAGCGCGGCCTGCTCTCCTCCGTCCCCGAGGAGTACCGGGCGGGCTACGTCGTCGACCGCGACTCGCTCGCCCAGCTCGCCGCGAACGCCGCCCACTCGGTGGGCAAGCGGGTGCCCGGGCCGGACATCACCCCGGAGCAACTGGCGCAGCGCGACTGGTGGGAGGGCCCGCGGCTGTTCGTCGTCGTCGACGACTACGACCTCCTCGCGGGGGCGCCCGGCGCACCCACCCCGCTGGCGCCGCTCGTCCCGCTCCTCGCGCAGGGGCAGCACATCGGGATGCACGTGATCATCGCCCGCAGCACCTCGGGGGCGATGCGGTCGATGACCGACCCCGTCCTGCGGCGGATGTGGGAGCTCGGCAACCCGGCGCTGCTCTTCTCCTACCCCAAGGAGGAGGGCAAGTTCCTCGGCGAGGCCAAGCCGCGCACGCTGCCCGCCGGGCGCGCCCAGCTCGTCACCCGCCGGGCGGTGCGCCTCGTCCAGACCGGGCTGGTGACGCCCGCGTGACCGCCGCTCTCCCGTCCACCGCCCCGTCCACCGTGCCTTCCGCCCCGTCCGCCTCTTCGCCGTCCAGGAGCAGCATGTCGACCCCCGCGCCCGCCGGTGCCCCGCCGGTCACCGAGGTGTGCCGGCTGACCGTCGTCCACACCGACGGCCGCTTCGACGTCTCCGTCCCCGTCTCCACCCCCGTCTCGGCCCTGCTGCCCGTGCTCCTCGGCAGGCTGACGCTGAGCCCGCAGGAGCGCGGCACCGTACAGGTGCTCCAGCGGCTCGGCGAGAACCCCCTCGACCCCGACGGCACCCCCGAGAGCCTCGGGCTGAAGCACGGCGACGTGCTCCACCTGCGGCCCGCCGAGGCCGCGCTGCCCGCGCTGCACTTCGACGACGTCGCCGACGGCGTGGCCCAGGTGATCGGCGGCCGGACGGACCGCTGGCAGCCGGTGGCCACCGTCCGCCTCGCGCTGGCGGCCGGGGCCCTGCTGCTGGCCGTCCTCGCCGCCGCCCTGCTCAGTGGCGGCCCGGGACCGCTCACCGCGGCCACCACCGGCGTGAGCGCCGCCGCGCTGCTGACGGCCGCCTGCCTGGTGGGCACCCGGCCCGGCGCACGGCGCGGCACCGTGCTGACCGCCGCCGTCGGCGCCATGGCCCTCGCCGCCCTCGCCGGGCTCACCTTCCGCGGCGGGCCGGACCACGCGTTCCTGCTCGGCCCGGCCGAGGTCCTCGCCGGCGCCGTCGCCACGGCCGTCGTCTGCGGCGTCCTGCTGATCGTCCGTCCGCTGCCGTTCCTGCTGCCGGGCACCGCGCTGCTCACCGCGGTCGCGGCGGCGGCCGGTGCCGGCCTGGTCCACGTCGCGCACTGGGACGCCGCGCAGGCCCTCGCGGTGGTCGCGGCGGCCCTGTTCGTCCTCGGGCAGCTCGGCCCGCGGCTGGCGCTGCGGCTGGCCGGGGTGCGGGTGCCCGCCCTGCCGCACGACGCCGAGGAGCTCCAGCAGGACATCACCCCCGAACCCCAGGCCCGCCTGGAGCGCGCCGCCGGGGCGGCCAACGACTACCTGGACGCGCTGGCCCTGGCGTCGGCGGTGCTGTACGCGGCGGCCTTCTGGTTCCTGGTGCGCGAGCCCGGCTGGATCAACTGGGTGCTGCCGCTGGTCCTCGCCGGCGCGGTGCTGCTGCGCTCGCGCGGGCTCACCGGCGTCCTGCAGCGGGTCTGCGCCGTACTCGCCGGCACGCTCGGCCTGGCGCTGCTCCTGCTGGCGCACGCCGCCTCGCACGGCACCGCCGCCCGGATCCTGGTGCCCGCCGCGCTGCTCGCCGCGGCCGTCCTCCTGCTGGTCCGCGCGCCCCGGCTGACGGACCGGCTGCTGCCGATCTGGGGGCACGCCGGGGACATCCTGGAGACGGCCACCGTGATCGCCCTCCTGCCGCTGGTCCTCCAGGCCCTGCACGTCTACAGCGCGCTGCGCGTGCTGGCGAGCTGAGCGGGGGCCGGGCATGCAGACACGACGCGACCACCTCCAGGCGTACCGCTTCGCCATGGCCCGCCTGGCCACCGCCCTCGTCCGGGGCGACGTCGGCCGCGGCGAGGGACCGACCGGGCGGGCCACGCTCGCCACCGTGCTCGGCGCCGGAGTCGTGGTGCTGCTGTGCGTCGGCTTCGCCGTCTACGGGCTCATCGCGCCCGTCGCGGACACCCGTTGGCGCAACCCCGGGTCGATCATCGTGGAGCAGCAGACCGGCAACCGGTACCTGCTCCTCGACGGACAGCTCCGGCCGGTGCGCAACTACGCCTCCGCCCTCCTCCTCGGCGGCAAGAGCAGCGCCGTCCACACCGTCTCCGGCGCCGAACTCGGCACCACCCCGCACGGGGCCCCCGTCGGCATCCCCGGCGCCCCCGACTCGCTGCCCGCGCCCGCGGGCCTGCTGCCCGGCCCCTGGACCTGGTGCCTGCGGCCCGACCTCGCGGGCGGCCAGCTGCTCGACCTCGCCCCCGACGGCCAGACCGCCGCCTTCCCCGACGACCGGCAGGTGCTGCTCGCCGCCCCCGACGGCTCGCACTGGCTGCTGTGGCGCGGCGTCCGCTACCCCGTGCCCTCCGACACCGCGCTCATCGCGCTCGGCCTGGACGGCGACCGCCCGGTCCCCACCCCGCAGAACTGGCTCGGCGCGCTGCCCACCGGCGCCCCGCTCGCCGCCGCCGTCCCGGAGGCCGGGAAGCCGGCCGGCCGGGTCGCCGGGCACGAGGTCACCGTCGGCCAGCTCTTCCGCACGGCCACCGGCGGCGTCCAGCACTCCTACGTGATGACCGACGCCGGCGTCGCCCCGGCCAGCGCCACCGCCGCGGCCCTGCTGGCGGCCCGCCCCGGCGCCCCGGCCGTCCTGACCGTCGGCGCCACCGACATCGCCGCCGCCCCCGTCTCCCCCGACCAGTCGCTGCTCACCGCGCTGCCGGACGTCCTCGGCGCCCCCGGTCTGGACGCCGGCGCCCAGACCGCGTGCCTGCGCCAGCGCGCGGACGGCACCAGGCTGACCAGCCAGCTGGTCGTCGAGGGCGGCCAGGCCGCCACCGGGACCCGGACCGTGCTCGTCCCGCCGACCCGCGGCATGCTCGCCGTCGACCTGGAGCAGCTCGCCCGCCAGAACGGCAACGCGCAGACGTTCCTGGTGACCGATCAGGGCATCGCCTACCCGCTCGGCGACAGCCGCGCCGGCACGGCCCTCGGCATCACCGGCGCCCCCGCGACCGCGCTGCCGGAGGACCTCCTCAAGCTCCTCGGCCACGGCCCGACGCTCACCGCCCGGGCGGCCGCCGACACCGTGCAGGGAGGCTAGCCGTGCGCCTCGCGATGAAGCCCGCCCGCGCCGCCGGCCCCGCCCTGCGGATCCGGACCGCCGGGCACGCCCTGCTGGTCCACCCCAAGGGACCGCCGGAGCCCAGCGCGCTGGCCTTCGCCGGGGCGCTCACTCCCGACCCCGAGCACACGCTGGTCGTGGTGGACCTGCTGCCCGCCGACCTCGACACCGCCTGGCCGGCACTCGCCGACCTGCTCGCCCGCCGCCCCGGCAGCCTCCGGCTGGTCTTCCACCCCTCGGTGGAGGGCCCGCCGGTCGGCCAGCGGATCGCCGACCAGCTGCGGCGGACGGTCCTCACCCCCGACGGCGAGGCGCTGCCCACCGCCGGCGGGGGCCTGTTCGTCCCCGCCGACAGCGGCACCGGCTGGCTGCGCCTGCGGCCCGGCCGCGCGGCCGAACGCGACTCGCACCGCTACCCCAAGCCGCTGTGGGAGTTCGCCACCTACGACCGCATCTGGCAGACCAGCCCGCTCGGCGTCGTCGAACCCGTGCCCGGCGGCGTCTGGGTGCGCAGCGCCCGGTCCGCCGAACTCGCCGCCGGACGGCGCCGGCTGATCGCCGCGCTGCCCGGCCACCCGAACGCGCTCACCGTCGTCCTCGGCAGCCCCGGCGGACCGGCCGTGCCGCTGGCCGACGTGACCCGCTTCTGGGGCACCGTGCTGCCCTCGGCCCGCACCGGGGTGCGGTTCGTCCACTTCGGGCCGGTCGCGCTGCCGGAGGGCAGCGGCGCGCTCGGACAGGTGCTGGCGGACGCACTGCGCCAGCGCGTCGTGCTGTCGCCGGGGCCGACGGCCGCCGAGGCCGTCGGCGGCGGGCCGGTGCTCCAGGGCGAGGTGGTCTACTCGCCGGCGCCCGGGTACCTGGCGGAGCCGTCGGCGTGGAACGCGGATGCGGACGCCCCTGCGGTGCGGGTGGTGGAGCCGCCGGTCGCGTCCGTCGAGGCGCCGGTGTCGGTACCGGTGCCGGTGTCGACGGCGGCTGCCGAGGGGGTCGTCGAGCTCGGCCCGGTGCCGGTGAGTACGCCGACGCCGGCTGCTGGGACGGTCGTCGAGGTGGATCCGGTGACGGTGGGCGCGCCGATGCCGGCGGCCGGGGCTGTCATCGAGCCGGACCCAGTGACGGTGAGTGCGCCCACGCCCGCCACCGGGACGGTCGTCGAGCCGGAGCCGGTGCCGGTGAGCGGCCCGGATCCGGTGGCGGAGCCCGTCTCCGCGCCGCCGCCGCTGCCGACGTCGCTGGTGACGTCCTCCCCGGGCCCGGTCGCCGACTGGCCGGCTCCGGCCTTCGAGCCGAAGGTCCCCGTGCTGGAGACGGAGTCCGAGGCCCTCCCCGAGCACGCGCCCGCCCCGACGAGTCCCCCGGTCCTCACGTCCCTGCTGGAGTCGGCTCCGCCGGAGCCCGTGGCGCCCGTGGCGCCCGTCGCGCCGGTCCCCCCGGTCACGCCCGTCACGCCGCTGCTGCCGCTGCCGTCCATCGAGCCCTCCAACGCCCCTGCCGCCAACCCCGAACCGACCACGCCTGCCCCGGCACCCGAGCCCGCGACGCCGGTCCCCCCGGTCACGCCCGTCACGCCGCCGCTGCCGTCCATCGAGCCCTCGAACGCCCCTGCCGTCGCCCCCGAGGCAGCGCCGACGGCCCCGCCCGCCGAAGCCCCGCCGACGCCCGCTCCCACCCCCGCGCCCCTCCCTGCGATGCCCCGGATCCGCCTGGAGTCCGGCGCCCCCAGCGCGCCGCCCGTCGAGCCCACCCCTGCCCTCGACGCCCCGGCGCCCCCGCCCACCGCACCCACCACGCCGGTGCTCCCCCCGGCCGCCACCCGCGCGACCGCCGTACGCGTGCAGCCCGTCCCGTCGGCCGCCGCCCTCGCGCTGCCGCCCGAGCGCGGGCTGGAGCGCGAACGCGACTGGGTGCGCCGCAAGTTCAGCGCCCAGTACCACGCCGTCGCGGGCACGGTGGCCCGGGTGATGTCCGAGTCGCCGGGCCTGCGCAGCTCCTCGCGCGCGCTGGACGGCGACGCCCTCACCGACCTCGTCGCCGTACGCCTCTACCTCTCCGGCGACAGCGCCGCCGTCGACGCCGCCGTGCGCGCCGGAACGGCGGGCCCGCACGTGCCGCTGGCCCGCTGCGTGGCGTCCGGGCTGAACCGCCTGCCCTCGTACCGGGGTGTGGCCCTGCTGCGGGCCGCGGTCTCCGGTCCGGAGCTCGACTGGTACGAGGAGGGCAGGGCGGCCACCGAGTGGGCGTTCTGCACCGCGCGGATCACCGTGCCCGAGACCCCCGGCGACGGCACCACCGACTTCCTGATCTGGTCGATGACCGCGCGCCGGACGAGCCTGCTCGACCCCTCCGACCCCGACCGCGTGCTCTTCCCGCCCGGGACGGCCTTCAAGGTGCTGCGCGCGGGCTCCGCGACGGAACCGGTGCTGCTGCGCGAGCTGCTGCCGTCCGAGGGCGACGAGGACACCGACCCGGACGCCCCCCGGCTGCCGCTGGACGAGATCGCCCTGGAGGGCCTCACCCAGGCCGCCGAGCAACTGCCCACCCACGGACGCCCCGGGCCCGGCGGCCCGCCGCTCACCGCCCCGCCCGGACTGATCACCGCCCCGCCCGAGCCGTCGGCCCGCGCCGCCCAGGGCACCCGTGCACCTATCGAGGGAGCAGAGAAGTGACCCGGCAAGTCCTCCTGGTGTCCGGCGACCGGCCGGGCGCCCACCGGTCCATCGCCGCCGCCCTGGCCGACGCCGTGGACGGCGCGCTGATCACCGTCGCACCGGGCCGCTACGACGAGGCGCTGACGGTCACCAAGGCGGTGACGCTGGCCGCCGAGGGCCCGGCCGGCACCGTGCGGATCCACTCCGCGGCCGGCAGCACGGTGGTGCTCGACGCGGAGGCCGTCCAGTTGTCCGGCCTGCACCTGAGCGGCGCGGACCGCGAGGCGCCGGTCCTGGACGTGCGGCGCGGGCAGGCCGCGCTGGACGGCTGCCAGGTCGCGGGCGAGGCCTGGGCCGCGGTCCTGGCCTGGCACGAGGGCGTGCTCGGCCTGCGCGACTGCACGGTGACCAACACGCAGGGCGCCGGGATCGTCGTGACCTCCGGCGGCGGCAACGTCGTGGAGCGCTGCGAGATCACCGACGTCGGCTCGTCGGCCGTCGTGGTCGCCGAGCACGGGCGGCTGACCGTGCGCGAGTGCTCCGTCCGGGGCGCCCGGGGCAACGGGATCTGCGTCAACGGCCACGGCACCGCGCTGGTCGAGTCCTGCCGCATCGACGGCAGCGGCAAGCCCGCGATCGCCGTCGAGCAGAACGGCCGCGCGGACCTGCGCAAACTCACCGTCACCGGCAGCGCCGCCCTGGACGCCTACCTCACCAGCGCCGTCCAGACCCTGCTGACCGACTGCACGTTCACCGGCTCGGGCGGCCAGGCCGTCCACGTCAGCGGCGGCGCGGCGCCGGTCCTGCGCAACTGCGTCGTCGAGGGCGCCACGAGCGGCGGCGTGCAGGTCGCCGCGGGCTCGCGGGCGCAGCTGGAGCACTGCCGGATCGCCGGCACGCCGGTGGGCCTGCTGGTCGAGGCCGGCGGCGAGGCGGACTGCGCCGACCTCACGGTGACCGGCGCGGGCGTGGCCGCCAGGGCCACCGGCGAGGCCAGACTGACGGTGCGGCAGGGCGAGTTCACGATGGACGGCGGTCCGGGCGGCATCGGCCTGGACCTCGCCGACCGCGCGCAGGCGTCGCTCACCGGTCTGCGCCTGCGCGCCACCGCGGGCACCGGCCTGGCGATGGCCGGCGGCGCCCGCGCCGAGCTGACCGCCACCCTCCTGGAGGGCTGCCGGACCGTCGTCGGCCCCGACTGCGAACTCACCGCCCGGGACAGCGGGTTCGCCGGTTCGGACGCCGACGGCATCAAGGTCTCGGGCGGCGGCGCGGTGACGGCCGTCGGCTGCCGGATCAGCGGCGCGCGCGGCCACGGCCTGAACGTCCAGGCGTCCTCGCGCGCGGAACTGGACAACTGCGCCGTCTTCGACAACTCCGGTGACGGCGTGCGCTGCAACACCGACGAGCCGGTGCGCGTGCACGACTGCGAGATCCGCGACAACGGCGGCACCGCGGTCCACCAGCTCAAGTCCGGCGGACGGGTCTCGGTCGAGCGCCTCGACACCGGCGGCGACGAGCGCACCGCGCCGGCCGGGGGTGGCGGGCAGGAACCGGCCGACCCGGCGGGCTCGCCGCGCCACCTGGGCACCGGGCCGCTCGCCGAACTGGAGGCCCTGGTCGGCCTGGAGAGCGTCAAGCACGAGGTCACCGGCCTGATCAACGTCAACAAGATGGCCCAGCGGCGCCAGGAGATGGGCCTGCCGATGCCGCCGATGAGCCGCCACCTCGTCTTCGCCGGGCCGCCCGGCACCGGCAAGACGACCGTCGCCCGGCTGTACGGCGCCGTCCTCGCCGAGCTCGGCATCCTCAGCCAGGGCCACATCGTCGAGGTCGCCCGCGCCGACCTGGTCGCCCAGATCATCGGCGGCACCGCGATCAAGACCTCCGAGGTCTTCACCAAGGCGCTCGGCGGCGTCCTCTTCATCGACGAGGCGTACACCCTGACCAACCAGTCCCGGGGCAGCGGACCGGACTTCGGGCAGGAGGCCGTCGAGACCCTGATGAAGCTGATGGAGGACCACCGCGACGAGATCGTCGTCATCGTCGCCGGCTACTCGGCGCAGATGGACCAGTTCCTCGCCTCCAACCCGGGCATGGCCTCCCGCTTCGCCCGGACCGTCGAGTTCCCCAACTACAGCCCCGCCGAGCTGGTCACGATCGTGCGCGGCCTGTGCTCCAAGCACTTCTACGAACTGGACGCCGGCGCCCTGGAGGCGCTCAACCGCTACTTCGAGGACGTGCCGAAGGGCGCCACGTTCGGCAACGGCCGCGTCGCCCGGCAGGTCTTCGAGGAGATGATCAGCCGGCAGGCGTCGCGGCTGGCCGTCCACCCGCCGACCGACGACAGCGAACTGAGCCGGCTGAGCAGCGAGGACGTCATCACCGTCCCCGGCGACCAAGCGGGCGTCCAACCGGCCACCCAGCCGACCGCCCAGCCGGCTGCCCGGGCCACCACGCCGACGGCGTCCGCCGCGCCGGTCCCCGTGAGCGAGGGCACTCCCCCGCTCGACACGCCCGCGCTGCGCCGCATCGACGGCCTCGTCGGCCTGGACGGCGCCCGGCGGACCCTGCGCTCCCGCCTCACGCAGCTGGCCCGCCTCCGCGACGCCGGCGAACCGCTCGCCGGCCTGGGCAACATCATCCTCCAGGGCCCGCCCGGCGGCGGCCGTCGCGCGCTCGCCGGACTGTACGGGCGCGGCCTGGCCGAACTCGGCCTGCTGCCCACCGGCGTGACCCACCGGCTGGCGCTCTCCACCGTCCCGGCCCGGTGGGCCGAGCAGCCCGGGTTCCGGTTCGCCGCCGCCTGCGCCGAGGCGGAGGGCGGGCTCCTCCTGCTGGACCTGGACCCGGCCTTCGCCGAGCGCGCACCCGCCGCCCGCACCGCCGTGCTGACGTCGCTGACCCGGCTGGCCGCCTCGGGGCCGGGCGTGGTGCTGGCCCTGAGCGGCAGCACGGCGCACGTCATGGAGGTGCTGGGCGAGCACACCGACCTGATGGAGGCCTTCGCCGAGAACGTCGAACTCGCCGCGTACCGCGCGGAGGAGCTCGTGACGCTCACCGACCGCCGCCTGCGCTCGCTCGGCTTCCAGCTGGGCGAGGCGGCGGGCACCGAGCTGGTCGCGCGGTACGCCGCGCAGCCGCCGCAGGGCGGCGCGTTCGCGGCGCACCGGCTGGGCGACACGCTGGCCCGCTCGGCCCGCGCGCGCACCGTCGCCGTCGAGGACCTGCCGCCCGTGCCCACCCCGCCCGAGACGCCGGCCGCGCCGCCGCAGGCCGTCCCGGTCCCCCAAGAGCCCCGGACGCCGGGCACCGCACCCCTGGTGCACTCCTGACCCCGGCTCCGTGACCCCGCACGGTGCGCGAGCGCCGTGCGACCCCCGAAATGAAAGGACGTACCCATGGCACTGACCTCCGTGGAAATCCAGGGCATGACGGCCGCCCAGGGCACCTTCCAGACCGCCCTGGACGAGGCCAGCGGCTCGTACGCGCAGATGGAGGGCCAGATCGACGGCCTGCGCGGCAGCTGGAGCGGCGAGGCCGCGCAGGTCTACCACCAGGCGATGCAGGACTGGCTGACCGACTTCCAGAAGGTCAACCAGGCGCTGACCACGATGCTGGAGAAGCTCGCGGCCAACACCAACGTGTACGCCAACATCCACGAGAACACCCAGCAGATCGCCGGCCAGGTGGCCTCCGCCATGGCCTCCGGCGTCACCGGCCTGCCCGGCTTCCCGGTCTGAGCCACCCCCTTCCACCGCCGGCGGCGGTCCGCACCGCCCCGGCACCCCGTCCCAGTCGAGGAGAACGCAGCATGAGCACGTACACGGTCCAGATGGAGCAAGTCGACTACATCGTCGGCGAGATGAACGCCATCACCCAGAAGCTCAACCAGACCCTGGCCGAGCTGGACAGCCAGGCCAGGATCAACCTGCAGGCGTGGACCAGCGACGCCCAGGCGACCTACACCCAGGTCAAGGCGCAGTGGGACCAGGCCGCGGCCGACATGACGGCCAAGGCCGCCACCGCCGTGCAGATGCTCGGCACCATCAACGAGTACTACTCCCACGGTGAGCGCCAGGGCGTTCAGCTCTGGGGCTGACGGCATGCCGGGCTACATCCCCCCGAACCACTACAAGCCGAAGCCGAAGCCCCCGATCGACCCGTACCACGGGAGCACCAGCGTCCCCGACGCCACGGGCACCGGGACGGCGACGGCGCACACCACGTTCACCGCGCCGCCGGTGCCGCCCCCGGACGGCCAGCACAGCGGGACGTCCGTGGACACGGCCTCGATGGAGACCTTCGCGAAAAACATCCAGCTGCTCATCCAGCCGACCAACGACGCGCGGAAGCTCCTGGACGCGGTCAACATCGCGCCGGGCGCCTTCTACCACGCGAACAAGATGCGCATCGCGGTCAACGGCCCCAACGGGGACGACGGGCTGAAGAAGCAGTTCGAGAAGGTGCTGGACGACCTGGCCAAGGGTCTCACCGACCTGCACCAGGGCGTCATCGACCTGGCGACGAAGTACAAGACCATCGAGGACGCCAACCACATGGCGTCGACCGAGCTGCAGACCTTCATGGGCAACTCGTCGGCGGACTTCGGCGGCCTGGTCACCGATGCCGGGGGCAGCCCGGCCCCCGGTGGCGGAGGCGGGGGCGGCGGCAAGCCGGGCAACGGCAACACCTGACGACCCCGCGCAGGAACCCCGTCCGGGTCCCCCGCACCACACGCGGGGGACCCGGCGGGACCGCCTGGCCCGGACACCGGGCCACACTCCGGACACCACAGCGGACACCACACCGGGCGGAACGGCCGACGGACGGCGGAACGACAGGAGGGAGAGGGCGCGATGGGCGACCCGAACTACAACGGCAACGGCTTCAACCAGGGCAACGACGGCGCGGTCTACGGCGCGCCCGGCAGCGACCCCGGCTCGACGGGCGACTACGAGACCTGGGACTGGAAGCAGATCGAGGCCGCCATCAACGGCATGGCCGCCGGCACCGGCGACGACAGCGGCCACGGCAAGTCGGTCTCCGACCCGCAGTCGCTGCAGAACGCGGCCGACACCTTCTACCAGGTCCAGCTGCTCCTCGCCGGCGTCGCCAAGAGCCTCGTCGACCAGGGCAAGGCCCTCGCCGGCGAGCACGGCCCGTGGAAGGGCGACGCGGCCGACGCCTTCACGACCATGCTGACCACCTTCTCCAAGCAGGTGCAGGCCACCGCCGACGTCCTGTCCGGCGGTTCGACCCACACCTACTCCGTTCCCCAGCAACTCGCCGACAACGCGGTCAACCTGGTCAACGCCCAGAACCTGATCTCCCAGATCGACACCTGGTACGCCAACCAGGCCATCGCCCAGGGCGTGACCGCGATGTCCAACGGGCTCATCCCGATCAGCCAGAAGCCCGAGCTGGTCAAGATGATGACCGCCGACATGCGCAAGGTGCTGAAGAGCCTGGCCGGCGAGTACCAGGTCACCATCGACTCCGTCCGCGCGCCGGCCCCGATCACCCCGCCGGTCAACCAGCCCAAGCTGACGGACACCAACGCGCCGAACACCAAGCTGCCCGACCTCAAGGACTTCGAGCACGGCGGCCCGAACCAGCTCGGCCCCGCCAAGAGCTTCAACATGCCCGACCTGAAGAAGTTCAGCGGCGCGCCGCAGCCCTTCCCCGGCGACCTGGGGACCGGCCACGGCCCCGGCGCGGGCGGCCTCAAGAACTTCTCCGCGCTGAGCGACCGGCCGGGCGCCGGCGGCCTGCACTTCCCCGGCGGCCTGGGCACGGGCGGCCCCGGCACCGGCCTGCCGGTCAGCGGACTGCCGACCACCGGACTGCCGTTCCCCGGCAAGCTCGGCACGGGCGGGCCCGGCACCGGCGTGCCGGAGACGGCCGGCCTCGACCCGCTCGCCTTCGACCACGCGATCAACCCGGGCACCGGCAGCGGGGTCCGCTTCCCCGGCAGCACCGGCGTGGGCGACTTCGGCAACCTGCCGGGCGTCGCGCCGGTCGGCCTGCCGGGGACGACCACCAACGCCCGGGGCGCCCGGTTCCCCGGCCAGACCGGCACCGGCAGCGGCGCCGGCGAACTCTCCTCCCCGCACGGCACGTTCGGCACCGGCAAGCCGGTGGCCTTCCCCGGCACCACCGGCGTCGGCTCCGGGAGCGGCTCGCACGGCTTGGGCGGCGGGCTCGGCAGCGGCCTGGGCGACGGGCTGGGCAGCGGCATCGACGCCGGCTCCCCGGCGGCCTTCCCCGGTCTCACCGACGGCCTGGGCACCGGCACCGCCTTCCCCGGCCAGACCACGACGGAGTCCGGCCTTCCCAGCGCCTTCTCGCCCGCCGGCGGCACCGGCCTCGTGTCCGAGGGCCCCGGCGCCGGCATGGGCGCAGGCATGGGCGGCGCGGGCATGCCGATGATGCCCGGCATGGGCGGCGGCGCCGCCGGGCAGAACGCGCCCGGCGAACGCAGCGACGCCTCCGGCCTGCTGGACGCGAACGGCGAGCCGTGGGCCGGCAGCCCCCTCACCGGCGAGGAGGTCGGCTCCCCGCTCGGCACCGCCGCCGGTGGCGCGGCCCTGGACCTCCCGCCGGTCAAGACCGCCGATCTGGACGGCCCGGGGCTCGGCCTGCCCGACGCCCAGGCCGCGCCCGGCGCCACCGTCCTGCCCGGCTTCGGCGCGGCCGGGGGCGCGGCGGGCGCAGCGGAGGCACCCGGCATGGGGATGCCGATGATGCCCGGCATGGGCGGCGGCGCCGCCGGGCAGAACGCGCCCGGCGAACGCAGCGACGCCTCCGGGCTGCTGGACAGCGACATCGAGCCGTGGGCGGACGAACTCGACGCGGCGGAGGAGGAGATCACCGCCGGTGCGCTCGCGGGCGGTCCCGGTCTCACCACGGCGGGCGGGAGCCCGGTCACCGTTTCCGGCGACGCGCCTCTCGGCGCCGAACCCGCTGAGACCGCCGGGCAGGAGACTGCGGCCGAGCAGGCCGTCCTCGGCTCGGACGGGCTGCCGCTGCCGGTGGCACCGACCGCTCCGACCGCTCCGACCGCTCCGGCGGCACCTGCCGCGCCGGTCGTCGTGCCGGAGTGGGAGGAGCCCGCAGCCCCGGTCGCGCCGGTCATCGTCGCGGCGGCCGCTGTCGCCGCTGTCGCGGTCGCCGCCACCACCGTCGAGGAGAAGAAGAAGAGCTCGACGGAGGTGGAGGCGGAGGCGGAGGCACCCGAGATCGCCGTGGTCGAGCCCGAGGCCGAGCTAGAGGTCGAAGAGGTGGCCCCGGCGGCGACCTCGCCTTCCGACCCGCTGTCCGCGCCCCTGCCGCTGCCGACCGAGAGCGGCGAGCACGAGGAGCACGAAGCCTGGGAGGCGGCCGGCTCGGCCTTCGTCCCGCTGCTCTGGACAGTGCCGACCGAGGACGAGGAGGAGGTCATGGCCCCCGGCTACACCACGGAGGCAACGGCCACCTGGAGCGGGGAAGCGGGACGACCCGAGCCGGAGGAGCCGCAGTTCGCGGTCTGGCGGCCGGACCGCTCGGCACCGGCCGCCGCCGCACCGGGGCAGTCGGCGTTCGCCTTCGACCCCGCCACCGTCTCGTGCGGAGCCGGCGCCGCCGGGGACGAGCCGCTCCTCATGGAGGACGAGTCGGCCGAGGAGCCGGAGGCCGAACCGGAGGCTCCCCGCGGCATCGCCGACCTGCTGGTCCAGGAGAGCGACGCCTGGGGCAGCGCACCCAAGGAGGGCTTCTCGGCCCTCGGCTGACGGAGCACCCGACGCACTCGGGCGTGTCCTCCGGCCCACCGACCCGAGCCGGAAGACACGCCCCGGGCCCCCGCCGGCCCGCGAGACCGCACGACACCCCCGAGGAGGGGCGCATGAGCACCACACCGTACGACCAGGGCATCGAGGACCTGCTGGCGCTGTACCACCGGCAGCGCGAGGAGGCCGTCGAGACCCGCCGCAGGATCAACGAGGTCACCTCGACCGCCACGGCCCCCCGTCAGACCGTCGAGGTGACCGTCACCGCGCAGGGCGAGGTCACCGCCATCGACTTCCCCACCGGCGCCTTCCGCCGGATGGCTCCCAAGGAGCTGTCCGAGCTCCTGCTGGCCACCATCCGGCAGGCCCGCGCCCAGGCACTCCAGCAGGTCGCCGAGCTGACGTCGCTCGGCCTGCCGCCCGGCGTCTCGGTCGCCGACCTGCTCCAGGGCAAGGCCGATCCGACGGCCATGCTCGCCGAGGACCCGACGATGCCCGACTCGGTGCGGGACTACCTCGCCGCGGGCGGCCCCTCGGCGACCCGCGGCAGCGCCCGGCGCAGCGGAACGGAGGACTGACGATGGCGAACGAGTCGTTCTCGGTCGACACCGACGGACTGCACCTCCAACTGCCCTACGTCCAGCAGCTCGCGGCCCGCTTCAAGGGGATCGCCGGCGGGCTGGAGGGCCGGTTGTCGGACCTGGGCCCGTGCTGGGGCGACGACGCCACCGGCGAGGAGTTCTTCAAGCAGTACGACGCCCCGCACCAGGAGATCCACAAGGGCATCGGCGGCATCGGCCAGGTGGTCCACAGCACCGCCGAGGGCATCCGCACCATGGCCGTCAACTTCGAACGCCTGGAGGACAACAACATCGAGTCCGTCCGCCGGATCAACACCGGCGCCGGCGAGCACCGGCCCGCCCCCGAGAGGCCCGTGCACGGATGAGCATCGACATGCCCCCGGAGCTCGCCTGGGTCGCCCGGCTGGCCGTCGGCCAGTCCTGGCCCAAGGGCGACGAGGACAAGCTGCGGGCGCTGGGCGCCGCCTGGTACGACACCGCCCAGCAGCTCGACTCGATCACCAAGGAGATCGGTCCGGCGACCCTCGGCGTGCGGAACAGCATCAGCGGCCCGGTCGCCGAGCAGTTCAACGCGTTCACCCAGCAGCTGCAGACCAACCTGCCGCAGATGGCCGAGGCCGCCAACCAGATCGGTGACCTGGGCGACAACACCGGGGTGCAGGTCGAATACGCCAAACTCATGGTCCTCGCTCAACTCATCTGGCTCGCGTATGAGTTGAGCACCCTCTCGTTCGCCGCACCGGAGGCGATCCCGGCCGCGATCACCTCCGCGCGCCTGATCGTCCAGATGATCCTGCGCCGGCTGCTGGTGTCGGTGATCTCGGGCGTCGGGTTCATGGTCGGGATGGACGCGCTGATCCAGAGCATCCAGATCCTGCTCCTGCACGACCGCACCAAGTGGGACACCGACAGCACCATCCAGGCCGTCGAGGGCGGCGCGATCGGCGGCGCGATCGGGGGCATCCTCGGTGGCGGACTCGGCGCGTTCGCACCGAAGTTCGGCGGCTCGCTGATCGGCAAGCTCGCCGTCGGCGGCGCCACCGGTGTGATCACCACCGCCACGATGACCGCCGCCTTCGGCGGAGACGCCGACTACACCTCGGCCCTCACCTCCGGCCTGATCGGCGCCCTGGGCGGCGGGAAGCACGGGCGCGGCGGGGAGGAGGGGAAGACCAAGATCGACCCCGTCAACCTCAAGGAGATCAAGGCTCCGGACCTCCACCTGCCGGACGTCCAGCCGGTCGACGTGCACACTCCGGACGTCCACGCGCCGGACGTCCACGCGCCGGATGTGCACACACCTGCCGTCCACCCGACGGACACCGCGCCCGCCCCGATACGGACCGGATCGGGCGACAACACCGCCGGGGTCAAGGAGACGGCGACGCCCGACACCCGGCCCGTGACGGTCTCGGAGGACATCGGCACCCACACCGACACCCACTCCGTCGGCACGCCCGACGTGCGCACCGTCAACACGCCGTCCGTCTCCGAGAGCCCCGCGACGAAGGAGGCCACCCACGGGCAGGCCGGAACCTCCGTCGGCACGCAGGAGCGGACCAGCCCCCGCACCACGGACACCACCGTCGAGACGCCCGCCCGGACGACGGCATCGCGAGGCGAAACCGGCAGCACGACGGGATCCGGCCTCCACGGCAGCGAGACCACGACCTCGGCCCCGACGCCCCACCAGGAGTTGGGCCTCCCCGGCTTCGAGACCAAGCCGACCGACACGACCGCCGGAGCCACCCGCCCCGCCGAGACGCCCGGTACGCCCGGTACGCCCGGGATCACCGGAGCCGCCGTCGCCGACAAGCCGACGACGACCGGCGCCGACGCCTCGCGCACCACCGACTCCCCCGTCACGAGCGGCAACAACACCACGGCCACGGCAACGGCCAACCAGCCCCGTCCCGGCGAAGGACAGGCACAGGCCCCGGCGCAGACACCGGCGCAGTCCCCTCGGGTCACCACCGAAACGAGCAGCACCAGCACCTCGACGGACAGCCGAACTGCCGCCCCCGTGCGAACCACCGGCGAGCCGGCCGTCACCCGCACGGAGGGCAACCCCACCGCCCAGGCCCCGGTCGACCAGCCCCAGTCCGTCCATGCACCGGTCGATCACACCACGGTCGAGCACACCCCGGCCGAGCACGTCTCCACCGGCCCGGTCGACGTCCACCACACAACCCCCGAGCACACCTCCACGGCCCCCGACGTCCCGCCGCCGCTCCCGCCCCACACGGCACCCCCCGAGCCCCCGCTGCCCGCCGCACCGCACGAGCCGGTGCGGGTCGACCTCGGCCCCATCGCCTTCGACGGCGGCTCCGCCGACCTCACCGCTCCCCGGCAGCAGGCCCTGAACTCCACCGCCCGCCAGGTCGCCGACCTCGGGGTGCGCAACGCCCGCGACGGCGGCGGCCCGCCGGTGGTGACCGTCGAGGGACGCGCGAACGTCCTCGACCAGGGCCTCCCCCACTTCGGGAAGTCCCTCAAGCTGGGGCAGGAACGCGCCGAGGCGGTCGCCACCGCCCTGCGCAGCGAGCTCAAGGACCGGCTGGAGACCCTCCAGAGCGACGGCCCGGTGGTGCTGCACGGCGACGACGTCACCGTCATCCCGCGCTCGCGCGGCAACCAGGACTTCGAACCGGGCTCGCCCGATCACACCGGCGACCACGTCGCGGTGAGCGTCGAACTGCCGCCGCCCCCACGCCTCGAAAGCGACCCCGGCACCCCGCACGAGACCCACGAACAGCCCGCTTCCGTCGTCGTCCCGGTCGTCCCGCAGGTCCACGTCCCGGAGCCCACCCCCGAACCGGTCGCCCGCCCGGTGCGGCAGCCGGCCTCGCCCGACTGGCGCTCCCGCCTCGACGGCGCGCCGACCACCCGCGTTCACACCGAGCGCTTCGACCCCGCGCGCGACCCGCTCAAGGGCAACGCCCCGCACTCGCTGGCCGGTTCGCAGACCCTGGTCCGCTCCGTGGTGCGCCGCGTCCAGGCCGAGAACGGCACCTGGGTCCGCCATCACACCGTCGAGCTGCCGGTGAACCTCGGGCACAGCGGCATGTCGGCCGGCGAGCTGGCCGGCGTGCACGAGCGGATCCAGCGCGCGATCGACCACCACCTCAACGGCGGCCTCGAACTCCCGCGCTCCGGCGACCAGTTCCACCTCGACCTGAAGCTCGTCGCGGGCGACGACCACCCCGAGGCCATCACCATCGGCCGCAACGACCAGCGGGTGCCGCTCGACCAGCGCTCCTGGAACGTGCCCGTCGACCCGGCCCACGACGACACCCACATGCCCCGCGTCGTCCACGAGGTCCTGCACTACCTGGGCCTCAAGGACGAGTACCAGGACCCCGACAGCCTGTTCCGCCACAACGGCGACGGCCCCGGCGTCCACCGCGACGGCCTGATGGGCCACGACGTCAGCAGTTCCGCCGAGGTGCCCCACCGCTACCTGGAGACCATCGAGGACACGGTGGACCACACCGCCGTCGTCAAGGACCACCCGCACGGCGCCCCCGACGCACCCGAGACCGCCACCCGCACCGACCTTCCGCACATGGACGCCGACGACCTGGCCCGCTGGGACGCGCCGAAGGTCCTGGAGGTCGAGAAGACCGTCCAGGAGGACGCGGAACGCAGCTACCACGACATCGGCGCCGGCCTGGAAGGCCACCCGGACCTCCATCGGCGGTGGTACGACCCGGCCCAACGGCCCTCGATCGTCAAGGTCCTCACGGAGTGGGTCACCGCCCCCGCACCGCCGTCCATGCCGACGGCGAACGGTGGAGGCCGGAGCGCGGAATCCCGGGACGCGCTCTCCCGCGTCTACAAGACGAAGGACCAGGCGGCCTCGGCGGTCCTCGACCGGGTCAAGTCCCTCCCGATGGCCGAGATCGAGCGCGACCTCGCCCTGTCCGTCCGCCAGGACACCGACATCCACGCGTCCAACTCGAACTTCGTGCAGACGAAGCTGATCCCGTGGCTGGCGGCGAACACGACGGGCAACGCCGAGTTCACCCAGCACCTCGGGAGCAGCAGCGCGGACCTGGCCGCCCTCAAGCGCCTGTACCTCCCGTTCGTCGAGCACGGCACGAAGACGATCAACGACATCCTCGGCTCACCCCACACCGAGTCGTTCTCCACGCTGATCTCGACCATCCACGACGTGGCCGAACTCATGTACATGGCGGAACCGAAGGACCTCGCGCACCACGTCACCGTCAAGGAGATCAAGCCCACCACGGAGCCCGACGCGAGGGCCGCACAGCAGGATTCCGACATCGAGTTCAGGGGCTACGTGCTCGGCGACGTCCCGGACCCCGCGTCGGAACGCACGTATCCCAACTGGACGAGCACCACGGCCGATCCGCCTCCGAACCCCCCTCTGGACCGGACCCCCGTCGAGCGGACCTTCCGCGGCGCCGCGGCCACCCCCAACCAGTTGGACCCGCACGTCGCGACCGCCGGCCGGCTGGGCTACCCGGTCTCGCTCGGCCCGTCGCGCACCACCGGAAAGCTGATCAGGCTCGCCCACGAGGCGGGCGCCACCCCGGAGGAGAAGAAGGCCCTCGCCTTCTCGCTCCTCAGCCTCTGGTACACCGACTACCGCCGCGACCTGACCGACATCCACCGCTACCACTTCGTGATGGACATGGCCGCGAACTTCGGCGTCGACTACGACCCGTTCTCGCGTCCCGTCCACCCGGTCACCGGCAAGGACGTCTACGGCGACCTGATCGACAACGCCCTGAAGCGCCACCGCGACACCACGGCGGACCTCCAGCGGGACTACGTCCCGACGGAGCCCCCGCCGGTCGTCACCGAGAGCGCCCCCGCGGAAGCCTCCTCGTCCGCCGCGGCCGCGCCGGCACAGGGGCACGCGCAGGCGGAGCCCAACCTCAACATCCCGCAGAAGTGGGAGAACGAGACGGGGGTGCTGGACCTGGTGCGCCGGCTCGCGAAGGCCCCCGGTTTCATGATCCAGGTTCCTGGTGATCCCGACTCGCTCGGCCGGGACACCCCTGAAGGGAGCGCCTGGGCAAGGGTGCTGGAACACGAGAGCGTCAAGGCCCAGCGGCTCCTCGGGAAACAACGACGGCCGGACGGCACGTGGTACATCTCGATCCCCCCGAAAATCCAGAAGATGCTGGGCCTCAAGTGAGCGACGCCGGACCGGCCCGAGGGATTCCGCCTCGGGCCGGCGCCCGGCAGCCTCCGCGGACAACAGCCGGCAGCCGGCAGCCGGCAGCCGGCAGCCGATTGACCGATAACGCTCTCGTGCACGGCGCGCATCGTACGGAGACTTTGATCGTCCGTATCCGTTCGACCGCGCATCCTTCGAGGAGGATCGGTGACGAAGAACATCGGCGTCCGCAAGCTGTCGGCCGTGCTCGCCCTGGCGGCCGCGACCTTACTGGGCCAGGCCGTCTCTGCACAGGCCGTTTCGACTCAGGCCGTCTCGACTCAGGCCCGGCCGGTCGACGACCACGCCGCCACCCAGGCGGCGCTGAACTCCTTCCAGGCAGGGGCCGCCCCGGGAGCCGGGCTGTACGCCGGCGACAGCACCGGCTCCTGGAACCTGTCCGCCGGAACGGCCCTGCTCAACAACGACCGGCCGTTCCAGCCCTTCTTCCACTTCCGCATCGGCAGCCAGACCAAGAGCTTCACCGCGGTCGTGGTGCTGCAACTCGTCGACGAGGGCAAGGTCTCCCTCGACGCGCCCATCGAGCGCTACCTTCCGGGCGTCGTGGACGGGAACGGCTTCGACGGCAACACCATCACCGTGCGCCAGCTCCTCCAGCACACCAGCGGCATCAAGGAATCGCAGAATCCGACCTCCCAGAATGCCGACGGCACCTTCGACCTGGCCGCGGTCGTGCGCGACGGACTGAGTTATCCGCCGGTGTCCGCGCCGGGAGCGGCCCACCACTACTCCAACACGAACTTCCAGATCCTGGGCATGCTGATAGAAAAGGTGACCGGCATTCCGGTCGCCCGCGCGATCACGAGCCGGATCGTCGACCCCCTCGGCCTGACCCAGACCACCTTCCCCGCCCCGGGCGACCGCACCATCCCCGTCCGGTTCGCACCGGGCTACCAGGGCGGGTGGATCGGCCCGTTCTTCTTCTGGCGGGACATCACCGACACGGTCGAGCCGTCCTTCTACAGCTCGGCCGGAGCGATGATCTCGACGGAGCAGGACCTGACCGCGTTCTACCAGGCGCTGTTCGGCGGCAAACTCGTGTCGGCGGCGAGCCTGGCCGAGATGGAGAAGCCCGTCGAAGCCGGGAGCGGCACGGGCTACGGCCTCGGCCTGCAGACCTTCCCGCTGCGCTGCGGCGGCGCTGCCTGGGGCCACAGCGGCGGAGTGCCCGGCTACACCACGATGACCGTCTTCGCCCCCAACGGCCGCCACGCCTCGCTGGTCTCCAACACGATGACCGTCTCCGGCTCCAAGATGCTCGACGTCCTCAGCTCCGCCCTGTGCGACTGACCCCGCTGCCCGGCCACCCGGTGCGATCATGAACACATGACGACAGCAGCGCTCGTGGACCTCCTCACCCGGTACGGCTCGACCGGGGACTTCGCCGGCCTGCGCCCGCTCGGGCCGTACCCGGTGCCCGAGCGGGGCGAGGCCGAGGATTCGGGGCGCGTCGCCGACGAGTTGCCGTGGCCGCAGTGGTTCCGGTTCGGGTGCATGTCGGTCGACGTGTGCCGGTGCGGGATCGTCAACACGGTCTCCGTCCGGACGTGGTACGACGACGTCGTCCTGCCGGTCGGCGGGCCGGGTGAATACGGCTCCTTCCCCGGCCCGCCCGGCTTCCGGGAGCTCTCGGACGCCTTCGCCGCCGCCGGTGTGCACTGGGAACGCGTCCCAGAGACCCACTCCCTCCCGCAGTTCACCATGCGGACCACCGTCGCCGATCTCCCGGACGTCACGGTGGACTTCATCTTCATCACCGACGAGACCCCGGACCGGCCGACGCTCTACAGCGCCCACGCACACGAATACACCCACCTCTGCCCCGACGGCCCCTGACGGGCCGTGATGGCGGGCGCGGCCAGGGTCAGCCCCGGGCCGCCGCCGAGAAGACGTACACCGCGGAGGTTCCCAGACCGGCGAGTCTGGCCCCACCGTTCGCGCGGCGGAGCCAGAACCCACTGGCTTCATCAGCCTTCCAGATCGTGCTTCGTCTCGCTTCTTCCGTTGCGGCCGACGCCTACTTCCACCGCCCCACCCGGGACAGACGGGCGCCGAGGTGGTTCAGCGCTGCAGCCAGGCCCAGCCAGTGGGCGGTGAAGTCCGCCACGGCAAGACGCCGGTAGACGTCGACCGCCTCCTGGGTCACAGCCCGCGAGTCGTCCAGCCGCCCCAACGCCGTTAGATGGATACCCAGTTTGTTCAGCGCCTCGGCCAAGGCGGATTCGTAACCGGCGGGGTTCGCCTCGGCAAGGCGCCGGTAGGCGTCGACCGCCTTCTGGGTCACAGCCAGCGCCTCCTCCGGCTGCCCGTCCCGCTCAAGGCGGGACCCCAGGGCCCACAGGACCCGGGCGAGGTCCGGCTCGTACTTCTTGGGAGCATCGCGCGCTTGTCGAGCCCGGATGTCGGCGGCTTCACGGGTCGGTGCAAGGGCTTCGTGGTGGCGTCCTAGATCTGCCAGCGCGGAGCCGAGGTTCTCCAACGCTCCGGCCAGCTCGACACCGCCGTGGAAGGCGTCGGCCCAACGCCTCCCACGCTCGACGGCCTCCGCAGCGACAGCGCGGCGCCGCTCGGGGTCGGACTGGTGTCGGCCGGCGAGGTTGGCCAGTATTCGTACGAGCGTGGGTTCGTAGCGTTCGCGCTCGGCCTGACTGAGACGACGGAAGATGGAGGCCGCCTCCTCGGTTGCTTTGAGGGCGTCGTCGCGTCGGCCGGTCAGCTCGAGATGGATTCCGAGCAAGTCCAGAGCCCGCCCTAGGGCTGGCTCGTAAACGGACCGGGCCGGCGCGTCCGCTTTCACCAGTTCCCGATAGATGTCGACAGCTTCCTGGGCAGGTTCCACGCCCTGGCCATGGAATCCCGCGTTGAAATACCGCCCGCTGAGGTCGTGGTGGATCCGGGCGCGTTCAGCTGGGTCCTCAGTCGTGGCAAGGAGGTGATCGGCGAGGCGTTGCGCAAGGGTCGCGATGCCTGTGTCGAGGTCGACGCGCCGATCCGGGACCTGGGCCTCGATGGCCTGCAGCACCGCGGGATCCACGTCGGGAATCTCGGCAAGGCGAGCCAGTGCGGCACCGCCGGCCTCCAGAGCCAGCTGAGGCCGGCTGCGCAGAAGTGGGTAGAGCTGGCCGGTGGCGACGTGCTCCCAGCGGTGGGCGGTCTCGATGAGGACGGTCAGGGTGGAGGCTGTCCACACCGGCGGGTCCGTGGCCTCCGGCTGGGCGAGCAACCGCTCGGCGGCCCTGACGGCCCAGCGGTTGAGCGGACGGGAGGCGTGGTGGCCGCGGGTGGTCTGCGCGAGGAAGTCCTCGCCGAGCCGGTCGGGATAGAGCGGCTCGAGCACGGTGAGCGGATTGCTCGCCGGATAGCACAATGCGTGGTCATCGATGATCTCATCCACCGACACGGAAGACTTGATGCGCACCCGCTGCAGCGCCGTCTCGGCCTCGTCATCCCCGAGAGGGCCAACGAGGGTTGCGGTGAACACAGCCTGGGCCATGACATCGGCGTCGATGCGCACACGACCCTCGGCGAGCGTGTGGAGCTTGTGCCAGTACGCGCGCTCGCGGTTCAACAGGTAGACGGAGAGTGCCTCGGGATCGGGGTCGGGTGTCGGGCTGAGGCCGCGCCGAAGCCGGTCCACCCCGACGAGGGCGGCCATGTGCACGGTGAGCATCAACCCGAACGCGGGATCGTCGATGTTGCCAGGGACCTCGACGGCTCCGGCGTCCGCTACGCCGAGGGCATCGGCGAAGCGGTCGCGGGCCGCGAGGAACGCCTCGGCCCGGTCCCCGGTCGCGCCGTCCCTGAGGGGCTCCAGCTCGACCGCGCCCGCCGCGTAGCCGAGGAGTTGGAGGTCGTGGGGGAGGTTCTGCCACCAGGAGCCTGCGGAGCGGGCGATGAGCAGAACCCGTAGCCGCTCGCAGCGACGACGCGCCAGGTCGTGCATGAGCTCCATCAGGGTGGTGGCGGGCCAGCGTTCGGCGTAGTCCACGATGACCAGCACCCGCTGCCCCGGGGGCCCGGTCCTTCTCGCGGTCGGTACCGTCGAGGAACCGGCGGTGTACGCGGCCTGACACACCTGCCAGCCGGCAGGTGTGTCGGCAGCGAATCTCGCGCCCAGTCGTGTCTTTCCCTGCCCGCCGGGACCGTGCAGCAACCGCACGGCGGCCACTGGCCCGGCCGGATCGTCCCGCCATGCCGTCAGACGTTTGAGGTCATCGAGGCGGCCGGTGAACGGCACTATCTGATGTCGTGCCATGAGCAGTTGACTGGGCTGCTCGTGCAACGACTCCACCGGGGAGTCCGCGCCGTCGCGGGGGAAGTGGCTGACCTTGTACCGGGCGGACCTCTCCGGGCCGGACCAGGGCGGGTCCGCGACGTCAGAGCCGTCCGGGCGGCCGAGGTCGCGGACCTCCGTGGAGGCAGGGGCTTCACGTGCCTGTTCGGCGAGTCTCACCCACTCCCGTCGCTTTCCCGGGGCACGACCGGCGGTTTCGCTCCAGAGGCAGACCAGCGCCCACAGGGCGTCCTCGCTGTCACTGGAGGGGGCTTGGGCCCGCCGGAAGTCGGTCGGAACCCAATCGCTGACGCGTTGCCCCCGGAAGCCGGGGATGTTGTAGGGCGGGTTCCGGAGCGCCCTTTGGATCTCGGATTGAGACAGCGGCCGACCGCCGTTCTCCCGGCATTTGGCATCAGCAGCTGCTTTGAGGGCCGATAACTCGCTGTACAGGCGTCGGCGGGGATCCGGCGTTGGGATGGTCTGCCCCCTGTCTGGATGCCGCCCGGCCCGCCCGCTGCGGGCGGGGGCGGGCAGTGCTACGTGCTGCAGGGTATCGCCGAAGTTGGCCGGGGCGCCCGCGGTTTGAGGTGTTGTTGCCGCACGCGAATGAGAGTGGGAGTACTGCTCCGGCATCCGGCCGGGCAACGAGTGGGGGTGTACCCGATGAAAAGGAATGTGCAGCGGACGGCACGCCGACTGGCCGTGGCGGCCCTGTTCAGTGCTGTGCGCGCAGCGGCCACTGCCGGCGGTACAGCAGTGGCCGGCCTGGCCATGTGGTGGCTTCGGGGGCGGTGACGTCCCGACAGGCGGACGGTACCGGGCGGCCGTCGCGACCGGTGCCGTCCGCCTGTCCCCGTGCCCGTCACCGCGTTCAACGACTCGACTCGCCGGCGACGCGGGTTCGGGGGCAGCGTCCGGCCTCCGGTCGGTCGACCCGGTGATCACGACACCAGTGATTGTGGCTCCTCCAGACGGCGCCCGGGCGGAATCACCCGGCCTCGGCCGGCATGATCACCACCGTGAAGCTCGCCGCGTTCCCGGCCTCCGCGCGGAGCGAGCCCGTGTCGCCGTCGACGTGGTCCAGCAGGTACTCGGCCATCTCGCTGGCCAGGCTCGCGCTCCGGGGGAACCAGAGCGGGCGGCGCGCCTTCTCGTCGTAGCGGGGCAGGGGCAGGTCGTCCGAGCCCTTCCGTTCGTGGAACGGCTTCGCGTCCGCCGCCACGACGACCCGTACGCGCTTCCGCTCGCCCCAGCCCGAGGGCACCTCCACCACCGTGAGCCGGACGTTCCCGACGCCGTCGTCCATGCCCCACGGGAGCGTCCACTCCAGCAGGCCCTCGATCCCGCCGGCGATGCGCCGCTCGCGGTACTCCTCGATCAGGGGCGGTAACGCGGCGAGCAGCACGCGCAGGTGCCGCAGGACGTCGGCGAACCAGACCTCTTGCACGGGAAAGCCCTCCCATTCCTCGCTTACTCGCATCGAAGCGGGCGTCGGGCGCGCCTGGCAAGGGGTCGGCGCGGAGGAGGGCTCAGGGGGTGGGCAGGCCGCCCGGTCGGGTGGGAGGCCCGAAGCGGACGGGCACGCCCGGGGAGTACAGCACGCTCACCGGCGGCCCGGCCGGCGCCGGCAGGCCGGCCGCGGCCACCAATTCGTCCTCACACTCCAGGAGTTCGGCCCGGTGCAGCGGCCAGCGCGGGTGGACGTTGGGCAGGTGCACCGTCCGGCCGAAGAAGGCGTTGTGCAGGCCCCAGCGGGCGGTCAGGAAGTGTTCGAGGGCGGTCGGCTCCTCGATCCGCCCGCCGACGCGGACGGCGATCCGGGAGCGGGCGCCGCGCGGTCCGGGCCAGCGCCGCCTGCTGGTGTAGGTGAGGGTGTCCGCGTCGCGGCGGATCTCCATCCTGGCCCACATGTAGGGCAGCCGGAAGGCGCTGCGGGCGATGGCCACCGGCAGCAGCCGCGAGGCCTCAAGCGACCGGAACACCACGCCGCGCCGCCCGTGCCGGTCCACCGAGTAGAGCCGCACGTTGGTCTCGGGGAAGGTGCCGAGGTACGGGATGCCCGGCACCTTGAACCAGCCCACGCGGTGCATCCGGAAGGCCACCAGGCCGATGTAGGTGAGGCCGTCGTGCGTGTCCGGCACCGTCCCGGGCGGGAGGAGCGGGGCCACGTCCGCGGGGTCGGCGGCCCAGTGCAGGAACGACAGGTCGAGCCAGGACTGGGTGAGCAACGTGCTCGGCACGTCGCCCACGGGATCGGGCGTTATCGGCTCCGCGGGGGCAAAGACGGGCGGCATCGCTCCAGCGTCGCACGGCCTGACATCGATCTTTCCGGCGGGGCCGGTGCTCCGCTGCCCGCCGCGCGGGGCAGCAGTTCGCCCGAGGCCCCCGCCCGTTTCGTCGCCGCCGTCAGCGGGGCTCGATGCCGAGGTCGGCGAGCAGGCCCCGGATCCGCCGTTCGATCTCGTCGCGGATCGGGCGGACCGCGTCGACGCCCTGGCCGGCCGGGTCGTCGAGCTTCCAGTCCAGGTACTGCTTACCCGGGAAGTAGGGGCAGGCGTCGCCGCAGCCCATGGTGATCACGACGTCGGACGTCCGAACCGCTTCCGTGGTGAGCACCTTCGGGGTCTCGGCGGAGATGTCGATCCCGACCTCGGCCAGGGCCTCGACCACGGCCGGGTTCACGGCCTCGGCCGGCGCGGAGCCGGCCGAGCGGACCTCGACCCGGTCGCCGCCGAGGCGGGTGAGGAAGGCGGCGGCCATCTGGGAGCGGCCGGCGTTGTGCACGCAGACGAACAGCACGGAGGGGACGGACGGGACGGCGGGAGTGCTCACGAACGGGGTCCTCGGGTCTTCGGAGTGGGCAGGAGAATGCGGGCAGGGGAAGGCGGGGTCAGCGGGCGGCCGGGGCCGGGTGGTGGTCGGCGTGCGGGACCACGACGTCCTCGCCGACCGGGGTCGGGCGGCCGAACAGCACCGCGACCAGGGTGACGCCGACGGCCGTACCGACGAGCTGGGCGGCGATGAACGGCAGCACGGAGGCGGGGGCGATGCCGGCGAAGGTGTCGGTGAAGGCGCGGCCGATCGTCACGGCCGGGTTCGCGAAGCTGGTGGAGGAGGTGAACCAGTAGGCGGCGCCGATGTAGGCGGCGACCGCGGCCGGGGCGAGGTGCGCGCGGCCGATGCGGGCCAGCCCGAAGATCAACAGGATGAGACCGGCGGTGGCGACGACCTCGCCCAGCCAGAGGTGCGGCGCCGACCGGGCGTGAGTCGACCAGTCCACGACCGGCTCGGCGAACATCGCGTCCGCCAGCATTGCGCCGCCGATCGCCCCGGCGACCTGGGCCGGGACATAGGCCGCCGCCTCCCGCAGCGTGGGCCCGTCCCCGTCACGGCGGCCGGTCCACCAGGCGGCCAGCGTGACCGCGGGGTTGAAGTGGGCGCCGGAGACCGGGCCGAGGAGCAGGATCAGTACGCCGAGGCCGAACACGGTCGCGAGGGAGTTGGCCAACAGTTGGACGCCGACGTCCTGAGAGAGCTCGGTGGCCTGGATCCCTGAGCCGACCACGACGGCGACCAGCGCGCCGGTGCCGGTGAACTCGACGGCCGCCCGGCGGCCCAGCGGAGCCGTCCCGGTCATCTGGACCCCCCGGCGGTGGCCGGGGCCTGGAGCAGGGCGGACAGCCTGGCCAGCGCGGCGGGCAGCACCCAGTAGTAGACCCAGGTCCCGCGGCGCTCGGAGCCGACCAGGCCGGCCTCGCGCAGGACCTTGAGGTGGTGGGAGATGGTCGGCTGGGAGACGTCGAAGGGACCGGTCAGGTCGCAGACGCACGCCTCGCCGCCCTCGTGCGAGGCGATCAGCGACAGCAGCCGCAGCCGCACCGGGTCGGACAGGGCCTTGAACATCCTCGCCAGGTCGACGGCGGCCTCTTCGTCCAGCGGCTCGCGGACCATCGGCGAGCCGCACGCGACCGCCGTCCCGTCCTGGTCGAGCACCTTCAGCTCCAGATTCGACATGTGTCTATGTTGACGCTCATCTAATCCGGTGGCAAGCTCGCCTGTATCGATGTCCATCGAAACAGGAATCCGGATCAGGGAGGATCGCCATGTCCCGCGTCCAGCTCGCCCTGCGCGTCGCCGACCTCGAAGGCTCCGTCGCCTTCTACGCCAAGCTCTTCGGCACCGAACCCGCCAAGCGCCGCCCCGGCTACGCCAACTTCGCCATCACCGAGCCCCCGCTCAAACTCGTCCTCATCGAGGGCGAGGCGGACGAGGAGACCCGCCTGGACCACCTCGGCGTCGAGGTCGCATCCACCGAGCAGGTCGCCGCGACCACCGTCCGGCTCACGGAGGCCGGCCTGGCCACATTCGAGGAGAACGACACCTCCTGCTGCTACGCCCTCCAGGACAAGGTCTGGGTACACGGCCCCGGCAAGGAACCCTGGGAGGTCTACGTCGTCAAGGCCGACGCCGACACTCTCGACAGGGGCTCCGCCGCCGTGGGCGACACCTGCTGCACCACCATCGAGCAGGGCGCCGAACCGACAGCCGCCGTGGGCTGCGCCTGCAACTGCTGATCCCGCTCCGATGATGCCGGTGCCGACAGGGACGGACAGTCGGTCAGGAAAAATTTCCGACGGCGTTGAACCGATCCCGCCGAGGATCCGTGTGGAGGGTGCACAGGGCGACACCGCCCGAATCCACAACCACACCTGCTCCAGGGGGAGTTCAGCATGCCCACGTTCACCGTCCCCGCCTTCGCCGCCCGCCGCCTGGTCGCCGTCTCCGGCGTCGCCCTGCTCGCGCTCGCCGCCACCGCCTGCGGGCCCGACACGAGCAGCGGGTACGGCGGGAACAGCTCCAGCACCGCCGCCGCCCCGGCGGCCACGGCGTCCGCCCCCGCGGCCGGCGGCTCCTCCGGGGTCCGGATCGTCGCCGCGAACTCGCCCGCGCTCGGGCCGATCGTCACCGACTCCGCCGGCCGGACCCTGTACCGCTTCGACAAGGACACCGCCAAGCCGTCCGCGAGCACCTGCACCGACGCCTGTGCGGCGAAGTGGCCGCCGCTCACCGCCCAGGACCCGGTGAAGGTCACCGGGGTCGACTCCACCCTGGTCGGCAGCGTGACCCGGCCGGACGGGACGAAGCAGGTGACCCTCAACGGCTGGCCGCTCTACCGCTTCGCCGGCGACACCGCGGCGGGGCAGACCAGCGGCCAGGGCGTCGGCGGCACCTGGTTCGCGAGCACGCCCGAGGGGAAGAAGGCGGCGGGCATGCCCGGCCAGGCCTCCGCCCCGGCCCCCGCCCAGACCCCGTCGGCCGCCCCGTCGCAGGGCGGCTACTCCGGGGGCTACTGACCCGCCCCGCCGCGCCCGACGGTCCGGGTGATGGGCCGCCTTGCCCGGGCGGCGGCCCGTCGCCCAGACTGTCGCGGTGCACCGGGAACGTGATCACCACCGGCTGGGCGGCGTCGCGCTCCCGGTCGGCGTCCTGCTCTGCCTCGCCCTGGGGCTGTCGCTGCTGGCGATCAGGCTCTGGCCGGCCGGGCCGGAACCGGCGGCCGGGTTCGTCGACATCACCGCCGTGGCCGTCGCCGCACCCGCCCCTCCGTCCGCCGCCGCCGGACCGGACGCCTCCACCGGCTCGTACGCGCAGGACTGCGGGCGCAACCAGGAGGGGCACCGCAACGCGGACAACGTGGTGATCTCACCCGGCACCGTGGGCGGTGCCCACCACGTGCACGACTACGTCGGCAACCTCTCCACGGACGCGGACTCCACCGACGACAGCCTCGCCGCCGCCGCGACCACCTGCACCAGCGGCGACCGCTCGACCTACTACTGGCCGGTGCTGCGCCGCACCGACGGCGCCGCACCGCGGACCACGGCCGGGGCTTCCGACGACGACCCGCACGGCAACACCGGCGAGATCCTCACCCCCGACACCGTCACCATCGAGTACCTCGGCAATCCATGGGCCAAGGTCGTGCCGATGCCGCGCTTCCTCCGGCTCCTGGAGGGCGACCCGACCGCCGCCACCGACGGCGGCGCGGACGCCGGCGCCCGCTGGGGCTGCACCGGCTTCGCCGGCCGCACGACCACCGACCGCTACCCGCTCTGCCCGGCCGGGAGCCTCCTCACCCGCACCCTGGACTTCCCCAGCTGCTGGGACGGGCGCGGCACGGACAGTTCCGGCCACCGCTCGCACGTGCGGTTCCCGGACGCCGCCGGCGTCTGCCCGCACGACACCTTCCCGGTCCCGCACCTGCGGGTGACCGTCGGCTACCGCCCGCCGCCGGCCCGGGAGTTCGCCCTGGACGCCTTCCCCGAGCAGCACCACAGTCCGCTCACCGACCACGCGGTGTTCATCGGCCTGATGACCGACCGGCAGATGGCCGCCGTGGTGGCCTGCCTGAACCAGGACCGGACCTGCCGGGAATCCGGTTGAACCGAACGGCCCCCGCGTACGTGCTGGACGTGGCACCCGACGACGGAGGAATGGCGGATGGCGAGGACACGATCAGCCGGGCGGCAGGACGCCGCCGACGAGGCACTGATCCGGACGCTCTACGAGCAGCACGGCGCCGCGCTGCTCGCCTACGCCGTCCGGCTCACCGGCGACCGCGCGGCGGCCGAGGACGCCGTCCAGGAGACCCTGATCCGGGCCTGGCGCAACCCCGAGGCACTGACCGAGGCGCGCGGGTCGGTGCGCGGCTGGCTGCTGACCGTGGAGCGCAACCTGATCACCGACCGGTTCCGGGCCCGGGCGGCCCGGCCGGCCGAGGTGGCGGAGGTCTCCGAGGCGACGGCCACCGTGCCGGTCGAGCACGACCACGCCGAGGGCGTGGTGGAAGCGCTGGTGATGTCGCAGGCGCTGGAGCGGCTCTCGCCCGAGCATCGCGACGTGCTGCGCTCGATCTACTTCCAGCGGCTGTCCGTCAGCGAGGCCGCGGAGCAGCTGGGGGTGCCGGCCGGCACGGTCAAGTCCCGCGCGCACTACGCGCTCCGGGCGCTCAAACGCTCGTACACCGGCAGGTCGGGGACGTGGCAGGAGGTGTCGGCGTGACCAGGGACGACTCGAACGGGAACGACGCGAACAGGAACGACGTGAGCACGACACCGCACGAGTGGAGCGCGGAACTCGTCGGCGCCTACGTGCTGGGTGCGCTCGATCCGGCCGAGGCGGCGGCGGTCGAACGGCACCTGGCCGACTGCCCGGCCTGCCGTCAGGAGGTGACCGAATTGCGCGAGCTGGAGACCGCCCTGGGCGAGGTTCCGCCCGAACTGCTCGTGGACGGCCCGCCCGAGGGCGGCGACCTGCTGCTGCAGCGCACCCTGCGCCGGGCCCGGGCCGAACGCGGCTCGGCGCTGCGCCGACGCCGGGCCCGGATCGGCGCTGCCGCCGCTGTCGCTGCGGCAGCAGCGCTCGTCGCCGGGATCGCGCTGGGCCGCACCACCGCGCCCGCACCACCGGTGGCAGTCGGCCCGGCTCCGAGCACCACCGTCGCCACCCCGCCCCCCGCCGGCACCAGGACGGGCTCCGCGACGGACCCGGCCACCGGCGCCCGGATGACGCTGGCGGTGACGCCGGCGATGGGCTGGGTCCGGGTCAACGCGGCCGTCACCGGCATCCCGGCCGGCCAGCGCTGCCACCTGGTGGTCAACGGCAAGGGCGGGACGAAGGCGGACGCGGGCGGCTGGCTGGTCTCCACCGTCGGCGCCAAGTCCGGCACCACACTGGACGGTTCGGCCATCGTCGCACCGGAGGACGTCGCCTCGGTATCGGTCGTGAACGAGTCCGGCCAGACCTTCGTGACGGTCCCCGTCTAGGCAGCGATCATCCCGGTGGGTCCGCCCCGAGAGCGGGCGGACCCACCGGGAGTGAGCTCCCGCCGGGGTTCAGGTGCGCTCCGGGATCCGGGGGGCCGGGTTGGCCTTGCCGTCGCCGTGCGGGCCCGTCGAGTGCTGGAGGGAGTGCAGGATCGCGAGGCCCTGGCTGACGATGCCGGCCGCCATCTGGTTGACGCCGTCGCTGCCGTTGAGGACGGTGAGGTCGGCCCCGGACATGCCGCGGGCGGCCGCGTCGGCGAGGGCCGGGAGGTTCTCCACGATCCGGTTGGCGGCGATGAGTTCCTGGTTCCCGCCGCGCAGCGAGTCGGCCCGGGCCGTGTTGGCGTCCGCCTGTGCCTGGGCGAGGGTCCGTTCGCTGTAGGCGCTGCCGTCCGCCTCGAACTTCACCCGGTCACGGGCGGCCTCGGCCAGCGTCCGCTGCCGGTACGCCTCCGCGTCCGCCGGGCGCCGCACCTCCGCCTCCAGCTGCTGCGCCGCGAGCGCGGCCCGGCGCTGGGCGAGCGCGGTCTGCTCCTCGATGACGTCCTGGGAGGCGCGGGCCTCGGCGAGCGGGCCGGCCTGGGCGGCGCGGGCCCTGGACTGTTCCGTCTCGGCGAGGAAGCCGGCCCGCTTGATCGCGGTGTCCCGCTCGTACTCGGCCTTCAGCGCGGCCGCCTGCTGCTCCCGTTCGGTGGCCTCCTGGTCGGCCTTGGCCTGGGCGATCCGGGCCTGGCTGGCGACCGCCGCCACGTGCGGCGCGGCGAGGTTGTCGATGTAGCCGGTCGAGTCCTCGATCTCCTGGATCTGCAGGGCGTCGACCACGATGCCGAGCTTCTCCATCTCGCCGTGGCTGCCCGCCATCACCTCCTGGGCGACCCTGCTGCGCTCCCGGATGATCTGCTCCACGGTCAGCCCGCCGATGATCGACCGCAGGTGGCCGGCGAAGATCCGGCCGACGAGCTCCTCCATCTGGTTCTGCTCCGAGAGGAAGCGGCGGGCGGCGTTGGCGATCGACACGGCGTCGTCTCCGACCTTGAACACGCAGACCGCGCGGACGGTGAGCCGGATGCCCTGCTGGGTGACGCAGTCCTCGGCGATCGTCGCCTCCCGGAGGGCCAGGGAGAGCATCCTGACCTTCTGCTTGACCGGCAGGACCAGGCTGCCGTGACCGGTGACGATGCGGAACTGGGTGTCCTGCGACTGGCGCTTGGACCCGGATATGAGCATCGCCTCGTTGGGTGCGGGAACGTGCCAGAAGAACATGACCGACCACCTGACCTGCGGGGATTCCGACACGCGCCTAGGGCGGCAGGAGTTCGACGATCACCGAGCGGGCCGAGATCGCGTCCACCACGACCACCCGGACGTCCCGGCCGACCGGTTCCGAGCACCAGGCCGCGAACGCCTCCGACCCGCCCCGCAGGGCGACCAGGACCTCGCCCGGACCGCCCGGCGGAATGGGCACCGTCACCCTGCCGACAGCCCCGACCGGGCTCTGCGAGGAGTCGTCGGCTGCCGCGCGCATGCGCTCGTGCGCCACGTGTTCCACGGTACTCCGGCCGCGGCACGGGAACCCGTCCCGGAATCGGGCGTGGAAAATCGACCCGTCGCAGGCCCGAGCCTGCTAGAGTCGTTTTAGTTGCAGTAGTGGTTCCCAAGAACTTTGTGTGCGCCTGCCGATGTTTTGCAGGCGCATTTTTTGTTTTCCCGGCTCTTCCCCGGGTGGGCACTCCATGCGGCGACTCGAAACCCGCACCGTGCGGGCTTCGGACAGCCCCTTGAAGGAGTAATTTTTATGGCTAATGGCACCGTGAAGTGGTTCAACTCGGAGAAGGGCTTCGGCTTCATCGAGCAGGAGGGTGGCGGCCCCGACGTCTTCGCCCACTACTCGAACATCAACGCCAACGGCTTCCGTGAGCTGCTTGAGGGCCAGAAGGTCGAGTTCGACGTCGCGCAGGGCCAGAAGGGCCCGCAGGCCGAGAACATCCGCCCGCTGTAGTACTTCTGCCACGGCACCCGCCTGGTAGCGAGGGGCCCGCACCGCGCACACGCCCGGTGCGGGCCCCTCGGCATCGCGCCACGACGCATCCCCCCGGCCGTTCAAGGCCCTGGCTCCGCCACCGGCGGCCATCCCCACGCGAGACGCACAGCGCCGCGTCGGGATCGGCGCCCTGCCGTGACAGCTCACGGTTCGAGGTTCCCCGCTCCCGCCCTCCGCGGTGAGCGCCGACCGTAGGTGACGTGCCGCACGGTTCCACCGTCCACGCTCCGCCCGTCACATTCTCGGCCCGTTCCCTTGCGGTCTCCGCCCGCGCCCCGCGCCCCGGAGCCTTCCTCGTGACGTGCCGCCCCGAGGAAGGTTCTCCGCATGGCCCGCTCCAGTCGCTCTTCGTACCAGAACGCCAACTCCCGCTCCGCCCGGGGCTCCCGCTCCGGCGGAAGCTCCTTCTACGGCGACCGGCCCGCCGGAGGCCGCCGCCCCGCCGGCCGGAGCGCTCCTCAGGGCCCGTCCGCCCAGGGCGAGTTCGCGATGCCGGTGAGCACCACCCCGGCGCTGCCGGCCGTCGAGTCCTTCGAGGAGCTGGACATGCCGAAGGCGCTGCTGTCGGTGCTGGCCCGCGAGGGCGTCACCGCGCCGTTCCCGATCCAGGCCGCGACGCTGCCGAACTCGCTGGCCGGCCGCGACCTCCTCGGCCGGGGCCGGACCGGCTCCGGCAAGACCATCGCGTTCGGCCTCCCCGTGCTGGCCCGCACGGCCGGGCAGCGGGCCGAGCCGCGCCAGCCGCTGGCCCTGGTCCTGGTCCCCACCCGCGAGCTCGCGCAGCAGGTCTCCGAGGCCCTCGCCCCCTACGCCCGCGCCGTGCACCTGCGGATGGCGACCGTGGTGGGCGGGACGTCGATGAGCCGCCAGGCCTGGCTGCTGAACCGCGGCGCCGAGGTCGTGGTGGCCACCCCGGGCCGGCTCAAGGACCTGATCCAGCGCGGCGACTGCCGGCTGGACCGGGTCGGCATCACGGTGCTCGACGAGGCCGACCAGATGGCCGACATGGGCTTCCTGCCGCAGGTCACCGAGCTCCTCGCACAGGTCGCCGCGGGCGGCCAGACCATGCTCTTCTCCGCCACCCTGGACCGCAACGTCGACCGCCTCGTGCGGCAGTTCCTCAAGGACCCGGTCACCCACTCGGTGGACCCGTCCGCGGCGACGGTCAGCACCATGGAGCACCACGTGCTGCACGTGCAGAACGTCGACAAGAACGCCACGATCGCCCACATCGCCTCCCGCGACGGCGGACTGATCATGTTCGCCGACACCAGGGACAGCGCGGACCGCCTGGTGACGGACCTGCTCGCGAACGGCGTGAAGGCCGCGGCCCTGCACGGCGGCAAGTCCCAGCCGCAGCGCACCCGCACCCTGGACCAGTTCCGCACCGGCGAGGTGACCGCGCTGATCGCGACCAACGTGGCGGCCCGGGGCATCCACATCGACGGGCTCGACCTCGTCGTCAACCTCGACCCGCCGGGCGACCACAAGGACTACCTGCACCGGGGCGGGCGCACGGCCCGGGCCGGCGAGTCCGGGACCGTCGTCACCCTGGTCCTGCCCAGCCAGCGCCGCGCGACGGCCCGCCTGATGAGCGCCGCCGGCATCACCCCCGTCACCACCAGGGTCAGCGCCGGCGACGAGGACCTGGCCCGCATCACCGGCGCCCGCGTGCCCACCGGCGTGCCCGTCGTCATCGCCGACCCCGTGGTCGAGCGGCCGCGCCGCAGCGCGTCGACGAGCCGCGGCCGCCGCGGTCGCCCCGGCGGAGACGCCCGGTCCGCCTCCGCGGGCGGCCGGTCCGCCGGCGGCCGCGACGACCAGGGCCCCGCCGGCCGCCGCCGGACGCCCAGGAACGCCGCGCGCGCGGCGTGACACCACCCGAGGTCGAGGTGCTCTTCCCGGAACGGAGACGGTTCGGTAGTTCTACGGATGTGCCCGCGTGGCAGGTCCGACACGATGGTTCCACGGCGTCGAGGCGAGGTCCGCTCCGCTCTGCGCCGGAATTGACACACCATCAACTCCTCTGAGGCATCCGAATCATGAAGAAGACCACGCTCGCCGGTTCGGTGAGGGCCGCCACCCTCGCCGGGTTCCTCTGCCTCGGCCTGAGCACCGTGACGTCGTGTTCCGGCGGTGCGGCCGAGCCCGCCGACACCGTCAGGCCCGCCGCCGCCCCGCCGAGCTCCGCAGCGGCGCCCGGCCCGGCGGGCTCGGCAGGCTCGGCGGGTTCGGCGCAGGCCGCGGCGCACGGGGATGCCACCCGCTACCAGGCGTCCGCCTGGCTTCCCGCAGAGAGCCTGCCGCTGTACGGCACGTACCTGTGGCTGTCCGAGAACACCGAGGACCCGAAGTCCAGCGACGACGCCCTGAACTGGATGTACGCCTGCAGCGACGGCGGCAAGGAACCGACCGCCGCCCTGAAGATCTCGGCCTACCAGACCAGGCAGTACAGGACCGACCTCAAGGACGACCCCAGGGCCGCCGCCTTCCAGTGGATGCTCTACTTCAAGGACGAGGCCGCCGCGAAGGCCGCGCTGACCAAGATCGAGAACGACTACGCCTACTGCGCCGCCCGTTCGTCCGACGAATCGAGCCGGACCACGGTCGTCAAGACGGCCACCGGCTCCGGGGGCATCAGCTGGCTCACCACCGTCCGGGACAAGGACGGCAAGCCGCACGTCGCGTTCGCGGACGTCGGCTCCGACGCCCACGAGTACTTCGTCCAGTCGAGCAACGTCATCAGCCTGGTCCAGGCCATGGGCGACACGCCCGCCATCGACCCTGCCACGGCCGACGGACAGACGCTCGGCACCATGGCCGCGGCCCTGGGGACGATGCGCTGAGCCCCAACGCCGGCCGTCTCATCGCCCGCGGGCCCCGGACGCGGGGCGCGCTCCGGCCCATCGGCCGGCCGTTCCGCGCCCGAGGATCGGGTAGTCGAATCGCGTAGTTCTACCGATGCCGCGGCACCGCCCGCCTCCCCATACTCGGCCTGGCAACACGAGTGAACGCGGAGAGGTGACGACAAGGCGATGGCTGCACCGCACAACCAGAACGACCCGGATGTCCGGCAACTCACGGACGACACCTGGCAGTTCGGCCAGGAGGACCCGCCCGGCCGGTCGGCCGGGCAGCAGTACGGCCGGCCCGCCACGGCGCCGCCCGGATACTTCCCGCCCGCGAAGCCGAAGCGCCGCCCCTTCCGGACCGCCTACTTCGCGCTCCTGGGCGTGCTGTTCTGCAGCATGCTCGGCCTCGTCGGCTTCCTCGTCCTGAACCGCCCCCACCCGGCCCCGGACGCGCAGGTCGACGGCAACGGCAACGTCACCAAGGGCGGTGACCTCGGCCTCCGCAGCCTGACCACCGGCCAGTACTTCGACGAGCCGAGCGGCGCCGCCCAGCAGCAGGTGGACGGGGTCTCGGCCGTCCCGTGCAGCGACCCGCACGACGCCCAGGTGATCGGCTACTCCATGCTCACCGACTCCTCGTACGACGAGGCGAAGATCAAGGACGAGGCCGCCGCGGCTTGTCGGAAGCTGTCCGCGGGCCCGACCGTCGACCGGACCAAGCTCGGCAGTGGTGCGAACATCGTGGACTTCGTCCCGACCGCGGGCTCCTGGCAGCACCTCGACCGCAAGGTCACCTGTGCCGTCGACAACGGAACCGGCGCCAAGCTCACCGGCTCGGTGCTCAAATGACCCGGCACAGCGGGTCCCGGCACGGCGAGTCGGAGCATGGCGAGTCGCAGCACGGCGAGTCCCGCCTCGGCCCTGTCGTGGCGCACTTCCGGGGCACCCTCCGCTTCGGCGGGTACCTGCCCTACATCGGGTCGCTGGCGCTGATCGCGGGACTGGCCGGAGTCGTCACGGGAGCGCTCCTCAACGGGCTGTACGGCCTGGCGGTGGGTGTCCTGGCCTGGTCGCCGTCCGTCCTGGCCTGGCGGCACGAGGTGGAGGTCCACCAGCAGGGCTTCGTCTGGCGGCGCCCGACCGGAACGCGGAGCTTCCGGTACGCCGAGATCAGGGGTGTGCAACGCACCAGGGTCAGCAGCTTCCTGCTGGGCACCTACGACGCCGTGACGGTGACCCTGCTCAGCGGGCACGAAGTCCTCGTCGGACCGGTCCAGGACACGCCGCGGCTCGCGAGGCTCCTGGCCGGCGCGGAGCCCGCTCCGGTACCCGCCTGGCAGCCGCCGGACACGACCGGACGGAGCGCCTGGTGACCGCCGCCCTGATCATCCCCGCGATCGGCATCCTGATCGGCGGATTCGTCCTGGCCCGGGGCACGCTGCTGACACGCGGCAGCAGCCGCGCGTACGCCCGGTACCAGGCGGGACACCTGGCCTGGCTGCTCGGGCTCGACCTGGTCGAGGGCGACCCGGCGACGAACCTGGGCGTGCGGATCGCGAACCCCGAGATGCGGCGCGGCCATGCGCCGGACCGGCCCCTGCTCGTCCGGGTCCGGCTGGCCGGCTCACCGCAGGAAGTGCCGGTCGAGCTCTCCTACGAGTACCGGGAGCAGTCGGTCCGGGGCCTCGGCTCGGTCACCCGGGACGAACGGTTCGCCTGCGGGATGACCGTTCGGGCGCGACGGCCGTTCCCGCCCTTCGAGGTGACGTCCCGCAAGGTCCCGCACGGCAGCATCGACCGCCTGCACGAACTGCCCGCGATGGACACCGGACGGCCCGCGGTCGACGCCGCCTACCTCGTCACCACCTCCGCACCCGCGATGGCCGAGCTGCTCGGCGGCCTGTTGGAGGGTTTCGCCCCGCTCGTCCCTTCGGGCGTGCACCTGGTCGGCGACGGGCAGCACGTCACGTTCGTGATGCGGCAGCGGGGGTTCCCGTTCGTCCGCACCTCACTCGACCACGCGGTCACCATGAGGGACCAACTCACCGCCCTCGCCAGGGGCGTGGGCGGCTGAGCGACTGAACCACGACCACCTCACCCCGCGCCCGGCGCCTCGGTCAGAAGGGCGCGGGTGAGGCTCGCCCGGTTGGCGACACCGAGTTTGCGGTAGATCCGGCCGAGGTGACCGTCGACCGTCCGTACGCTGAGGACCAGCGTGCCGGCGATCTCACCGCTCGTCAGGCCGGTGCCGGCCAGGCGGGCGATCTCCCGTTCCCGTCCGGTGAGCGCGGCCAGCACGGCCGACGGGTCGGGGGCGTCGCGGCCGCCGGCATCCTGCGCCGCATCGCGCAGCGCGTCGAGCAGGGCTCGGCTCTCGTCGGCGTCCCCGGTCAGCAGCCGGGTCCGTGCGAGCAGCACCCGTGCCTCGTGCCAGTGGTCCTCGCCCTCCCGGAGCAGCGACAGGGCGGCCGAGAGGTACTCGGCCGACGTCGTGGGAGAGGTGTGCAGCGCGTTGCGCGCGGCGGCGATCAGGGTCGTCACGTGCTCCGGCGCGCCGGGATCGGCGGCCCGTGCCACGTGGTGGGCCCGCCGGGCGATCGGCGCCGCCCGCTCGGCGAGTGCGGCCGCGGCACGGCGGTGCAGCGTCAGGCGCCGGCTGGGTTCGAGGCGCTGGTGCACGACCTCGGCCACCGCCCGGTGACGCAGCACCAGCTGCGGCGCGCGTTCGGCCGGGCGCAGCAGGTCCAGACCGGTGAGGGTGTCCAGCGCCCGCATCGTCTCGGCCGGTTCCAGTCCCGCGACGGCGGCGAGCAGCTCCGGGTGGAACGGCTCGCCGAGCACCGCGGCGGCCTGGACCGCGGCGAGCGCGGCGTCGTCGAGGGCGGCGAGCTCACCGAGCACCGCCGTGCCGGCCTCGGCGATCGCCTCGCCGTCGGCGGCCAGGATCCGGAGGTACTGCGGGTTGCCGAGGCTCTCCCGGTAGAGCTCGTCGAAGCGGTGTGCGCCGTCGAAGCGGTGTGCGCCGTCGAGGCGGTATGTCTCGTCGAAGCGGTGCGCCTCGTCGAAGCGGTTCACGCCGGCGAAGCGGTTCACGCCGGGGAGCTCACCGAGCAGTTCCGCGGCCTCCTCCCGGGAGAGCGCGCCCAGCTGCCACACCTCCAGCAGGCCGGCGGACGTCGCCCGGGAGAGCACCGCGGCGATCGCGGGCGACAGCTGGCGCTGCCGGTAGGCCAGCAGGCAGAGCAGCGGGCCGGTGGCCGCCGCGTGGATCATCCGCTCCAGGCCCGGGATCTGGTCGGCGGCGAGCTGGTGCACGTCGTCCAGGACCACCACGGCGGCACCGCCCCGCGCCACCTGCTCGCGCACGTCGCAGTTGTCGTCCAACAGCGGCCGGAAGCCCGGAAGCGCGGCCGCGATCTCGTACTGCCCCTGGGCCGCGGCCACCCGGACCCCCGCGGCCCTGGCGTGCGCGGCGGCCGTGAACACGAGCGCGCTCTTGCCGATGCCCGGCTCCCCCACCAGCGCGATCGCCCGCCCGCCGGCCGACCCCAGGCCGTCCAGCACCGCCAGCAGCGCCTCGGTCTCCCGCGCCCGCCCGAGGAGCCGGCGCCCTCCGGCGACCGCGTCCCGCGCCGGCAGGCCCCTGATGAGCGGGCCGCCGTTCCGTATCTCGTCCGACATGACCGGCACAGTAGCGGTCCCGGCTGACGCCGACATCGCGCGACCGCGTCCCGGGGCGCCCCGGGCCGTCACGCCCTGTTGATGGGGACCTCGAATCCGGCATAACCTCCCAGAATGGTGCAGAGTAAAGCCGCCGACGTCGACGGCTACCTGATCGAGGTTCCCGAGGAGCAGCGAGCCGTCCTGGCCGAGGTGCGGCAGCTGTGCCGCGAGGAGTTGGCGGGCTTCGACGAGGTCATGGCGTACGGGATGCCCGCGTACGAGCGGGACGGCGTTTGCGAAATCGCGTTCGCCCGCCAGAAGCAGTACTTCTCCTTCTACCTCATGCGCAGTGACGTCCGCGAGGCGTTCGAGGAGCGGCTGGCCGGGCAGGACATGGGCAAGGGTTGTCTGCGCTTCCGCAAACCGGAGGACATCGACCTCGGCCTCTTGCGGGACCTGCTCAAGGCCACCGCCGCCCGGCCCGGAAGGATCTGCTGACGTCTGCCGGTCACGGGGGCACCGCGCGGCCGGCGCCGCGTCAGCGCGGGGGTACCGGAGACGTGTGGAGCGTGCCGGAGAGGATGAGCAGAGCAGCCGCGACGAAGCAGGTTCCCACCAGGAACCCCATGACCGGGAACTGCCAGCCCAGCCGGCCACCGGCTTCCCGGGCCTGCTGCGGCCGTCCGGGCGGGTAGCAGACGATCACCTCGCTGCCTGGTCCCCCGGGCCGCGACAGGTACACCTCCTGCCGGTGCACTCCACCCTCCGGCGCCTGGAACCGGACGGTGCCCTTCCAGCGAGATCCTCCCCTGTTCGTGCGCTCGCGGAAGCACTGGAGGAGCATGCCGACGACCCGGGTCCCCCTCTGGGCGCGCACCTGCCGAACGGCGCTCGTGAGGGAGAAGCCCCATACACCGACGCCCACCACCAGAAGGAACCACAACCCGCCGTCGCCGTGCATGGCGCGACCCACCGTCTTCCGTAGCAGGAACGAGGCCGCCCAGGCTACGCGACCGCCGGCCCCCCGCCCGGGGCGGGGCCCGACCGCGCCGGCACAGGCACGGGCCCGTCCCGCACCCGTCCACGTCGGGTTGCGGAGGCCGCCGGAACGGGGCGTCATGACAGGAGGGACCGCGCTGCCTGCCCCGGGAAGCGGCGCCGCGCCGTTCCCCGGCCACTAGAGAATGTCGGAGACCTCCGTGCAGACCGTTCGCACCTCACCGCAGATCACCCGGGACGTCATCGCCTTCATGGAGCCCGCGCTGCGCGCAGCGACGGCCCGGCTCGACGAACCCGTCCGGCGGATGACGGAGTACCACTTCGGGTGGGTCGACGCCGAGGGCCGCCCGACGACACCGGTCGGCTTCCGCCGGCGGCCGGCGCTGGTCGCCCTGCTGTGCGCGGGCAGCGGCCCGCAGGCGTGGGAGGCGGTCCGGACGGCAGCCGTCGCCGGCACCCTGATGTCGGCCGCCGGGACCGTCCACGACGACGTCATCGACCAGGAGATGGTCCGCAAGGGCCGGCCGACCCTCTGGACGGCCTTCGGCGTGCCGGCCGCGATCCAGGTCGGGGTCGCCCTGCACTGCCTCGCGTTCGAGCTCCTCGCCGAGGAGGGCGACCGGGTCTCCACCGAGCTGATCCGGCGCGCCGCCCGCGCCATCCGGGAGTGCTGCTCGGGGCAGATCCGCGACCTGGAGTCGGAGGGCACGTCCCGGATGAGCCTGGAGCTCTCGCTGGAACTACTGGAGAGCACCATCGCCAGCCCCACCGCCGGGGTGTGCCTCGCCGGCGCCCTGGTGCGCGGCGCCGGCGAGGAGGAGCTGGTCGCGGCCGAACGGTTCGGCTTCCACGCCGGCATGGCCATGGCCTTCTTCGACGACTGGGAGGGCGTCTGGGGCACCTCCCGCGACACCCTTGAGGACCCGCTGGCCGACCTGCGGCGGCGCAAGTCCCGGGCCTTCGTCGCGGTCGCCCTCCGGTCCGACGGACCGGCCCGCGACCAGCTCGCCGCCTTCTACGACGACACCGCCGCGCCCACCCTCGACCAGCTCCGGCACGTCGCCGGCCTCATCGAGGAGTGCCGGGGCCGCGCCTGGCTGGAGGAGCGGATCCGGGAGCACATCCGGCTGGCCCACGCGATCCTGCCGCAGGCCGTACCGGACCCCGTCGCGCGGGCCGAGCTCGCCGCGTTCGTCGCCGCCATCGCCGACGAACTGCCCTGACGGGCGCACGATCCGGGGTCGGGAGCACAGGGGACCGCAGGAGGAGGGGCGGGGCGCAGCGGTGTTCGCCGTCTCACCGCCGACGATCCGCCGCCTTCTCGCGGAGACCGTCAGTACTGGGCGAGGTCGAGGGAGCGGACGTCCTGCGGGGCCAGCGCCGTGACCGGGCCGAGGGGGATGCACTCCCCGGTCCCGGCGAAGGTGCACAGCTTGGCCTCGTGCAGGTCGTCGCCCTCGGGCACGAACTTCCAGATGTATGCGAAGTAGGCCGTGTCGGCTTCGAGGGGGCGTCCCGGCCACACCGCGCCGAAGGTGTGTCCGGCGCGGGCATCGGCCTCGGTCAGGAAGTGCGACTCCCCGTCGACGTTCCAGCAGCCCGTCCCGGGGATGCTCTCGCAGGCGGGGTACCTGATGGCCCAGGCCATGAACATGGGCGACCTGGCGGTACGGCCCTCGGGGTCCGAGGTGACCTTGAGCCGGACCAGCAGGGCGGTCTTCCCCGCGGGGGCCGCGACTCCGGGGAGTGCGGCGCTGGTCCCGACACTGACGACCTGGGCCTTGATCGTGTCACCGTGGATCGCCGGCCCCGTGGGGGACGGGAAGGGCGACGGGCTCGGGGAGACGGCGACGAGCGTTGTCGGGTGCGGTACTGAGCCTCCCGGCGCGGCACCGATCGGACCACTGCTGCAACCCGCGAGTGCCGTGATCGCGATGCCGAGCGCCGCGACCTGCTTCGTCGGTCGATGAATCGTCATGAATCCCCCGTTACCGTGCCGGGCCGCGTGGTCCCCGGCCCCGTGCGAACCACGGGATCATGGCACACCGGTCGATCACCGGGGCAAGCACTGCCGCCGAGCGGGATTCCACGGGCGGGCGGGGGCAGGCGGCGGGCGCGCGTCGGGCAGGCGGCGGGCAGGCGGCGGGCGCGCGTCGGGCAGGCGGCGGGCGGGCGGACAGCGGGCGAGCAGGTACTCGACAAGCGTCCAGCAGGTACCCGACAAGCTTCTACAACCCTGTAGACAGTCGGGCCAAAAGCTGTAGAGTGAGCGCCGGTTGAACGACGGCCACCGCCGCCCGGCCGGTCCGGGACGGCCCGTGGGCGTCGGCGTTCCGTTCGCCGCCGCCGCGCGGCACGGGCCCGGCCGCGCCGCACTCGTCGGCCTGCCGAGCACCCGCCGCGCTCCATCCCGACGCACAGTTCCCGCAAGCCCCGACGGCGGCACCAGGCGCCGGAGGCCGCCCCGCCCCCTACCCCGCCATCGCGAGAAGATCGGCCGACCGTGTCGCAACCCCCAGACCTCCGGGAGGCACCGGCGCACCACGCCGCCCCCTCCTGCCCGCCCGGTTCCAGCACCGGGCGCGTCGTGATCGTCTCCGCGAGCGTGGGCGCAGGGCACGACGGGGCTGCGGCCCAACTCGCCCTTCGGCTTTCTCATTTGGGCTTCTCGGTCGACCGCCACGACTTCCTGGACCTGATACCCGCCGGCTTCGGGCGACTGGTCTCGGACAGCTACCGGCTGCTGCTGACCATCGCCCCCTCCGCCTACCAACGGATCTATTCGGCCACCGAGAACGCCGGGCGTCCGGGCCTCATGATCCGGCTGATGCAGCGCAGCAGCCACCGGCGGCTCCTGCGCCGGCTGCCGCCGGACACCCTCGCGGTGGTGGCGACGTACCCGCTCGCCGGGCAGGTGCTCGGCACCCTGCGCCGCCGGGGACGCCTCGCGGTGCCCGCCGCCGTCTACCTGACGGACTTCTCCGTGCATCCCCTGTGGGTGGCTCCCGGTGCCGATCTGCACCTGGCGGCGCATCCCGTCCCGGCCGGGCAGGCCCGCGAGCACGGCGCCGAGCGGGTGGTGGTCGCCGGCCCGGTGGTCGATCCCCGGTTCACCCCGGCCACCGACGCCCAGCGCAGCACCGCCCGGGCCCGGTTCGGCCTCCCGGCGGACGCGCCGCTGGCGCTGCTGGTGGCGGGCTCCTGGGGAGTCGGCGAGGTGGCGAAGGTGGCGGCCGAGATCCGTGACACCGGCGCGGCCGTTCCGGTGGTGGTGTGCGGGAAGAACGGCCCCCTGGCGGCCCGGCTGCGGGCGGACGGCATCGAGCACGCCTTCGGCTGGGTCGACGACATGCCCGGCCTGATGCACGCCTGCGACGTGCTGGTGCAGAACGCCGGCGGCCTGACCTCCCTGGAGGCGTTCGCCTGCGGCCTGCCGACCGTCAGCTACCGCTGCATACCCGGCCACGGCCAGACCAACGCCGCCGCCCTGGACGAGGCCGGCCTCGCCCCCTGGATCGAGGACCCGGCCGACCTCAAGCCCGTCCTCGCCGCCATGGTCGACGGCATCACCCGGCGCCGGTACCGCGAGGCCGGGCTGGCCCTGCACCGCGAGGCGACCGGCCCCGCGAACGCCATCGCGGCCGTCGCCGAGCAGTACGCCGCCGGCCAGTACGCCGCCGAGCGCTCGGGTGCCACCACGACGTCCCCCGCGATCCCCCTGGCCCCCGCGATCCCGGCGCAGCGGCGTCATCCGGGCCGGGCGACCGCACCCGCTCCGCGCCGCCCCGTCCGCAAGCTCGGCATCGCGGCCGCAGCCCTCGCCGCGACCGCCTGGCTGGCCACCGGCGGCACCCAACTCGCCGTCGCCTACGGGGGATTCGACACCGTCGACCCCGACCACACCGGCCGGGCCTACCTCGTCGTCCACCCGCCGCACAACGGTCGCCTCGACGACGCGACACTGCGCACCCTGGTGGCCGAGAAGGCAGCCGTCTCCATCGACGCGGCCGAGGCCGCCGCCGACCCCGGCGAGGTGCGCCGCCTCGCGAGCGCCGGACTCACCGTGGTCAACGCCGGCTACGGCCCGCCGTACGCGACCGGGATCGTCACCCGCCGCGACTCCGTCGAAGCCGGTGCCACCGCCCTGCGCGCGGCCACCGGCGCGGCCGCCAGGTTCTTCCTCTCCGGCACCGACCTGGACGCCCTCGACCTCGGCCTGGCCGCCTACCACCACGAGCACGTGGTGGTCCCCGACGCCCGGATCGCCTGCGGCACTTCCACCCCTCCCGCCGTGCGGCCCGGCCAGGTCGTCCTGGTCGAATGCGGCGACGCCCACCCGGCGGACCTCTCCGCCACCCTGCACCGCCTGGCCACCACCCCCCACCGGCTCCCGCGCCTCGGCGCGCTCACCACCCTTTCCTGAGGCCGTACTCGATGAAGCCCCGCACGCTCCTGCGCATCGGCACCGCCGCAGCCGCGCTCACCGCCGTCCAGGCGGCCCCCGTCATCTCCACCTTCGGACCGCTGCGCAACCGCCTGATGCCCCGCCTCGCCGGGACCGGCCGACCCGACCACGTCGCCCTCACCTTCGACGACGGCCCGGACCCGTTCTCCACGCCGCACTTCCTGACGATCCTTCAGAAATACGACGTGCAGGCCACGTTCTTCCTCCTCGGCTCCATGGCCGACAAGTCCCCTGGCTTGGTGCAGGAGATCGCCGACGCCGGCCACGAGATCGCCGTGCACGGCTGGGCCCACCGCCCGCTGCTGCTACGCGGCCCCCGCGCCACGTACCAGGACCTGCGCCGCGCCCGCGACACGATCGCCGACCTCACCGGCCGGGCACCGCAGTGGTTCCGGCCCCCGTACGGCGTCATGACCACCGCCGCCCACCTGTCCGCACGCAGGCTCGGGCTCACCCCCGTGCTGTGGACGAGCTGGGGCGAGGACTGGACGAGCCGCGCCACCGCCGACTCGGTGCACCGCACGGTCACCGCCGACCTGCACGGCGGCGGCACGATCCTCCTGCACGACTCCGACTGCACCTCCGCCCCCGCCGCCTGGCGGTCCGCCCTCGGCGCCCTGCCCACCCTCCTCGACCACTGCGCCGCCAAGGGCTGGCAGGTCGGCCCACTGCGCGACCACGGCCTCCCGAACGCCCCGGGCCGGCCGACCCCCGGCACGGAAGCCGCCTGAAGGGGCAGCCCCGGCGCGCCGGCGGGAGCTGCCGGCCCGCCGGGTCAGGCCGTTCGCCGGTACTCCGCCACCGGTACTCCGTCAGCGGCGGGCCGTCCGGCGGCGGGCGGCCACGAACACGCCTGCACCGACGGTGAGCAGGGCGGCACCGCCGGCGGCGTAGGCAAACATCCGGCTGCCGTCGCCGCCGGTTTCGGCCAGGCTCCCGTCCGGCACGATGGAGGCCGACGGCGAGCCCGCGCCGGTCGGCGCAGCACTCGACGTGGCCGTCACGGTGGCGCTCGGGCTCGGCGCAACCGTGGCCGTGACGCTCGGGCTCGGCGTACCTGTCGCGGTGGCGCTCGGGCTCGGCGCAACCGTGGCCGTGGCCGTCGGGCTTGGCGCGACCGTCGTGGTGGCGGTCGGACTGGGTGTCGCCGTGGCCGTCGCGGTCGGGCTCGCCGTTGCCGTGGGAGTGGCCGTCGGCGAAGCCGTCGGCTCGGGCTTGCAGGAATGGCCGCCGTTCCAAGCGGAGATCAGGTCCCCGTAGATGACGCCCTCAGGGTAGTTCGGCAACGGATTGTCGACACCGTCGAACTTCCGGTCACCGCGGTACAGGTCGAGTTGGCCGAAGCATCTCGGCAGGTGGGCCGATACGTCCAGGGACGCCCGGGGGTTGTCGGCGGAAAGTGCGGCGGTCGCCCAACCGAGGAAGGTCTGCTTGCCCGACGAGGACCACGTCGGGCCCTCGGAGTCGTAGGAGGCCAGCGAGACCTTGTAGACGCAGCCGGCCTTGGGCTTCCCGACGAGTCGGACGTCGATGACGCCGTGCGGCTCATTCATCCGGCTGCCCCTGGTCCAGGTCTTGCCCCCGTTGACGGAGTACTCGACTGCGACCGGCTTGCACGTGGGCACCTCGGCGGCCTGGGCCGGGCCCACGGCGACGAGCGGAATGCCGGTGGCTACGCCGAGGGCGGCGAACCCCGGAATGTGACGAAGATACGTATGGCGCACGAAAGAGCCTTCTGAATAGTGCGGTGCTGATGAGTCCCCTTGCCTCCACTCCCTTGAAGGCCGGAACGAATCTATTGGCATACGAACGGGAATCGATCCGCACGACTGCCGTACTTGCTGCAGAACCCGCATGCAGGTTCCTGCACCGCACGTGACATTGGTCCCGACGGCGATGGACCGAGGCCTCTTGGGCGCCCCGGGTCCCCCCTTGCAGGATCTGTTCTCGGCGGCGGCGCCCGGCCTGGGCCGCCGTTCTGTTCCGACGAGTTCCCGGGAGTCCGATGAACGGCAACGCGCTTGCGGCGCTGGGCGTGAACGCCCAGGAGGAAGCGGTCTACCGACTGCTCCTGCGCTCCCCCGGAATCGGATTCGCCGGGATCCGGCTCGGCTGCGGCATGGACCAGGATGTCGCCGGTGCCGCCGTCGCCCGGCTGCGGGACCTGGGCATGGTCAGGGTGCTGCCCGGCCGCGGCACCTTCAGCGGCAACGATCCGAGGGCCGTGGTCGAACGGCTGGCACGGCGCCGCGTCCACGGGCTCCAGAGCGAGATCCGGCAGGTCGTCTCCTCGCGCCACGTGGTGGACGTCCTGCTGGACGACCAGCGGCAGGGGCAACGGGGTCCGGCCTTCGACCTGCAGCGCGTCGAGGGAATCGACCAAGTGGTCGCGTGCATCGACGAGTTGTCCTTCTTCACCCGCGAGGAGCGGCTGACCACCCACCCCGGAGCGATCATCACCGCCGCCCTCGATTCGGTCCGGAGCTCCGACCTCAAGTGCCTGCGACGCGGCCTGCGAATGCGGACCATCCTCCACACCAGCGCGCTCGACCGCCCGGAGGTCGGCCTCCTCGCGAGGGAACTGGCGGAGCAGGGCGCCGACGTACGGGGCACGGCGGGTCCGCTGGAACGGATCGTCATCTTCGACCGGCAGACGGCCGTGGTCGCGGTCGACCCGCACGACATCACCCGCGGCGCCCTCGTGATCCGCCAGCCCGGCCTGCTGGCAAACCTGCTGGCCCTGTTCGAACGCCGCTGGTCACAGTCCTGCCGGGTCGAGGAGCAACTGCCGGGCGAGACCGAACGACAGGTCCTCCAGGCGATGGCCCGCGTCGACAAGGACGAGGCCGGAGCACGCGAACTCGGCATGTCGCTGCGCACCTACCGCGGCCATGTCGCGGCGCTGATGCGCCGCCTGGGAGCATCGAACCGGTTCCAGGCGGCGCTGGTGGCCCGTGACCGGAACTGGATCTGACGCGCCACCGCCGACGGTGGCCGAGCGACGACGCCGGAGCACCGCGCCAAATCCGGTGACACGCGCGTGCCGTACGGGGAGACTGACGGCAGACGTGCACAGGCAGTCGAAGGCCGAAGGGCGAGCAATGGCACTGGTGAAGAAGGGCTCCCGTCGCATCGTCGTCGACGGCGTCGAGTACCGCTGGCGACTGAGCAGGAAGCACTGGTGCTGCGACTTCGACGTCAGCACCCTGGCCTACATGGTGGAGGACGCGGCCCGGCCCGGCACGACGCTCGTCGTCGAGACCGGTCGGCCGTCCCTTCTCGCACCGAGCCTGGTGCCGGCCGAACTCGTCCTGCCGCGCGAAGTCGCCGCGGGCATCCGGGCCGCGCGGTCGAACGGCTGGACGCCCACCTCCAACGGTTCGCCGTTCAAGCTGCACCTTTCCGCCGTCTGACCCGGCCGCACGGTCGACCACAGCAGGATGCTCTCCGGCCGGATTGAGCCTGGCAGGCGTGATCGCCTGCTGCCCGCCGGGCTTGCGGCAGCGGTCCAGGAGGCACCCTGTCCCCACCCGACGTCCAGGTGCTCGTCCGCGAGGTAGCGCTCGAACATCGCGACGAGCTCCGCCACCGGGACGTGCCACGCGAAGCGGCAGTTCACCCCGAAGACCACCAGGTCGTAGCACGGCAGCGTCCACGCCCGGTACGCCACCTGCCCCGCCGCCACGCCCACCGGCAGCCCCGCGGCCCTCACGTCACCACCTCCATGCTCCCGGTCTTCGCCGGTCCGCGGTCCCCCGCGCCCGGCAAGGGACCCTCGTACTTCTCCTTCCCGAACCGCTCCGGACGCCGACAGGGCGGTCCGGCCAGCCGGTTGCGGCGCCCGGGGGAAGCGCCGAGACTGGTCAGTGGGGGCAATCCGGTCGGTGGGGCCAGGTAGGAATCGCGCCCTCACGTGTTCGGCCCCAGGGCGTGTCGTCCAGGCGGTCCGGCGGTCCCGCGAACGAGTTCCCGCACCTATTCCGAAGCGGGTCGTCATGACACCTCCCATGAATCTCGTCTGGAACACCGTCGACGTGAACGGAATCCCGTTCGATCCGAGCTGGCAGTACCAGCTCGACAACCCGGGCCGGTTCCCGGATCCCCGGACGCTCTGTCAGAACAAGGACCTGCCCACCGGCTGCACCGACCAGCGGACCTTCACCGACAGCTACTGGGTCTGCCGCGGCGGGGACTACTGGGGGCCGCCGGGGCACTGGAACTGGAGCATGCCGGTCACCTACCGGGGCCAGCTGTCCTTCGAGCACCGCAGCAGCGGAGTGTTCGACGACGACGATTACGCCTTCGACATGCAGACGGAGGGGGGAGCCGGCTACACCCAGGGCAACGAGAACGGCCGCGGCCTCCACCTGGAGTTCAGCGCCTCCGAGACGGTCGACCACTTCCACACGACCTGGTGGCGTGGTTTCCGGAACGCCGCCGAGAACAGCGATGCCCAAGCGGCCAAGATGGTGGACGGCCGCTGGGCGATCGTCACCGGGCTGCCCGGGATCGACACGGCGCACTCCGACCTCAGCAACGAGATCCATCCGGTCTGGATGATGGCGATCCTCGTCGAACACACGGTCCCGCGCGACACCTGGGCGCTCTTCGTCCGCAACTGGGGGAACGAGGGGTACTGCAGTGAGGGGCAGGAATGCCTGGGCGCCACGGACTATTCCTTCGCGTTCCCCTGGCGGTCCGGCGCCGACTTCGCCGGATTCGCCGCCCCCGAATTCCTGACCAACGATCAGGGCTGCTCCGGTCCGTACGGCCTGGTACCCGACGACAAGTCCGGAGTCCTGGTGGGCTTTCGCTTCTCGCCGCCGGAGAAGCATCCGCGCGTCAACGGAACCATCCAGCTCCTGTGGAACTATCCAGGCGTCACGCCGGACCGGGTCCCGGACAACCCGTGGACCCCGGAGATCGTGGTGTACCCACCGAAGGAGACACGCAGGGAGCGCGAGCCCTTCATCGGAGGGATCGAAGCGAAGATGACGCCCGAGCAGATCGCCACCTACAAGGCACACCTGCCGGCCGCCGTACCGCCCGTACCGGACGAGATCACGCACGAGCGTGTCGAGATCAGCCGGGTACCCCGGCATCCGCCGCCCCCGCCGGCGCCCAGGACCCTCCGCGTCGCCGACCCGGCCAGGGCCGCGGAGCAGCAACAGCGGATCCAGGCACTGCGGACCGCCTTCGGCGGAAACGTACCCGGGCTGCCCCAGCCTCCCCCGGCGCCTGGCCCGCAGCCGTGAGCTGGTCTTGCTCCCGCGGCTGGGCCATGCGGACATTGCATTGCCCTGCCCCGGCCGCTCCGTAGGGTCCCGTCCCATCAACAACATGTAGCTCAGCGAGACAGGGGCCGGCACAATCCTGCCCAACCCGCTGGTGAGCGAACCGGGCGCGCTGGACCGCGCTGCCGGACGCGGCACCGCCTGGCGCTTCCTCGCCTGGAACGCCGACCCGCACTGGCTCCTGCACCGCTGAGCCGCCATCGGCGGACACCTCAGCGACGGCGCCCCCGGAGTGGGAGGTCGACGGGGCCGACTTCCCACTCCGGCATCATCCGATCCGCCGTCAGCAGCGCCGAGTGGCCGTGATGACGGTGGCGTCCAGGTCCTCGTGGTGGGAGGCGGTGGCGCGCAGCCCGGCGTCCCCGGCGATGGCGAGGGCGGCCGGGGTCTGGCGTTCGCTGGTCTCGAAGAGGAGCGAGCCACCGGGGGCGAGCCATTGCGGGGCGTCGGCGGCGACGCGGCGCAGCACGTCGAGGCCGTCGGCGCCGCCGTCGAGGGCGGGGAGGGCTTCGTGGAGGCGGGCCTCGGGCGGCAGGAGGCCGATGTCGGCGGTGGGGACGTACGGGACGTTGGCGAGCAGGACGTCGACGCGGCCGCGCAGGCCGGCGGGCAGGGCGGCGAAGAGGTCGCCCTGGTGGACGTGCCCGCCGTACGGGGCGAGGTTGCGCCGGGCGCAGCGGACGGCGGCCGGGTCGACGTCGGCTGCGTGGAGCTCGACTCCGCCCCGGGTGGTGGCCGCGAGTCCGGCGCCGAGGGCCCCGCTGCCGCAGCACAGGTCGACGACGACGGCGTCGGGGCCGGTGAGCGCGGTGGCCGTGGCGACGAGGTGCTCGCTGCGGCGGCGGGGCACGAAGACGCCGGGGTCGACGGCGATCCGCAGGCCCGCGAACTCGGCCCAGCCGACGACGTGTTCCAGCGGACGCCCTTCGGCCCGGGCCCGCACCATCGTGGCGAGCTCGGCCGGGGTGGCGGCGGCGCTGAGGAGGATCCGCGCCTCGTCCTCCGCGAAGACGCAGCCTGCGGTGCGCAGGCGCGAGACCACGGAGGAGCGGAGGGTTGCGGAAGGGAAGACCGACAAGGAGAACCTCTTGAGGGAATCGAGAAAAGCTGAACGACTCCGTCAGGGCCCCGTCGGGGCTGTCGCCGTGGGACGGGACGCGCCCGCGCCTTATGCGCGCGACGCGCCGTCTCTGCGACCGGACCCGGGGAGCACCCGCTCGGACGTACCGGTAATGGGTCTCACCTCCCTGGATCGCGGTCCTGTTCGACGTCGGTCACCCTACCGCACCTCTGCGTAACCGGGGTCCGGTTCGGTCACTCCAGGAACTCGGCGACCACGGCCGCGAACTCCTCCGGGGTGAGGATCCGGATGCCGAGCTCCTCGGCCTTGGCGCGCTTGGAGCCGGCCTTGTCGCCCGCGACGACGAGCGTGGTGCGCTTGGACACCGAGCCCGAGGCCTTGCCGCCGGCGCGCTCGATGAGCTCGTTCATCGCGTTGCGGGAGAGGTCGGCGAGGGCGCCGGTCATCGCGCCGGTGACGACGACGGCCTCGCCGGCGAGCGGGCCCGCCGGGGCCTCGCCCCCGCCGGTGGCGGCGGCCGGCGCCGTCGGCTCGGTGACCTCCAGGCCCACGCCCTGGGCCGTGAGCTTGTCCAGCAGCGGTGCGACGTCGGCGAGTTCGGCCACGATGACGGCGGCCTTCTCCACTCCGATGCCGTCCACGCCCGCGAGCGCCTCCGCGTCCGCGGCCCGGATCGCGGCCATGCTGCCGAAGTGCGCGGCCAGGCGGCGGGACATCGTGCGGCCGGTGCCTTCTCTGAACTACGCCTCCTGGGGCGGTTCAGGGTTGCGGCCAGTCAAGAACTCGATGTACTTCTGTACGAGTTGAAGGGTGATGTCGGCGAGGTAGGCGGTCTCTGTGTGGCCGCCGAACTTCATCTGGTCGGCGGTCAGTGCCCTCGGGATGCCTTGCCCTCGAACCCAGGACTTGATCTGACGCTCGAACGCCCATGCGTCTCTGGTGAGGTCGAAGTTCCAACGAGCGACCAGTTCCCATTCTTGGGAGACGTGCTGGGCCAGCCGCTGCTCGACGTTGGCAATGCCCCACTTCAGAGCCTGGTGGCCGTCGTGGCTGACGAGGTAGAGATAGCCGGGCTTGGCGGGGTTGATGCCGCGCTCTGCGCAGGTCGCGCAACCTCCCTGCGCGCCTCGGATGTTGTGCAGTGTCGGGCCCGGATCCAGGACCGTTTCGCACTTCATGCAGCGCGCTTTCCAAGGGAGTTCCGTGCTGCCCGGGTAGGGCACGAGCGGGTCGAGCGCCTTCTCCAACATGCTGGCGATGGCTTCCTCCTCGTCGAGCCGCAGCGCGTCTGCGATCTTCTCCGAGCGGCATGACCAGCATTGATGCCCGCGAGTACGGACCTTCGCGTAGGTCGGAGTTCCGACATGTTCGCAGCGCATGCACCGACACAACCAGGGCTGCAGTGACCCCGGATAGTCCACGAGAGGCTCCAGGTCAGCATCGCGCATAAGCTGCCGAGCAGACTCGTCGGTGACATCGCGTCCAGCGCAGTTGGTGCAGCCGCCGCGGCCCTTCTGAACATGCGCCAGCTTCTTCGGCTTGATGGCCCCGCAGTGGATGCACCTGGAAGACCACTGTTTCCCCGCGCCCGGGTAGTCCTCCAGCGGATCCCAGCCCCATTCGAGCATGACGGCGCCGGCCTTCGCCCCGTCGCGGGTGAGCTTTGCTGCGATCTTGCGTGACCGGCAGGTCTTGCTACAGACCCCAGTCCCCTTGTTGACGACATCGTTGTAACGTGGCGAACTCACCTCATTACAGGTCAAACAAAGGCAGTTCCAGGGCAGTTGAGTCCCAGGAAAAGGTTCGAGCGGGCGCGCCCCCCGAACAAGCATTGCCTCGACGGCGTCGACTTCGGTTACTCTGCGTGGCACTGGAGGGCCCCCTTGGGCATGTCATGGCACGGGGCGCGGCCGGCCGCCCTATTTAATGACATCCTATTCCATGAATGGCTACGTGGGGCCCTGCTTGCTACTGAACTTGAATTCGTGATGTCGGGCTGAGGGTGGTCAGCCGTCTAAGATCAGGCCGGTGGCGGCGAGGCACCCGTCGACCAGGTGGGGTCGATACTGGATCTTCTTCAAGCTCCGCTTGACGGCTCGGGCAAGCTGGTCGAGATTGGCAGCGGCGAGGTTGCCGATGGTGCGCTTGACCAGCGACCAGATGCCCTCTTGCGGGTTGAGGTCAGGCGCGTACGACGGGAGCGCTGGAAGACGGTCAGCCAGTCCTTGCTCGCTTCAATGAACTCCCGCATCGGCGGCATCAGGTGGGCGCGCAGGTTGTCCCACACGAGCACGATCGGGCCGCCGAGCTGGATGTGCGCACGGATGAGCAGGTCCCGGTAGTCCTGCCAGGTCAAGCCCTTCTTCTCGCCCTTGCGGCCCCGGTAGACGTGGAAGCTGTACAGCATCCGGGAGCGCTGGCCGGGTTTGTAGCAGCTCAGCCCCGCCATGGAGACCCGGCCGGCTCCCCGGCCGCGCACCCGCACCACCGGCGTGCAGCCGACCCTGCCCCAGGTCCTGGCACGCGGCGGCCTCATCGACTGCCCGGCTTCGTCCTCGAAGACCAGCCAGGCCTCGCGGGCCGCCGCGGCGCTTTTACCCGCGGCCACGTCTCCTTCCTCCACAACTCGACGGCCGCGTCATCGCGCTCGATGGCCCGGCGAACCGGCTCCTGCCAGGACCAGCCGTGCCGCTTGAGCAGGACCCACGTGCCCTCCACGGTGTAGGAGACGTGGAACAGCCGGCCGATCAACGCCTTCACCCGCGCCAGAGTCCACCGCTGATCCTCCCAGCCATGGGCCAGCGGCCCGCGCTCCAACTCCCGCTCCAGTCGTGCCACCTGGGCATCGGACAGCTTCGGCCGACCGGGCGAGCCCTTCGAGGCGACACCTGCCGCACCGTCCTCGCGCCACTGCCTGCGCCAGCGCTCCACCGAACGCACGCTCACCCGCAACGTCGCCGCGATGTCCCTGTTCTTCTCCCCGCCCTCGAAGCATTCCACGGCCTGAAGCCGGATCCGCTCCCGCACGGCCCTCTCGGCGTCGGTCAAACCGCCGCCCTGCGCATACCTCACAGCACAGGGCTACCGACAGCATCTGCCGGCTGTCAGGCAAACGGCACCGACTCCACCCAATCAAGTTGATCACTTGTCACTCTCCGCGACGCCGCTTGTAGTACGCGTACGTCAGTGCCAGGAGAAGCGGGCCCCACAGAGTCATCGGGAGAGTGGCCGTTGCCGCGAGGGCCTTCCACCAGCCGCTGGAGTACCCGACCGTGTCGAACCCGCAGATGTTGAGGAAGCCGAACGGCAGCTGGCCCCACAGTGCGATCAGCCCCAGAGCGCCCAAGGTGGCCGGGATGATCGCCGCGAGCGGCGCAACGCGTCGGCCGCCGATGAACGGGATCCAGGAAGGAACCACTTCGCCCCATCCGGCCACCAGGCCGAAGGACATGTAGGCGAGCCCCTCGGAGAGAAGACTCAGCCCGAAGACGTAGAGGATCACCCACCAGTGCCACGTCTTGTGGACGGCGTAGACCTGGCCCATCTCGTAGTTGAATGCGAACGGCAGGCGCCAGATGCACGATGGCAGGACGGCCAGGGGTATGACCCGGGCCACGCGGATGGCCCACGGGGGGACCGGCCGCGCGGTGTTGCCGACCGTCGGGGATGGATGAAACGTCTTGAATCGCATGGGCCGATCTTCCTTGCCCGGCCGGCGCCGGGGATCGCCCTGAAGCAGTGTCTGATGGTCACCCCCGCGAGGGGCATCGAGTCCTCCGACGGGAGGATGGCCGCGGCTCCGGGCGGGTTTCGAGGGCAGGGATGGCCTGCTATTAGCCGGGCGAACGGCTGCTTCGCCGGCACCGGCCTTGCCCTGGAGGACTGACCGACATCACGCTTTTAAGTTCAGTAGCAGGCTCAGACTGGATCATGCCTGGGGCTCCCTGGCGTCGGTGCTGCGGCAGACGATTTGACTGAAGGTGGGCAGGCCGAGGTGGACGACGGTCGACGTGCGGGCCTTCTCCGCGTCGATTTGGGCGATCTTCTCTTTGGCTGCAGCGAGGCTGGTCTCGAGTATTTCGATCTCCCCGAGCCATCCTTCCCGCTCCGCCTCGACAATGCGGTCCATGAGGTTGTCGCGGATTTCCTCAAGTCGAGGTCTTTCGTTCGGATCGACCCGGAGAAGAGAGCATCGGATGCACGCGTGCTCGTGAATGCAGTCAGTGCCGTAGGCCCGCCCACAGACTCCCAGTGAAAGCTTTCTACGCTCGAAGTGCCCAAGGAAAGAATCCCATTCCTCGGCGGTCGGAGTGCGATACTCCTCGCCAGGGCGGAGGCTGCGACGGCGGGCAATGAAAGCGCGATGCGCTTCGATCACCTTGGCAGGATAGACGGTGTTGTAGCCCATCGTGGTGTTGATATTCTTGTGACCGCATATAACCTGCGCGATGTGCGCTGGCATGCCATTGAGGATGGCATCCGTAACGAATATTCTACGGAAGTCGTGCGGCTGATAGTACAGCGGATTCCCCGCACCGTCGGTCAGTCCAGTCGACTCTAGGGTTTCATGGAGTGACCTTCGGATCGTGTTCGTCGAAACCGGGCGGTTGTGTCCGCCAATCTTCCACTGGAAAAGCAGGGGCATCGGCGGATTCATGATCTTTTCACCCAGATCGTAGGATGCGACCAGTGGGATCCTTCCGGTGCTGTCACGGACCCGGGAAACGATAGCGCTCAGCACGTCAGCGAGTTCCGGAGTCACCAGAAGAAGCCGCTCTTCATCGGTCTTCGACGGCGCAATCTGGAGAAGTGGGACGACTTCACCGGTCGTCGGCAGCTTGTATTGGACGATGCTGTGATGGCTAGTTTCCAGCATTTCCTCAATTCGCGCCCCCGTATGGCGGAGGAACTCTATCGAGGCCCATGCCCAGAAGGCGCGGTTCTCGGACTTGCTGAGCTCAATGCGGACGCCCTGCGCGTCGTAGACCGTGGTTGTCCGGTTCGGATCGTCAAAGCTCGTCCCCGTGGCCTTCGTGTAGGTCTCGCCGAGCACGGTGAAGCAGGCGCTGGCCGGCGCTGCCTGGGCAGCTTCAAGGCGGGCTTTGGCTTCCTTCAGCCGCCGATTCGCGGCGCGGACCAGCGCAGGCAGCACCGGCAGCCGCTCCCGCGTGCGCTGGTCCATCCGCGCCTTCTGCTGCTTGTCGCGTTTCTTGAGGTCGATCTCCGTTTGTGCGATCGGACACCGAACCGCCCACGGCCCCCAACGGGCGGGCTCTTCGGCGGCCCATTGCGCAAGGTCAAGGTAGAAGGCCCGCACATGCATAAGCAGATCGACCGCGCCTTCGCGGGTGCTTGTTACATCAACTGATGTCCCATCGGGTCGGCGCACGCGCGTGACCTTCGTGCGAAGGCGTTCTTTCCAGGCTGCGGCGACTTCGGGCGCCAGCTCGAGCGAGTCGATGCCGGGATGGTGGCGCTCGAGATCGGCCCAGAATCGCGATGCCAGTGTCCTCGACAGGTCCTCCAGTGACGCGTAGTCGAGTTTCGGTTGACGCTCCGCCAGGTAGTCGACGATCAGGTCACGGACCGGCTGGCAACGCAGTTGGTAACGGTCCACTAGGCGGCTGACGGAATGTTGACCTGCGTGTTGACGAAAGGAGCGCAAGGTCGTGGGGGCATCAGGAGGGAAGATTCCCTGACCATGGAGCCATGTGTAGAACAGCGACAGATCGCCGCGTTTCCCGGTCCGGATCCGCTCCTGGAGCTGGGTTTCTATGAGTTCCAGACAGTCGCCGACCGTGATATCGCGGATTCGACCGCCCTTGGCGATGATTATCATCGAGATCTGAATACGAGCCAAAGAGCCAACTCGTGATGACCATAGGTCCGGCTCAATGGCCGACTCGAGACGTGCGAACCCTTCCGGATCACGGGTCTCAGCTACGGCGTCGCGGAGGAATCGTGAACTGCGGCCCGTCAGCCAAAGGAGTTCTGGCCGCACCACGTCTGCGCAAATCAGGGAAAGCGTGCCTGCCTTGAGGTCGCCCAACGACGTCTGGTAGCCGGATTTGAGTACCCAGGACCGGATCTCGTCCTCCCAGCGATCTGGACGGGAGGTCGTCGGGCAAGCTCGCCATCGCTGCTGCCAAGTTTCCCCAGGGAAGGTCTCCAGCCATTGCAGGATCCGGTTTGCTCCCCGCGCCCTGGACATCACGGTCTCCGGACGAGCGGTTCGAAAGGCCCGGTCGGAGACCCGCTTGATGATCTCCTCGCGGGAGATCCGGCTGGCAGGCCAGGTGTCGGGCACGGTGCGGGCAGGGAACTGCTCCCGCAGGGCCTCGGCGACAGCTCCGGCCAAGCTGACGGGGCCGGCAGCTTGGGCCGGGGAGGCATCGGAATGCCGTAGGACATTCAGGCTCACTGGTGTTCTCCGAACAGGTTACTCAGTGACGCGGGGTTGTAGCCGGGCGCTGGAGGAGCTGGCACGGGATCTTCGCGGCGTCGCTCCTGGCGGGCATGATGCGCCAGAACGCTGCCGATCACTTCGTCCTGGCTTGGATTTAGGTAGAGCTGAGTTGTCGTCAGATACCTGTGCGCCAAGATCCATTGGACGTGTGTAAGTGGCACCTCGGGGTCCCGAGCCAGGCGGTAGGCCGCCGTATGCCTCAGGTCGTGCAACGTCCAGTTCGCGCCCAGGAGTTCGTTGGCCCGCATGAACATCTTGCGGGCCGCGTGGTAGTTCAGCGGCCGCCAGGGGCGCCGTAGTGTCCACCACAGGGGCTCGTTGCGGCCACGCGGAGCTCCTCTGCGCCAGGTCTCTTCCTGGTAGAGCCGCAGCCAGACGAATGCATCCGACGAGGCTGGGAGTTCCTGGACCTCTCGGGTGCCCTTGCGGATCACCTTGATCAGTTGCTGTCCGGGAGAGGCATCGTGCTGCAGGGCGCCGAGGAGTTCCTCGGCCCTGGCGCCGGTCGATACCCAGAAGACCAGAAGGGCCCGGTCTCTATGTGATCTCAGACCTGCGAAAATCTCGTCGAAGTCCTGGTCCGGGATTCGCCGCGGGACGCGCTTCGGAACCTTCGGCCGATACCTGCCGACCCGCTCCGCCTTGAAGTCCTCCAGCGGGCCATGATGCGCGTTCGCGCGAGTTGCCCTCCGGGACCGGTCCAACGGGAAGGGATTGATCAGGAGCGATCCGGTACCCAGCTCGAGGTGGAAGTCGTAGAAGCTTCGTAACACCGTCTCGCTGTGGGCCTGTGTGGACACCGCGTACTTCCGGCCCGGTGACGGCTTGCCGGTTACCGCGTTCGGAGTGCCTGGCGCCGGTTTCGTCGATTCCGGGGCCGGAATGCCTATCTGGCCCCGGTGCCGCCAGTGGACCCGCACAGGCTTGTCCGCGAGCCGCATCCACCGAGCGAAGTCCCGCGCTTCCTCTCGAGTGGCCAAGTCCCACCTGACACCGAGTGCCGACAGAAATCGCCACCACCGCAGCAAGTCCATGCCATAGGACCGAAGCGTTGTCGCCGGACTGCCTCCGGCCTGCAGATCGGCGAGGAACACCGACACCGCATCAACAACACGCCCATCCGGGTCGAGAAGCTGGTAGGGCTCGAAGGGGTCACCTGTCACCCGTAACTGCCCGGCATCAGGCACCACGAGATGCTTCAAGTCCCTCTCGGGAGAGCCTGGTTCATCCATGCACGGAAGCTAGCAGAAGGCCCTCTGAACTGCATAAACGCGGAAGTTAGTTCAGTCAATACGCCGCGGATGCCGAGCGCGCAGAACACCCGGTTGAGCGGGCGGACGCGGGCCGTCTCCAGGGCGGCGAGCAGGTTGTCGGCGCTCGTCTCGCCCATCCGGTCGAGTGTGAGCAGCTGCTCCTTCGTGAGGGTGAACAGATCGGCGATGTCGTTGACGAGGCCGCTCTCCACCAGTTGCACGGCGCGCGTGCCGCCGAGGCCCTCGATGTCGAGCTGGTCGCGCCCGGCCGCGTAGATCACCGAGGCCACGGCCTGGCAGCCCCTGCCCCGCACGCAGCGCCAGCGCTGCTCGGACGTGTCCATCGCATCGCCGCAGCGCGGGCACACCTCGGGGAACGCGATCGGCTGCTCGGCGCCGGTGCGCTCGTCCACCAGCGGCGCCTCCACGCGCGGGATCACGTCCCCCGCGCGGTAGACGAACACCTGGTCGCCGAGCATCAGGCCGCGGCGCTCGATGTCCGCCGGGTTGTGCAGCGTCGCGTACGTGACCGTGACGCCGTCGATCACGACCGGTTCGAGGACGGCGCGCGGCGCGATGATCCCGGTGCGGCCGACGTTCCACTCCACCGCGAGCAGCCGGGTGACCTTGTGCTGCGCCTGGAGCTTGCGGGCCACCGCCCAGCGCGGCGCGCGCGAGCCCGAACCGGCCTCCTCCTGGTCCGCCACCGCGTCCGCCTTCACCACGACGCCGTCGATGCCGAACGGCAGCGCGGCGCGCAGGGCGGCGATCTCGTCGATGCGCCGCTGCGCCTCGGCCAGGCCCGCGCAGCGGCGGGGCGCGGCGTCCGTGGTGGCGGCGGTGTTCGCGCCGAGCTCGGCGAGCCGGGCGAGGAGGGCGGCGTGGTCGAGGCCGGGCAGGCCGAGGGCGTCGTAGGCGAAGAACGTCAGCTCGACGCGGTACGGACGGTCCTTGGCGCGCAGGGTGCCGGCGGCGCCGCTGCGCGGGTGGGCGAAGGGCGTGGCGCCGTGCTCGGTGCGGACGGCGTTGGCCTGCTCGAACTGCTCGTGGGTGAGCAGGACTTCGCCGCGCAGCTCGACGTCCAGCGGCTCGGCCAGCCGGGCCGGCAGGCCGAGGACGGCGTCGGCGGCGTGCGTGATGTCCTCGCCCGCGAGGCCGTCGCCCCGGGTGAGCACCTGGGCGAGCCGCCCGGCCCGGTACCGGGCGGCCACGGCGAGGCCGTCCAGCTTCGGCTCGACGCACCAGGCGGCGACGGGCCGGCCCAGGCGGCGTTCCAGACCGGCCGCCCAGGACTCCAGCTCCTCGGCCGAGAACACGTTGTCCAGCGAGAGCATCGGCACGCTGTGCGGCACGTCCCCGACCGCCGCCCCGCCCGCGACCTTCCCGGTCGGCGTCTCGGGCAGCACCTCGTCGGGGTGCGCCAGCTCGTACGCCTCGATCGCGCGGACGAGCGCGTCGTACTCGTCGTCCCCGAGCGGCGTGCCGCCGTCGGCGTAGTACGCGGCGGCGGCCCGCACGGCGGTGGCGACGGCGTCGGTGTACGCGTCCGTCGAGGTCAGGGCGACAGGGGAGGCCGTGGAGGCGATGTCCTTCATGACGCCATCATGGCGAGTGGCACTGACATTCGACCCGCCGAGACCGAGCCCGACCGCCTCGACGGCGGGCCTCGGGACCCGCGCGAAAAACGCTTTGGTGGACCGCGATGGCCGCTGCTAACCTGCCGGAGGCCGTGCGAGAGAACGAGGAGGTGGTACCCGTGAACGCAGATTCGACATGGGTGCTCTCCTCCGGGGTCACGGTCGGACGATAGGTCGTCCGGGAGCGCCGTTCCAGTGCACTCCCGAAAGGCACGACCATGCAGTTCACCTCCGAGCAGCGCCTCGACAACGGCGTCCTCGAACGCGAATTCACCCTCGGCGAGATCCCCGGCACCCTGTGGACGCCCGGATCCGCGCCCGCTCCGCTGATCCTCATGGCCCACAACAACGGCCTGCCCAAGGACGAACCCCGGCTCGTGGCCCGGGCCCGGTACTCCGCTTCGCAGGGCTACGCGGTGGCCACCATCGACGCGGCCGGGTGCGGTGGCCGCCCCCGTTCCGCCGCCGACGACCGGGCCCGCGCCGAACTCCGCCGGGCGATGCAGGCCGGCGAGCCGGTCGACGGGATCTTCGAGTCCTTCATCGGCCCGCTGGTCGAGAACGCGGTCCCGGAATGGCGGGCCACCCTGGACGCCCTCCTCTCCCTGCCCGGGATCGACGGGCCGGTCGGGTACTCGGGCTGGACCGCCGTCGGCATCCGGCTCGCGGTGACCGAGCCCCGCATCGCCGCCGCCGGCTTCTTCGCCGGGGGCTACGTACCCCTGGCCCAGCGCGAGGAGGCGCGGCGGATCACCATCCCGCTGCTGTTCCTGCTCCAGTGGGACGACGAAGGGAACCCCCGCCAGCGGGCCCTGGACCTGTTCGACGCCTTCGGCAGCACCGAGAAGACGCTGCACGCCAACATGGGCGGACACGTCGGCACCCCGCGGTTCGAGCTGGAGAACGGGAGCCGGTTCTACGACCGGCACCCCCTGGTGGGTCGAGCGTGTGTCTTCGACACATCGGACGCTCCCGACGAGGTAGGCAGTGTAGATCACGGGGGTCGCCGGTTCAGTC
>NZ_JBHYWI010000022.1:0-123768 GCF_042751525.1 Kitasatospora sp. NPDC059408
CCGAGTGACCGAGGGCGGCGAGGGCCGCCGCGTCGCGCCCGGTGCCGGCGCCGACGTCGAGGACGGCGGCGGGCGGCGCAGGGAAGAGGTGGAGCATCTCGCGGTGCACCTCGGCGAAGGTGACGCTCTCGTACTGGAGGGCCAACGCCTGCGCCTCGGCGCCGTAACCCGCCGTGCCGGACGGCCCGTTCACAATGCCCCCCGCATGATCACCGCATCGCCGGCCGCCGCCGCGTCCGCGAAGAAGTCCCGCAGCTCCCGCAGGTCGGCGACGACCTCGGCGGCGAGGGTCTCGGACCACGGGGTCGCGAAGCCGAGCGCGACGACGGTCCGCGCGAGCACCGGGTCCTGCTGGCGGACCAGCTCGCCGAGGGCCGAGCCCCGCAGGAACACCGAGGCGGCGGCGACCTGTTCGGGGCGCAGCACGAGCACGTCGGGCTCCCCCGCCGGGCGCGGTGCGCCGCCGTGGAGGGGCAGGCGGGCCGCCGGATCGGGGTGCAGGCCGTTCTCGGTGAGGGCGAGCGCCATCAGCCGCGCGGTGCGCCGTACGGCCAGGGCGAGCCCGGCGGCCGTCAGCTCGGCGAAGCCCGCGTCGTACCGGGAGGGGACGAGCGCGCCGAGTTCGGTCGGCGAGCTGGTGTCCACGGCCTGCCCGGGCAGGCGCCGCCAGAAGTGGTCGCTCACCCGAACAGCCTAGCGCCGCCGGATCATGCCGGGAGGGAGGGCACGGGCGCGAGGGCTCCGGGCGCGGGGGCGCCGGGCGCGGTCAGGCCTCCCCCGCGTGCCAGGCGGGCCACTCCCACGGGCGGTCGGCCCAGTGGACGCGCGCGGGGTCGTGGGGGTCGACGTCGGGGAACAGCTGGTGGATCCGGGGCTCGAACTCCTCGGGGGCCAGCGGCTCCCAGCCGTGGCCCTCGAAGTGGACCAGCCGGTAGCGGCTGTCGGTGCGGAACTCCGCGACATCGACCAGGTGGCCGGACGTGCTGTTGGTCTCCATGCCCCCAATATGTGGCGCGATGGCAATCCGCGCCCGTCCGGAACCCTCTTCCGGGTCATGTCCGGGTTTCGGCGCGCCCGTTGGGCCCGGTGGCTCGTTGAGCACGAAGCACGCCACGAACCGGGGGGTACCGGACGCAGGAGGACATCGACATGACAGGGCAGCCCAGCGGCGGGCAGTGGCAGTGGCCGCAGCAGGCCTGGCAGCCACCGCCGGTTCCCGCCCCGCCGCCGACCGGGCCCGCCTACACGTCCGTCCCCCCGCCGCCGCCCGACGTGCCACCGCCGGCGGCGCCCGCCCCGAAGCGCTCGCGGAGGACGTGGGCGGCCGCGGCGCTGGGGACGGTGGCGCTGATGGCGGCCGTCCTGGCGATGTGCGGGCCGGGGGCGGGCGACGAGGTGTCCGTGGTGGCCGTGCCGCAGGCGGCCTCGCCGTCCCCGTCCGTCCCGGCGGCGCCGCGCCTGCTGCCGGTCCCTCCGCGCCCGGTGACGCCGGCGCCGTCCCCGCTGCCCGCGCCGACCCCCGCGGGCGGCGAGTCGGCGAACGCGGGCAGCGTCGCACCCATGGCGGAGGAGGAGCCGACGGCGACGGAACACGCCTCGGGCCCGCACCCGAAGTCGAGCCGCGCCCCGCACACGACGCCCCACCCGACCTCCGCCCCGGCGGCGTCCTCCGCCGGACGGGCCGGCCCGCCGGGGAAGCCCCCGACCCTGGGCCCGGGCTCCCTCTGCGACCAGGCCGAACGCATCGGCCGCTGGTCCGCCGACTCGGAACAGGCCCGCCTCTGCCGGAGCATCTACGGCTAGCCGGTCGGCTCGAAGGGGGTCGGTGGTGTGCGGCGGGGAGGCCCGAAGCCACGAGGTGATGCGGGGCTTGGCCCGTCTCGCGGCCGCATTCCCAGGTGGGGACTCGACGGTCCGTCCGGTCGGCCGGTGGTGCACCCGGCGGTCCCGTTCGGCGACGATCGCCGCCGGGCCGGCCCCGCCTGCGCCCTGCCCGGGCGGGGCCGGCTCACCCCTCGACGCACGTCGCGCCCCGGCCGTCAGGCCGGGCCCAGAAGTGCCCTGTCCAGCCGCGGTGCCAGCACGCGCGCCAGCGTGTCGGTGATGTGGCCGGTGTCGCGGTACAGGACCACGCCCTCAAGGACCGCCGGGCAGTCGGGGCCGCTGCCCGGGCAGAGGAGCGGGCCGACGTCCACCACGCGGACGCCGTACCGCGCCGCCAGGCCGCCGTCGAGCATCGGGTCGGGCTCGAAGGCGGTGGCCCGGGGGAAGAAGCAGGCGTCGGAGCGGCCGTCGGAGGCGGCGAGGCAGGTGGGGACGTCCTTGCCGGCCATCGGGGTGTCGCCGAGGTAGGCGAGGGGCGCACCGGTGGCGGCGAGGCGGTCGAGGGTGCGGGTCCAGCCTCGGGTGCGTTCGTCCTGGCTGCCGTAGCGGTTGAGGCCGGCCATGAGGATCAGGCGTGGCCTGGGTCCGGTGGCGAGCCGGGTGAGGGTGTTCTCGCGCCAGCGGTCGCACTCGTCGAACGTCCGGCCGAGGACGTCGTTGCGCACGGTGAGGGTGGCCAGCGGGCAGCCGGGTTTGACGAGGACCTCCAGGGCCCAGTGCCGTTGTTCGGCGATGGCGATGCCGGCCGAGATCCACTGTCCGGCGTGCGAGTCGCCGAGCAGGACGACGCGGTCGGGGCTGTTCTCGTCGCCGAACAGGCAGCGCGGGCTGGTGTCGGCGTTGAGCGGGATCTCGCAGCCCTTGCCGGGCGGGAAGTCGGCCCGGGCGCGCGCGAGCGACGGCGTGAGCCCGGTGACGCGCGTGCCGGGGGCGAGGAGGCCGGGCCCGTCGACGGCGCCGGCCGGGGCGACGGTCGGCGTGTCGGCGGTGCCGAGGGCGCGGACGGTGCCGCCGCCGAGGGTGAGGCCGGCGATCAGCGGGATGACGAGCGCGCTGGCGCCGACGGCGAGGCCTCGGCGCGGGGCCGGGCTGCTGCCGTACCGCAGGGGCTGTTCGACGAGCCGCAGGGTGAGCCAGGCGGGCAGGGCGGCGGCCGCGACGAGGGCGAGCTGGACGGGCCAGGACAGCGTGCCGTACCGGGCCTGGGCGATGGTCAGCACCGGCCAGTGCCACAGGTACCACGCGTACGAGAGGCGCCCGGCGGCGCGCAGCGGGCGGGTGGCGAGGAGCCGTCCGGCGTCCGGTGCACCTCCCGGGCCGGCGAGGAGGACCGCGGCGGTGCCGAGGACGGGCAGGAGTGCGGCGGTGCCGGGGAAGGGCGTGGTGTGGTCGTACAGGAGGACGGGCGCGACGACGGCCGCGAGGCCGCCCCACCCGACGATCCGCCGTGCCCACCCACCGCGGCCGAGCACCCCGCCGAGCAGCGCCGCCAGCGCCCCCGCCGTGAACTCCCAGAGCCGGCCGACGGTGGAGAAGTACGCGAGCGGCGCCGATGTCTGCGTCCACTGGATGCACAGCACCAGCGAGGCGGCACCGACGCCCGCCGTCACGAGGAGGGTGGCGGCGGTGCGGCGGCGGCCGTGGAGGTGGCGGGCGAGGCCGAGCAGCAGGACCCCCCACAGGAGGTAGAACTGGTTCTCGACGCCGAGCGACCAGAAGTGCTGGAGCGGGCTCGGGTCGCGCCCGGCGGCGAGGTAGTCGGTCTGCTGCCCGACGAACCGCCAGTTGGCGTACTGCCCGGCGGCGGCGATCAGGTCGCGGGCGAGGTCGGTGCCGCGCAGCGGGTCGAGCAGGACGCCGCCCGCGACGGCGGTGGCGACGAGCACGACGGCGGCGGCGGGCAGGATGCGGCGGGCGCGGCGGGCGAGGAAGTCGACGAGGCCGGGCGGACGGCCGGACGAACCGCCGGACGAACTGCCGGTCAGCAGGCCGGTGATGAGGAATCCGGAGATGACGAAGAAGACGTCGACGCCGACGTAGCCGCCGGTGAGGCCGGGCACGGCGGCGTGGTAGGCGAGGACGGACAGGACGGCGACGCCCCGCAGGCCCTCGACGTCGGGACGGAAGGCGGCACGCTTGCGCGGCGCGCCGGCATCGGGAACGGGCACGGGGTCGGCTGCGGTAACGGGAACGGCTGCGGGAACGACGGGCCGCTCGACCCGGACGACGCCGGGGAGCAGGGACGCGGAGTCGGAGGCGGTGTCGGAGTCGGATGAGGTCGGCGGTTCGGCGCTCGCCGGTGGTACGGCCGTCGGCACGGCGGGGCTCCTTGCTGGGCAGGCAGCGGGGATCGGGGGCCGCCTGGCCGATGGGGCGGCCGGGCGGCGGGTCCGCGCCGGTGGGGCGACGCGCAAGGAAGGGAAGAGCTCGTAGGGCTCGTAAGGGGGGCGCGGGTCAGAAGACCAGCGGGTCGGCCCAGCCGGACGCCAGCAGGCCGCAGAGCAGCAGCACGGCGGTGACGGCGACGGCCTCGGCCCGGCCGAAGCCCGGGTCGGTGCGGCGCCGCGCGGGCGGGGCGACGTCGGCGACGGCGGCTCCGTTGCCGCCGCGCAGCAGGGGCCACAGGGCCCTGATGAGCGGGACGATCGTGTACGCGGTGAGCGCGAGGAGCGCGCTGAGCGCCCAGTACGGCCGCCAGCCGTGCTCGGCGACGGCGCGGCCGAGTCCGGCGGCGCCCGCGAGGACGACGAGCCCGAGCCAGCCGACGCCGATCCGGGCGACGGTCCGGGCGAGCGAGCCGCCGCGCGACACGGCGCCGGTGGGCACCCAGTCGGCGCTGCGGCGGCGCAGCGCGTGCGCGATGGCGACCACGTGGCAGAGCCCGCCGAGGAGTTGGACGCGGGTGACCTCGAAGCGCCAGCGGGTGCGGGACATCGCGGGCAGCAGGACGAGCGCGACCCAGATCGGCGGCAGGAAGGGCAGGACCTGCCAGGGCCGGATGTCGTCCGGGGCGAAGAACAGCATGATCAGGGCGGGCAGCGGAACGGCGAAGACGTTCACCGCGCTCGTCACGTAGCCGAGGATGCCGTTCCAGAAGCAGAGCCGGGCGGAGCGGGGCAGCGGTCCCCGGCGGAAGTCCGGGTCGCGGACGAGGGCCAGGGAGCCGAGGCACCAGCGGTACTGCTGGCTGATGAAGGCGGGCAGGCCGGTGGGCGACATGCCCTTGGCGACCAGGGCCGGCACGTACCGGGTGGTCCACCCGGCGCGGGCGAGCGAGAGGCCGGTGTAGAGGTCCTCGCTGTGGTCGGTCTCGGCGAAGCCGCCGACGCGCATCAGTGCGGCGCGGCGGTAGAGGGCGTTGGTGCCGCAGCAGACGGTGCCGTCCTGCGCGTCCCGGGAGGGCTGGATCCAGCGGTAGAAGATCTCCTGGGTGGCTCCGGCGGCGCGTTCGAGCCAGGACATGTCGGCGTCCGTGTCGAAGCACTGCGGGCTCTGCACGATGCCGACCTCGGGGGTGTCGAGGTAGGGCACCAGGTGGTGCAGGAAGTCGGGGCGCGGGCAGAAGTCGGCGTCGAGGACGGCGATGATCTCGCCGTCGCCCTCGGCGAGGCCGTGGTTGAGGTTGCCGGCCTTCTTGAACCGGCCGCGGTCGGGCCGGGCGCGGTAGCGGAAGCCGTAGGACTCGGCGAGTTCGCGCACCTCGGGGCGGGCGGCGTCGTCGAGGACGAGGACGGTGAGTTCGCCGGGCCAGTGGACGGCGGCGGTGTGCCGGTAGGCGTTGTCGAGGACGGCCAGCGGCTCTCCGGCGGTGGGCAGCAGCAGGTCGACGCCGGGGTGCCGGGCGGGCCGCCAGGCGCGGATCAGCAGGTCGTGCGAGTCGCGCGTGTAGCGGCGGGCGCGCTGGCCGTCGGTGAGCGAGAGCAGCCAGGTGGCCGCGTTGAGGACGGTGAGGAGCAGGAAGGGCCAGAGCAGCGGCCGGCTCAGGGCGAACAGGCCGAGGGTGGCGGTGGCTCCGGCGTAGGAGAGCGTCGCGCACAGCGGCACCCAGCGGCGTTGCGGGCCGAAGTACCAGTAGAGCTCGTCGTCGCCGGGCGGGGCGGGCAGTCGGTGGTCGTCAGGGCGGTCCGGGCGGTCGGGGTCGTCGGGCCGGCCCGGATCGGGTGTCCGGCGCGGGCCGGTGTCGGGTGCGGGCATGGCGGTGCCATGGAGTACGGGCATGCGGAATTGGCCCCCTGGGAGTGGGACGGAACGTCGGCCGTTCGAGCCCAGGGTCTCACATTGGCCTAGACCAATCATGAACGAGGTATGACATCTCCGCATCGGTGCTGGTCAGCGACTTTGACGGCACATCAGCTCGGGACCGCCCTCCAGGGATCATGGATCCGGACACGAGAAGACGCCCCCGGCCGTGCCTCGTGGGCAACGTCCGGGGGCGTCGGGACCGCGACCGCTCCCGTCGTGGAAAGGGTCAGATCTCCTTCGTCAGCGTCTCGAAGCGCAGGTCCTCGCGGCGCGGGATGCCGAAGCGCTCGTCGCCGTACGGGAACGGCGTGTAGACGCCGGTCCGGCGGTAGCCGCGGCGCTCGTACCAGGCGATGAGGTCGGCGCGCTGCTCGATCACCTTCATCTCCAGCACCGTGACGCCCCACTCCTCCCCCGCGAGCCGCTCCGCCTCGGCCAGCACGGACCGGCCGAGGCCGCCGCCCTGGAGGCCGGGGCGCACCGAGAACATGCCGAAGTAGGCGTGGCCGGCGTGGCGTTCCAGCTGGCAGCAGGCGAGGAGTTCGCCGTCCCGCTCGGCGACCAGGACGACGCCGTCGGGGTCCCCGACCGCCTCGGCGACGGCGTCGGCGTCGGTGCGCTGACCGTCCAGGAGGTCGGCCTCGGTGGTCCAGCCGGTGCGGCTGGAGTCGCCGCGGTAGGCGGACTCGACGAGGGCGACGAGTGCGGGCACGTCGGCGGCGGTCGCCGGACGGAAGACGGGCGGGTGAGCGGTCTCGGTCATGGGGGCGGTCCTTCCGCTTGCTCTGGTCTGTCGCGATCGGCCCAGGTGGGGCGGCCTTGCGGGCATCGTGTCACAGCCGTGGAGACCCCTGACCGGCAGGCCCGGGGCGAACCGCGGACGACAAACGGGAGGCGCACGGGCAACGGGCGGACGTCCGGGGCGCGCGGTGTCACCCCGCCACACGGGGCGGCGGTTCAGGATGTGGCCCCGGCGTCTGGTCTTCCTGGCGGGTGCATGGCTACTCTGCTCCCCGGCCGGGCCAACTCCCCGCCACACCGGCCCCATTGGGCCGCCACGCACCGGACCAGAGGAGTGTTCATGTCCAGCACTTCCCGCTCCGCCCGCACCACCAGATCCACCGCGACCCGCCGCCGCACCACGCTCGCCGCGCTGGCCGCGACCGTCGCGCTCGTCGCGGGCGCCGCCGCCCCGGCGTACGCGGACGATCCCGCGCCCGCCGCCGCACCCGCCGCCCGCGGCGACCACCCCGAGCTCGACTTCGCCGGCTCCACGGTCGCCGCGCACGAGGGCGGCGACGCCGACCCGGCCGCGATCCGCTCGCTCGCCGTCACCCAGACCGCCGGGATGGACGTCTCCGGCTGGCAGGGCAGCGTCGACTGGGCCACGGCCGCCGCCAACGGCGCCACCTTCGCCTACGTCAAGGCGACCGAGGGCACCACGTACCGGAACCCGTCCTTCGCACAGCAGTACAACGGCTCCTACGACGCCGGGCTGATCCGCGGCGCCTACCACTTCGCGCTGCCGGACCGCTCCTCCGGCGCCACCCAGGCCGACTTCCTGGTGGACCACGGCGGTGGCTGGTCCGCCGACGGCGTCACGCTGCCGCCCGCGCTCGACATCGAGTACAACCCGTACGGCGCGACCTGCTACGGGCTGAGCCAGGGCGCCATGGTCGCCTGGATCCACTCCTTCAGCGACACCGTCCTCGCCCGCACCGGCCGCTACCCGACGATCTACACCACGACCAACTGGTGGTCCCAGTGCACCGGCAACAACGGTGACTTCGGCGCCACCAACCCGCTCTGGATAGCCCGCTACGCCAGTTCGCCCGGCACCCTGCCGAACGGCTGGGGCTACCAGACCATCTGGCAGTACGCCTCCTCCGGCACCTTCCCCGGCGACCAGGACCTCTTCAACGGCGCCTACGACCGCCTCCAGGCGCTCGCCGCCGGCTGACGCGCGAAGGGAGCCCCCGGCAGATGCCCGGGGGCTCCCCTGCGTCGCGCTCAGCGCGGGTCGACGAGGTCCTGGGCGAAGACCGTCCCGAGCGGCTCGGGGCCCACGTACTGCTGGCAGTTGCACTGGCGCGGCTCGAACTGCACCGGCCGGCGCTCGGCGTCCCACGCGGTGGGCGCCTCGACCTCCTCGTGGCAGCGGCCCTGCTTGTCGTGCTTGGCCAGGTGGTGCGTGCAGCCGCAGACCGGCTCCGGCGGGCGCTTGGCCGCCTCCAGCGCGGCCTGCTGGCGGTCGGCCGCGTCCAGCAGCTCCAGCTTGCGCTCGTGCCGCGTCTTCAGCGCCCGGCGGGCGTTGTTGGCGACGTACCCGCCGCCGTACAGCACTGCCGGCACGATCCACCACGCGATGTCGAACATCGGCCCATCCCCCGTCGTCCCCGAATTCCCCCCTTGCGGGGTTCCGGCGCACATCGTACGCCTGACCTGCGGTGGAGGACCCAACGAGGACCCAACGAGGATCCGACGAGGATCCGACGAGGACTCGGGTCAGCGGATCACGGGGAGCACCGCGGCGTCCGAACGGCCCGACGCCGCCTCGATGAACGCGACCGGGTCGGCCACCTCGGCGAGCAGCGCGCGGACCGCGCGCAGGGCCGCGTCGGCGGGCGGCGGGCCGCCGACGGCCGCGATCAGGTCGAGCAGGTGGACGGTCGCCTCCATGAGCGCCACCTCGGCCAGCGCGCCGATCCGCACGGTGCCGAGGAGCGGGTGGGCGGCGACGGTGTCGGGCGGGAGGTCCGCGTAGCCGGCCAGCGCGGCAGGGCCCTCGACCTCGAAGCGGGCGATCAGCCCGGCCGGGTCCGTCCCGGCGGCGGTCTGCTTCGCGGCGTCGGCGACCTGCCCGGCGGCGGTGTGCGCGAGACCGCCCGGCTGGTTGAAGAAACGCAGGATGTCGGCAGCGGACTCCACCTTCGCCGGGCCGTCGACGATGGCGGAGCGCAGCTGCGTGAACGATTCGGCGCTGGGGGCGACATGCGCGAACAGGTCCAGGACCGTCCACTCCGGCAGCCGGGTCTGCCGGGCCCACGTCTCGGCGTCCAGCCCCTTGCCGCGTTCCGCCCAGGAGAGCCAGGCCTCGGCCAACAGCTCGGTCGCGGGGGCGATGTGACGGGTCATTCGGTCTCCTCCGGCAGGGGCGCGGACAACGTGCGCCCACCGTAACCGAACGGCCCGGAAAACCGGTTGCCGGATGGGCACTTGAGACCCCACGATCGGGGCATGACCAGGACCTCCGCCCGCCCGCTGCCGCTTGCCCCCGCCGCCCGCCCGGCCCGGGCCCAGCAGCAGCGCCGCCGCCCCCGGAGGCCCGACCGCGCCCACGCGTGAGCGCCGAGCTCGTCCCGGGGCTCCTCGCCGGCTACGGCATCGCCGTCCCGGTCGGGGCCGTCGGGGCCTACCTCGTGGCACTCACCACCCGCACCGGGCTGCGCACCGGGGCCTGCGCGGCCCTCGGCGTGGCCACGGCCGACGGGCTGTACGCGCTGCTCGCCGCCGTCGGCGGGGCCGGGCTGGCGCCGCTGCTCACGCCGGTCGCCGGGCCGCTGCGGATCGCCTCGGCGCTGGTGCTGCTCGCCCTCGCCGTCCGGACGGCCGTCACCGCGCTCCGCGCCGGGTTCCGGTCCGGGCAAGCCGTCGAGGCCGCACCGCCCGGACCGGCCAGGGCCTACCTCACGCTGCTCGGCATCACGCTGATGAACCCGCTCACCGTGCTCTACTTCGCCGCACTCGTCCTCGGCCGGCAGGACACGGCTCCGGGCGCGGCTCCGGGCGCGGCCGGGCGGGCGGTTTTCGTCGCCGCCGCGTTCGCGGCCTCCGCCAGCTGGCAGCTCCTGCTCGCCACCGGCGGGGCCCTGCTGGGCCGGGCGCTCACCGGCCCGCGCGCCCGGCTGCTCACGGCATTCGCCTCCGCGGCGGTGATCGGCGGGCTGGCGGTGCACCTCCTCGCCGGTGCGCCCGGTTCACCCTGAATCGGAGCAGTTCATCCGCTTCGGTAGCACATTTACCTTGTATCCTGGATTCGTATCCCTGGACATCCCTCGCCGTCCCCCACCGCGAAGGAGTGCGGACATGGCCGAGCAGGACAGCCCCGGGCCGGACGACACCGGTCAGGTCGGCCCCGCACCCGACAGCCGCGCACACGAGGGCCCCGAGAAGCGGGGACGCCTGAACCGTCCGCTGGTGCTGCGCACGGCCGTCGCACTCGTCGACCGCGAGGGCCTCGCGGCGCTCACCATGCGGCGCCTGGCCGGGGAGCTCGGCGTCGAGTCCATGGCCCTCTACCGCTACACCCCCGGCAAGGAGGCGCTGCTCGACGGACTGATCGAGGCCTACTTCGGCGAGGTCAACGAGCGACTGCGCAGCTCCGCGCAGACCCCGGAGCCCGCCTGGCGCGCCGAACTGCGCCGCATCGCGCGGACGTTCGCCGCCGTCGCGCACGCCCACCCCGAGATCCTGCCGCTCGTCGCCACCCGCCCGCTCGCCGTGCCGATGGCCCGCCGGCCCGCGTCCGTGCTCGACCTCACCGAGCACATCCTCGCCGTCCTCGGCCGGGCCGGCTTCGACGACTCCACCGCGCTCACCGTCTACCGCGCCTTCGTCGCCTGGAGCCTCGGCTGCATGCTCGTCGACAAGCGCCAGGTCGTCGACAACGAGGCCGAGCCGGACCCGGCGCTGCGCCTGGGCCTGCACCGGCTGTCCGCCGCCGACTACCCCCGGCTGCGCGCGCTGGTGCCCCGGTTCGCGGACTTCGACGACGAGGCGGAGCTGCTGGCCGGCCTGGACAGCCTGCTCGACCGGATGCCCCCGTCCCCGCTTGACGGGTTCTACGGCGGCGGCGCATCCTGAGGATACGAGGTACACGTCGGACATATCCCCCGCGCCCGAAAGAGGCCGCCATGATGTCCGCCGTTCCCAACGAACCACTCCCCGACGACATTCTCCGCGTCCGCGTCACCGCCAGGGACGCGGACACCCTGCGCGCGCTCCTGCGCGAGGTCCGCCCCGACAGGGGCGGCAGCCCGAGCATCGCCCCCGACGGGAGCGTCGGCATCGACGCGTACGTCCCGGAGGAACGGATCCCCGCCCTCGAACGCGAGGGCGTCACGGTCGTCCGGATCGCGAACGCCAGCGCCAAGGGCCGGGCCGCCCAGGCCGAGGTCGGCACCGGCAACCGGTTCGCCGAAGGCGCCGTGCCGCGCGGCCTGGCCGCCAAGCTCCCCGGCTGACCTGGGAGGAGAGCGTCATGCCGTACCTGAACATCGTCGAGGTCGAGTCCGCGCTGGAGAACCTCGCCACCGCGTACCCGGGCCTCGCCCAACTCGTCGACCTGCCCGAGACCTCCGTCGAGAACCGGACGATCCACGCGCTGAAGATCGGCGCCCCCGCGCCCTTCCCCAAGGACGCCGTCGTCATGCTCGGCGGCGTGCACGCCCGCGAGTGGGGCAGCTGCGAGATCCTCGTGCACCTCGCCGCCGACCTGCTGGAGGCCCACCAGAACGGCACCGGCCTCGGCTACGGCGGCGCGACGTACACCGCCGCCCAGGTGAGCGGGCTGCTCCAACGCCTGGACCTGGTGCTCCTCCCGCTCGTCAACCCCGACGGCCGGCTCTACAGCCAGACCGTCCAGCCGATGTGGCGCAAGAACCGCAACCCGGCCTACGGCGGCGGGAACCCGGCCCCCGGCTGCACCGGCGTCGACCTCAACCGCAACTACGACTTCCTCTTCGACTTCACCACCGCCTTCTCGCCGGCCGCCGACGTCACCCACATGTCGACCAACCCGTGCGATCCGATGGTCTACGCGGGCCCGCACGCGTTCTCCGAGCCCGAGACCCGCAACGTCCGCTGGCTGCTCGACCAGTACCCGCGCACCGGCTGGCTGATCGACGTGCACAGCTACTCCGAGGACATGCTCTACAACTGGGGCGACGACGACAACCAGTCCGACAACCCCCGGATGAACTTCCAGAACGCGACGTTCGACCACAGGCGGGGCGTCGCGAACGACCTCGACTACGCCGAGTACATCGACAAGGGCGACGTCGACAACGAGGTGCTGCTCGCCGAGCGGTTCTGCCAGGGCGTCGCGAGCGTCCGCGGGATCGTCTACACGCCGAAGACCGGGTTCAACCTGTACCCGACCAGCGGGACCAGCGACGACTACGCGTTCGCGCGGCACTTCGTCGACCCGCAGAAGGGCAGGGTGCTCGGGTTCACCGTCGAGTGGGGAACGGAGTTCCACCCGAAGTGGGCGGACATGGAGAAGATCATCCTCGACGTGGACGCGGGCCTCGTGGCGTTCTGCCTGGCCACCGCGTGAAAGCCCCTGCCACCGCGTGAAACCCCCTGAGTGAAATCCCCTGAGCCATAGTGCCCGACAGCGGAGCGCCCGCCACGACCGGTCGTGGCGGGCGCTCCAAGGCGTCTGCAACTCGTCTGCTCAGGCGGCCCGGTGGAAGAAGAACGGGTCGATCGACACCGCCACGCCGGAGGTGCCGTCGACATCGAGCAGTTGGTGGGTCGTGAAGTCCGCGTTGCGCTGGTACGTCACGCCCACCGGGAAGTTGGCGTTGTCGGGGGTGTTGTTGCCCGAGAACACGCCGTAGAAGTCGGCGCCGACCGTGAGCAGCCGGATGTAGTCGCCGAGGTACGGCAGGCCGACGGCCACGGGCACGTCGGCGGGGGCCTGGTGGAGCACAGTGGTCTCCGGCGTGCTCTTCCAGCCGTCCGCGGTGGTCTCCAGGACCGTCGTCCACTGGTTGTCGGCGAACTTCTGGTAGGCCAGGCCGACCAGACCGGCGGAGTTGACGGCCAGCGCCGGGTTCTTGACGTCGGTGATGTCCTGGCGCGCCTGCGCCCAGCTCTGGCCACGGTCGGCCGAGTGCCGGACGTGCAGGGTGTTGTCGGTGCCGCCCGCTCCGCCGACCCGGTCGCACCAGGCGATCCAGACGCTGTCCGCGTCCTTCGGGTCGACCGCGATGGTCAGGTCACCGCCGAGGCGTTCCTGCCCCAGGGTCGAGTTGAAGGCCACGAAGCGGCCGGTCGCCACCCGCTGGCCCGGGCTGCTGTCGGTGGCGTCCTTGAGGTCCTGGAACGGATTGGCCCCGGCGCCGGCGCTGTCGTCGCGGGTCACCACGACGTCGAAGGTGACGTCGGAGACGGCCTGGACGGCGGTCGTGGACGTCCAGCTCTCGAACGCCGCGTAGACCGTGCCGTCGGGGTGCAGGGCCAGCCTGACCGGCGGGCCGTCCTGACCGTCCGGGGTGCGCCGTTCGATGCCGGTGGACGCGAAGCCGGCCGGGGCGCGGGCCGTCCGGGCGTCGGCGGAGACGTCCACGGTGGCGGTCTGGGAGGTCGGGGACGGGTGGTTGAAGTTGTTGTTGCCGACGAGGACGCGGTCGTGGTCTGCGCCGGCGCTCGCGACGGTGTCGGCGATGGTCCACGGCTGGTCCACCTGGTCCCGGCTGACGAGGACCTCCATCGGGGCGGTCGACGTGAGGGACGGCGCGCGCAGGATCTGCAGGAGGGTCTTGTTCTGCCGGAAGGCGGCCACGCCGTTCAGGATGCCCGCGTAGAGGGCACCGCCCCGGTCCGCGAACGCCACGGTGATGTCGCCCGTGCCGAAGCCCCGCCCCCCGCCCGGGACGATCGTGTTCAGCGACCAGGTGTTCCCGCCGTCCGTGGACACGTACACCGGCGCGAACCGGCCGCCCATCGGGTCGGAGGTGAAGGCGGTCGCCACCATCTCGGTGGGCTTCTCCGGATTGACCGCGAGGAACGGCTCGGAGTCCTGCTCGGACTCGCCGCTCAACGCCTTGGGGGTCAGGTCGACGACCTTGAAGGTGGGCATGCCGGCTCACATCCCTTCGCGCAGCGCGGCGAGCCGGTGCGCCGGCTGGTAGTCGTCGGCGTCCCGCAGCGCGTACGGCGCCAGCTCCCGCTGGTCGCCCTCGGTCGCGTGCAGGAGCCACAGCCCGCTCTGGCCGGCCGCGGGCTTGGGAACGTGGTTCCAGTGGCGGTCACGGCTGTTGGGGTACAGCACCCGGACGGTGCGGTCGGGGACCGTGCCCCGCTCCACGTGCTCGACGTCCAGGCCGGCCCGCCACCAGTGCGGGTCGTGTTCGGAGCGGGGGCCCGCCCCGTCCAGCCGCTCCAGCCCGGTCACCGTGCCGAGCAGCACGGCATCGGCCTCCCGGGCGTGCACGGCGAGGTCCTGCCGGTGGATCTCGCGCAGCACGGCGGAGAACGGCAGTTCGTCGGCGGTCGTCGCCGCGAGGGCGATGTGCGGGCGGACGGCGTGGGCGGGCAGGCGGCCGACCTCGGTGACGGCGAGGTCGGCGCCGTAGTGCAGGCCTTCGGTGAAGAACGCGGCCGAGTCGCCGACCTCCAGCCGGGGAGCATCGGCCTTCAGCTGCACGGTGACCCGGCTGCCGGCGAGCCGCCGGAACGCGTCGGGCGCGTGCAGGACGTGGTCGACCCGGACGACGGCGGTGTGCTGGTCGGCCTCCACGGTCGACAGCGGGGTACCGCCGGTGCGGGTCACGGTGCCGACGAAGCTCAGCGGGGTGCGCCGGACGAGGTCGGTGATCTCGCCGGGCGGCACCGCGGGGGCCGCGGCCGGTGTGGGATCGGTCATGGCGATCCTCCTTGGGTGGCGCGGTCAGTGCGCGGCGCGGGCGGCGGACGGGTGCGTCCGGCGCCACTCGGTCCGCGCGCCGAGGGCGCAGGCGGCGGTGACGGCCGCGGCGAGCGCGACGACGAGCCACTCGGCGGCTCCGCTGCCGGCGTCCGGGTCGACGCCGAGCAGGGTCTCGATCCACTGCGGCCACACCAGGGTGATCAGGAACAGCAGCCCGGAGAGGCTGCCGAGGGCGGTCTCCAGCCAGAAGCGGGGCCGGACCCGGCTCTCGCGACGGGCTGGTTCGCGGGACTGGAAGGACTCGAAGAACTGGAAGGGCTGGAAGGGCATGACTGCACCTCCCCTTCTCCAGACCGGAACGCCCGGGCCGCTCATGGCGCGGTGCACGACCGCGCCGGGACGGCCCGGGGCGGGGTCTGCTCGGGGATCTTGCGGGGTTCTCGCTGGACGTTCCTGCTCGGTTCCGGAGTGTCACGACCGCTTGGGAGTTCGCCGGGCGGGGCGGCGGCGCGGTGTCGGGCCCGCGCGCTCCGGGCGGCGATGTACACCTGCGGCGTACACCTGCGTTGTAGACCTACGAGGCACACGTACTTCGTATACGAGTCTGCTCGCCGCGGGGAGCCCGGTCAAGGCCGGGAACGGCGGGCTCGGCGCTCAGACCTGCGCGCCGAGCATCCTCAGCACCAACTCGCCGTAACGGCGGCCGAGTTCCTCCGGCGTCTCGGTGCTGCGGTCGGTGTACCAGCGGGACACGTCGATGCCGAGCGAGGTGACCGCGCGGGCGGCCGTGCGCACCTCGGAGACGGCGAAGGCGCCCGACGCGACGCCCTCCTCGATCAGTGCGCTCACCTCGCGCTCGATGTCCAGCCGCAGCGCCGCGACGACCGCGTACGCGTCCTCGGGCAGCGCGTGCAGCTCGTAGTTGACCACCCGGCCGACCATCCGGCCCCGCGCGTGCCAGGCGCTGAACTCCTCGACCAGCCGCCGCATCCGCTGCGCCGGCTCCTCCTCGCCCGCCGCCGCCCGCCGGACCAGCGCCAGCGTCGCGGCGTGCCCGGCCTGGCTGATCTCGGCGAGCAGCGCGGCCTTGGACGGGTAGTGGATGTACAGCGCGGCCGGGCTCATCCCCGCGGCGGTCGCGATGTCGCGGGTGGTGGTGGCGTGGAAGCCGCGCTCGGCGAAGGACTCGACGGCGGCCTGGAGCAGCCGGTACGCCGCCTCGGGGCGGGAGTCGGTGCCGCCGGGCGGGGCGGGCCAGAGGTCGGCGATGGGCGTGCTGGTCATGGCGTCATCCTCGCATCATCCTCACCGGGAACTCGTACGCGCATTCGCGCCGGCCGCCCCGGACGTCCCCGGTTCGCCCCGGCCCCGGACGGTCCGGGTGGGCTGTTGACAGGCTCCCCCACCGACACCATGCTGAGCAAGCGCTTAGTCAGCGCTCCTCTCACCGCTGCTCCTCCCGTCGAACCGCGCGAAAGGCAGGACCCTCCGTGGTGCACTCCTTCAAGGGCAAGGTGGCCGTCGTCACCGGATCGAGCCGGGGCATCGGCCTCGGGATCGCGCGCGAGCTGGTCGCCCGCGGGGCCAAGGTCTGCCTGACCGCCCGCAACCCCGAGCCGCTCGCCGAGGCCGTCCACGACCTGGGCGGCCCGGAGAACGCGATCGCCGTCGCCGGCAAGTCCGACGACCCGGCCCACCAGGAGGAGGCCGTCGCCCGCACCCTGGAGGCCTTCGGGCGGCTCGACCACCTCGTCAACAACACCGGGATCAACCCGGTCTACGGGCCGGTGCTGACCACCGACGAGGACGCCGCCGCCAAGATCCTCGCCGTCAACGTGCTCGCCCCGCTCGCCTGGACCCGCCGGGTGCACGCCGCGTGGATGGGCGAGCACGGCGGGTCGATCGTCAACGTCGCCTCCGTCGCGGGCATCCGCGCCTCGCTCGGCATCGGCATGTACGGCGTCAGCAAGGCCGCGCTGATCCGGCTCACCGCGGAGCTCGGCGCCGAGCTCGGCCCGCAGGGGATCCGGGTCAACGCCGTCGCCCCCGCCGTCGTCAAGACGAAGTTCGCCGAGGCGCTGTACGAGGGCCGCGAGGAGAAGGTCGCCGCCAAGTACCCGCTGGGCCGCCTCGGCGTGCCGGAGGACATCGCCGGCGCCGTCGCCTTCCTGCTCTCCCCCGACGCCGGCTGGATCACCGGCCAGACCGTCGTCCTGGACGGCGGCGTGACGCTGGGCGGTGGCATGTGAGCGCCTTCGACGGACAGGGCTTCGACGGGCAGGACTTCACCGGACAGGGCGTCGTGGTCACCGGCGCCGGACGCGGCATCGGCGCCGCGCTCGCGACCGCCTTCGCCGCCGCCGGCGCGCGCGTCGTGGTCAACGACCTGGACGCGGATGCCGCCGGCGCCGTCGCCGCCCGGATCGGCGGCACCGCCCTGCCCGGCGACGCAGCCTCCGCCGACGGGCTCGCCGAGCTGATCGGGCGGGCCCGCGAGGCCGTCGGCGAGATCGACGTCTGGTGCGCCAACGCGGGCGTCGCCCCGATCGGCGGCGCCGACGCGCCCGCCGCGGCCTGGGCCGGCGCGTGGGAGGTCAACGTCCTCGCCCACGTCCGGGCCGCCGACCTGCTGCTCCCCCGCTGGCTGGAGCGCGGCCGGGGCCGGTTCCTCGCCACCGTCTCCGCCGCCGGGCTGCTCAGCATGCTCGGCTCGGCCCCGTACGCCGTCACCAAGCACGGCGCGCTCGCCTTCGCCGAGTGGCTCTCCGCGACCTACCGCCACCGCGGCATCCACGTCCACGCGCTCTGCCCGCAGGGCGTGCGCACCGACATGCTCGCCGGTACGGGCGCCGTCGGCGAGGCCCTGCTCGCGCCGACCGCCATCGCCCCCGAGGACGTCGCCGAGGCGGCCCTCGCCGGCCTGCGCGAGGACCGCTTCCTGATCCTCCCGCACCCCGAGGTCGCCGAGTACTACCGCGCCCGCGCCACCGACCCGGACCGCTGGCTCGGCTCGATGAACCGGCTCCAGCAGGGACTCGAGAAGGGCGGCGCGCTGTGAGGGCCTGGCAGGTGGGCGAGCTCGGCGAGCCGCTCGGCGTGATGAAGCTGGTCGAGGACGTGCCCCGACCCGTGGCCGGTCCCGGGCAGTTGCTCGTCCGGGTGCGCGCGGCGGCCGTCAACTTCCCGGACGCGCTGATGGTCCGCGGCCAGTACCAGGTGCGCCCGCCGCTGCCGTTCACGCCCGGCGTCGAGCTGTGCGGCGAGGTCGTGGCCGGCGCCCGGCGCGGCGAGCGGCTGATCGGCAACCCCGTGCTGCCGCACGGCGCGTTCGCCGAGTACGCGCTGCTCGACGCCGCCGCCGCGTTCCCCGCCCCCGAGGCGCTGGACGACGCCGAGGCGAGCGCGCTGCACATCGGCTACCAGACCGCCTGGTTCGCCCTGCACCGGCGGGCCCGGCTGCGCGCGGGCGAGACGCTGCTGGTGCACGCGGCGGCGGGCGGGGTCGGCAGCGCGGCGGTCCAGCTCGGCCGCGCCGCCGGGGCCCGGGTGATCGCCGTGGTCGGCGGCCCGGCCAAGGCGGAGGCGGCCCGCGCGCTCGGCGCCGACGTCGTCGTGGACCGGACGGCCGAGGACTTCGTCGCCGTCGTGAAACAGGCGACGGACGGCCGCGGCGCCGACGTCGTCTTCGACCCGGTCGGCGGCGACGCCTTCACCGGCTCGACGAAGTGCATCGCCTTCGAGGGCCGGATCGTCGTGGTCGGCTTCGCCGCCGGGCAGATCCCGGCGCCCGCGCTCAACCACGCCCTGGTGAAGAACTACGCGATCCTGGGCCTGCACTGGGGCCTGTACAACACGCGCGCCCCGCAGACCGTCCAGGCCGCGCACGAGGAGCTCACCAAGCTGTCCGAGACGGGCGTCGTCCGCCCGCTGGTCGGCGCCCGCCTCCCGCTCGCCTCGGCCGCGGAGGCCGTCCAGCGGGTGGCGGACGGGCTGAGCGTGGGGCGGATCGTCGTGCTGGGGGATTAGCGTCTGTCGTCAAACCTTGACCCGCCGGGCGATGTCCCTGAGGTCACTGGTTCTCAGAATTCTCAGTCGACGCCGGCTGACCCCGATGATCTGCCGATTCCGCAGATCTTCGAGCACCCGAGCGCAGGTTCTCAACGACAGGTCGCACAAACCGGCCATATCCCGCTGCGAAAAGGGAAAGGGGAATTCCACTCCGCCGCCGTAGCTCGGCCGCCCGTATGAGGCGGCCATCTGCAGCAACTCCTCGCAGACCCTTGGCAGGGCCCCGGAAGCGGCCCATACCCGTCTGAGGTCGGCCGCCGCCACCTTGCTTGCGAGTGCGGCTGTCAGGGCGACGACAATTCTCCGGTTCCCCGCCAAGAGGTCCAGGACGGCGTCCCGATCGAGGATGAGCAACTCCCCCGCGGTCAAAGCCCGGATCGCCGCCCCTGCCGGACGGTCGCTCAGCGCGTCCTCAAGGAGCAGGTCTCCGGGAGCGCCCAGCCTGACGATCGTCTCGAATCCGAATTCACTGCTCTTGGTCAGTTTGACGAATCCGCGCAGCAGCACGAAGACGCTGTTGAGAGGCGTACCTTCCGAGACAAGGAGGTCCTCTGCCCAAAAGCCCCGGCGCCTCCCTCTTGCCTGGAGCATGAATCGGTCATCGAGGGACAGGTCCTCCCAGAAACCGTCCTGCCGAGCGTGGCCGTCCCCCAGTCGAAGACCTTGCTCGAGCCCCGAACCGAAGCCTTTGTTCACTACGGGCCGGCGCCGCGCCCCGGTCTCTCGGGTGGGACCCGAGGTCGCCTCCCGAGCGTCGGCCCACAGGCCGCTGAAGGTATCCGGGTCTCCGTCGAGGGCGACCACCAATGCCTCGACCGTGGACCACTTGGGCAAGGTGCGCGCCCTGAGCGCCCGGTGAACGGTGTCGTGGCTCAGACGCCGGTCGAGCCGCTCCGCGAGCTCCCGCGTGCTCGGTTCACCGGCCTGCCGATGCAGCCGCTGGAGTTGCTCACGCAGCGCTGCCAGCGGGCCGTCACTCGCCGACGATTCCTCAACTCCCATCTCCCACCTCCTCGAAGAGAGCGGCCCACTGAATCTGTCAGATCTGTCAGAACTGCCAGAGTATGACATCTGACATCGAGGCAGACGGCGAGAACGGCTTGCATGGACTCCCGCGGAGCCCTCTGCCTTCCAGCGGGCCCGGAACGCATGACGCGGGCCTGAGTCCATGGTGGCGACCAGGACACAGGCCCGCTGGTTCAGCGAGCTGATCAACTCATCCTTCGACAGCGGAAGATCAGGTCGCCCACAGCCACGACAGCCCCCGTCACTGCGGCGGGGGCCGGCTGGTTTGCCAGCGCGAGCCCCGCCTGAAGGACGTTGAGCCCCGACCGGATCCGGATCCAGTAATCCGGCGAGGTGGGTGTCGTCGTGCTGTTCTGTTGTCCGTCGGCGTTGCGGGAAACCATCGACGATGGATCGCCCGGCTCGCACGACGGGTCGTGCTCTTCCATTCCTCCTCCTGGCCTCGACGTCGCGTTCACGTCGTTGCCCGCCTGGCCGACGGGCGCGCCGCGCCAGTCAGTTGGAGGAGTGCAGGCTGAACACTCATCACGTACCAACCGTGACGAAGATAGCCTCTACGACGAAACGCCCCGGGTCCAGAGGAACTGATGGTTTGTTACACAAGCTCGGTGCCGGCCGGAAGGATGCACCGGCCGGCTCGGGGACCCGCTGTTCAGCGTTCGTAGACCATCTCGGGGAAGCGCGGCGACGGGCCGTCCAGGAGGTGGTCGTCGTGGCCGCGCAGCCAGCGGTCGAAGAACGACGCGACGTAGGAGCGGGTGGCGAGCACCGCGCGGTCCGGGCGGACGTCGCCGACGTCCTCGGTCAGCTGCGCCTGGCTGATCGCGCCCTGGCGGGCGAGCTGGGGCAGCAGGGACTGCGCGTCGGTGTAGGAGCCGTGGCGCGAGCCGGTGAGGGTGACATCGGCGTGCCAGCCGGTGCTGTGCTGCCAGAGGGCGTCCCAGCCGGGCTGCTTGTGATAGCTGCCGGAGTCGGGGTTCTGGGTGCCCATGAGCAGGAAGGGGCGGGTCAGGCCGTCCTCGGCGACGCTGGTCAGGTGGACGCCGGTGCCGTCCGGGCCGGGGAAGTGCAGCTGGCCGTCGAGGTTGACGCCGACCTTGAGGCGCGGGTCGTCGTGCATGGTCTGGAGGGCCGCGGAGCCGCCCCCGGAGTGGCCGACCATGCCGATCCGGTCGAGGTCGAGGGAGGCGGCGAGGCCGGGCGGCAGCTGCTTGTCGTGGCGCAGCCCGGCCAGCTGGTCCAGCACGAAGCGGGTGTCGTCGACCCGGGTCTGCAGCGTCTTGCGCAGGAGGGCCTCCATGTCGAGGCCGGGCTGGGCCATCAGCGCGGGGAACACGGAGGTGGCGAGGTCCCCGTCGGGGAAGGCCACCTCGGAGGCGTCGTAGGTGTGGTCGACGGTGACGACGACGTACCCGCGCGAGGCGAGGTCCTCGACCAGGCCGGTGCCCCACGTGCGCGGGTCGCCGAAGCCCGCCGAGTACAGCACGACGGGCCGCTTGCCGCCGGGAAGGGCGGGCGCGTCGGCACGGGCGTGGGTGCGGATGCCGGCCCAGTCGGTGCGGCCGGGCTCGAAGCCGAGGTCGCTCTGGCCGACGCTGCCGGCGCTGCCGAAGTGGTCGGCGGCGGCGGGGAGCATGTACGGCGCGCGGTCGTTGCCGGTGGCGGGCCGGGTGGTCGGGTACCAGAAGCTGATCATCAGCTTGCGGGCCTGCCCGGGCTTCCAGGGGTCGTCCCGGTGGTCGTCCGTGAGCTGCAGGGACGTCGTGCCGACCGGGTACGGCCCGGTGGGCTGCGGCAGCCAGGCCCTGGCCTGCTGCGCGGTGCCCTGCCCGGTGGCTGCCAGCGCGGCCGGTGCGGCCACCACGCCCAGTGTCGCCGTCGCCGCCAGCAGCACGGCCGCCACGGCCCGTCCTCGCCTGTTCATCGCCGTTCCTCCTCGTTCGGGATCCGTCTCTCGACACGAGGGACGGTACGGGCGAGGAGGGGCCCGGGCCGTCATACCGGGGTGCCAAGTCGGCCCGTAGTACCCCGGTATGACGTCCATACGGTCAGAGGTACTTCTTCAGCTCCCGGCGTGCCAGCGAGCGCTTGTGCACCTCGTCCGGCCCGTCGGCCAGGCGCAGCGTGCGGTTGCCGGCCCAGAGCTGGGCGAGCGGGGTGTCCTGGCTGACGCCGGCGGCGCCGTGGGCCTGGACGGCCTTGTCGAGGATCCACTCGACGGTGATCGGGGTGGCGATCTTGATGGCCTGGATCTCGGTGTGCGCGCCGCGGTTGCCGACGGTGTCCATCAGCCACGCGGTCTTGAGCACGAGCAGCCGCAACTGCTCGATGCGGACCCGGGATTCGGCGATCCAGTCCTGCACGACGCCCTGGTCGGCGAGCGGCCGGCCGAAGGCCGCGCGCCCGATGGACCGGCGGCACATGAGCTCCAGCGCGCGCTCGGCGATGCCGATTGCGCGCATGCAGTGGTGGATGCGGCCGGGCCCGAGGCGGGCCTGGGCGATGGCGAAGCCGGCGCCCTCCTCGCCGATCAGGTTCGCGGCGGGGACGCGGACGTCCTCGAACAGCACCTCGGCGTGGCCGCCGTGGTCGGAGTCGTCGTAGCCGAACACCTTCATGCCGCGCTTGACGGTGACCCCGGGGGTGTCGCGCGGCACGAGGATCATGCTCTGCTGGCGGTGCTTGGCGGCGGCCGGGTCCGTCTTGCCCATCACGATGAGGATCCGGCACTGCGGGTTCATCGCGCCGGTGATGTACCACTTGCGGCCGTTGACCACGTACTCGTCGCCGTCGCGCTCGATGCGGGTGGCGATGTTGGTGGCGTCGGAGGAGGCGACCTCGGGCTCGGTCATCGCGAAGGCTGAGCGGATCTCGCCGTCGAGGAGGGGCCGCAGCCAGCGCTCGCGCTGCTCGGGGCTGCCGAACTGGGCGAGGAGCTCCATGTTGCCGGTGTCGGGGGCGGCGCAGTTGAACGCGGGCGGGGCCAACTGGGGGCTGCGGCCGGTGATTTCGGCGAGCGGGGCGTACTGGAGGTTGGTGAGGCCGGCGCCCTCGTCGCCAGGGAGGAAGAGATTCCACAGGCCCTGCTTGCGGGCCTCGGCCTGGAGGTCCGCGACGATCGGCGGGACGCTCCAGGCGGGGCGGGCGGGGTCGGCGAGCTGCTCTTCGAGAACGGGCTCGGCGGGGTACACGTGCGCGTCCATGAAGGCGAGCAGCTGCTCGCGGAGCTGGTTCGTGCGGGCGTCGTAGGCGAAGTCCATCAGGCTGCTTCCTTCAGGGTGGTCAGGCCGTACCGGGCGAGGATCGGGGCCATCTCGCCGGCCCGCTCGAAGCCGGCGCCGAGGGTGCCGCCCTGCTGGAAGCGGTAGCGGATGCCCTCGGCGACGACGGCGAGCTTGAAGGCGGCGAAGGCGACGTACCATTCGAGGTCTTCGGCCTGACGACCCGTCAATTCCGCGTAGTGGGCGACCATTTCCTTGCTGGACGGGAAGCCGGGGGCGGTCATGGCGGCCGGGATGATGCCGCCGCCGACGCCGGCGACCTCGGTGTACATCACGAGGAGGCCGATGTCGGTGAGGGGGTCTCCGAGGGTGGACATCTCCCAGTCGAGCACGGCGGCGATCGCGTCGCCGTCGTCGACGAGGACGTTGTCCAGCCGGTAGTCCCCGTGGACGAGCGCGGGGGCGGGCGACTCGGGGCGGCGGGCGGAGAGGAGGTCGTGGAGCCTGTCGAGCTCGGGGAGGTCCCGGCTGCGGGAGGCGGCGAGCTGCTTCGACCAGCGGCGCAGCTGGCGTTCGAGGTAGCCGTCCGGGTGCCCGAAGTCGGCGAGCCCGACGGCGGCGGGGTCGATCCGGTGCAGGGCCGCGAGGGTCGAGACGAGGCGACGGCCGAGGACACGGACACGGTCCTCGCCGAGGGCGACGAGGGGGGCGGGGTCACGGTGAGCGACGCCGGGGACGAACTCCATGAGGTACCAGGGCGCGCCGAGGACGTCCGGGGTGGGGTCGTGGTGGAGCGTGCGCGGGACGGGGACGTCGGTGTCGCGGAGGGCGGTCATGACGCGGTACTCGCGGCCCATGTCGTGCGCGGTGGCGAGCACGTGCCCGAGCGGCGGCCGCCGGAGGACCCAGCGGGAGGAGCCGTCCGTGAGGACGTAGGTCAGGTTGGAGCGCCCGCCCTCGATGAGCGAGGCAGAGAGAGGGCCCTGGACGAGGCCGGGCAGCTCGCGGTCCAGGTGGGCCCGGAGGCGCCCCAGGTCCAGCCCGGGCGGATCGGCGGGGGTCGTCTCGGGCATCGGGCGGCTCCTGGGGGTGGCGTCGGTTCCATCTCGTTGACTAAGCGCTTGCTTAGCATTCATCCCGGCGTTCCCCCTGTCAATGACGCGTGCCCCCGGACCGACCCGGTCCGGGGGCACGCAGAGATGCACCTTTGTTCAGATGTCGCCGAACTCACCGACGGACGGGGCCATCACGAACGATCACCATGCAGAGGAGAGGAGGAGGAAATCCGGCCCCTCGGGGTCCTTCGAGTCACGGACGGGCACAAGGCCGGAGCAGGCGGGCGCCGCCTCGACACAATAGCCACCGTTGCCGCTGCAGCAGCTGTAGCACAACGGCACAATCACCCGATGATCGCGAAGAGCCGCCTTCGTAGCTGCTCCTCGAGGTCGAGGTTGTCGCCACGGGTCGTGGTCTGCAGAAGTTCAGTGATGACGACCAGTTCGGCGAACTGCCCAGCCGGCGTGTCGAGGACATGGGCGAGTTGCTGACGGATCCGGGCGGCGATGTCCGGCACCAGAAGACTGTACGAGTGCAAGAGCGCCGCGTCGTACCCGGCAGGCGCAGCGCCCCAGCCCTCCCAATCGAAGACGGTGAGGGCCGGACCCGTGAGGTTGGCCCAGTGCAGGTCACCGTGGGCCGTTGTCCAGGTGGGCACCTTGGTGTCGATCGGGATGCCCAGGTACTGGGGCATGGCACGGTCCAGGTATTCCTGCCGGACCGCCACCCGGTCGCTGGGAACGGTGGTAATGGCGTCGAGGGCGGTGCTGAGTCCGTCCCACCAGGCGTCGTCCAGGTCAGGAGCTTCCCGGAGGATCGGCTCCTGGGTAGTGATGGTGGAGGCGGTGATCTTGTCGTACAGCTCCGCCAGGTAGCCGTGCTCGCCCTCGGTCCAGGTACGCCGCTCCCGCAGGCGTGGCCTGGGTACCGAAGGAGGCATGAGCCGTTCTGCCTCCTGCGGTCCCTCCCAGAGCTTTCCGCCGGCCTTGTCGGCGGGGGCGGACACCAGGCGGAGCCAGCCCTCGCCGGACGCCGTGGCAACCGGGCGGCTGAGGGTACGTCCGCGCCAGCCCCACGCCTCGCGCGAGCCGATCGGCGTCGCGTAGAGCTCCGCTGCTGCTACGGCGTGCATCTCGCGCATCCGCCTGGCGGTATCCGGCTCAGGTTCCGAGTACATCAACGACCCTTCGGAGTACGTCCGGAGACAACGGCGGTTGGCCGACGGCTTCGGCGGCCCGCATCCAGTGTTCCGGGTTTCCCGTCGACAGGAGCACGCGCTTCACCCCTGGGGCAGAAGCGACGACGGCGAGGGCGGTCTCGGCAGGGGTCTTGCCAGGGGTGATCAGCTCGGACAGTTCCGGGGTCACCAGGCCAGGGATCTCGCCGCCGTGGAGCGGGGCGGAGGCGAACACCTCCAGTCCCGCATCCAGGGCATCGGCCAACGGGCCGTGTCCGTCGAGAGCCTGGGCGACGGACGCAAGGTGGACGAGGGAGATCGGGAGCTGGATGGCCCACAGGTGATGATTCGGCCCGCCGGCCTTGGTCGCGAGTTCGACCAGCGTGGGTACGTCGAAGAGCCCGCTGCTGAAGCCGTGCCAGGTTGCCACTCCGTAGGCGCTGATGATCTGTTGGCTGCACGCCTCCTCCAGGGCCAGGAAGGCGTTGTAGAGCCGGCCGGTGATCTCGCCGTCCGGACAGGCGTACTCTGGGTTGTGCACGAACACCAGGTCGGGTACCCGGCCGAGCATGAGCCTGCTGCGAGCGAGCTGCCAGGTGATGTAGTCCGGGGCGAGACAATGCCCTCGTTCGGCATCCGCTGGGGACAGAGCACCGGCTCGCACACCGATCTGCCTGGCGCCGGCCGGGACGAAGCCCACCTTCGTGGAGACGCACAGGTCCGGGTAGGCAGCCAGCACCACAGCGAGTGACGTCTCCGCCCGGCCCCCTGCGTAGTTGGGCGCTGTGTCCACCCAGTCGGCACCACGGGAGGCGGCCATCAGCGCGGCCTCGGCCACATCGAGGCAGCGGTAGGTGCCGAGGCCCAGCCGGACGGTCATCGTGGGCTTCCGATCGCGGCGGCCTGGCCGTCGACCAGCTCCGTCACGACACCGGCCGCCTGGCCTAGCGTGATGCCTGCGGCCTGAGCGAGATCGGCCAGCCGGTGAGGTTCCCCGTCGGCGAGGAGCGCGAGCATCGGCCCGGCCTTGCCGACGAACGTCCACTCCTCGCCGCCGGCGGTCAGCCGGACGATGCCGTCGGCCACCGCCGTGAGCGCGGGCCGCGTGGCGACCAGGCGAACCTGCAGGTCGCCATCCGGCGGAGCCGCCGTGATGTAGGGCAGTGACGGCGCGAGCCGGGCTCGCTCGGTGGCGTCGCTAGCGGAGGAGAAGCGGGCGAGCAGGCGGTCGTTCTCCAGCTCGGCCGCGATCAGCTTGCCGATCGTGTCGAGGAAGGCACGCTGCTCCTCGGCGGCCCCGAAGCGCGGGATGTCCGCTCGGACGGCCTCGTGGGCGCGCAGCATCTCAGACAGCCATGTGATCAGATCGGCGCCGGTTGTGCTCTGCAGCCCGCACGTGACGTGCAGCGAGTGCTGGCCCTCGGAGGCGGCGACGGCGTGCCACCAGCCCCGAGGCAGATAGAGCACATCGCCGGCGGTGAGGACCAGATCGGCGACGGGCTCCTCGGGCGGCGGTTCCGGCGTTTCTACGTCGCGGTGCATCGGCACCGCGCGGGTGGGGCCGTAGATGCGCCATCGCTTCGCGCCGTCGAGCTGGACGACGACCACGTCGTGATCGTCCCAGTGGACGCCGAAGCCCTCGGTACCGGTCCAGGAGGCGTACAGGTTGACCTGCGCGCCGGTCCGCAGCCAGCGCTCCAGCTGGCCGGCCAAAGCACCGATACCGGGGTGGAGGTCATCGACGGCGTCCAGGACCAGCGTGGCCCCTTCGGCGAGACGCTGGTGCAGCTCGGAGGGCTGGAGCTGGTGCCAGACGGTGTTGCGCCGGGTGGTGATCGGCCGGGAGTAGGTGTGCGCGGGCACCTGTTCCCCGTTGGCGGCGAGGCGGAGGCGAGGGGGTTCGAACCGGTGATGGGTCAGGATGGCGTTGAGGTCATCCCAGCTCATCAGCCCGGCGAGCGACGCGGCTTCACCGCGTGCGACCTTGAAGCTGCGGCCGAGCGTCCGGGCGAGGAAGTCATCCCCGCCCAGACGCTCAACCACCGAGAAGTGCTCGGCGGTCATCGTGATGCAGCCGTCAGTCGTTGGTGTCGGTTCGGCCGGTGGAGCCGCCGTCCGACGACTGCTCGCCACGCGAGCGGGCCGCGGCGACCTTCGAACGGGCGACCAGCAGGCCATCGCCCTCCAGCTCGGTGTTGGTCGTCAGGTTCTCGGGCATGAAGCACTCCTTCGGTTTCATGGGGCGGGCCGATTGCCCGGCCCCGTCGTGGGTGCAGCGATGGATCCATTGCCAGGGCAAGCCGTTGGCTAGGAACCTCAGGTGCTTTTGCCGCATGGCTGTTGACCAGCACGGCCACCTGCATCCCCCAAGCCCGCGTCGGGGCGGGAGGAAGTCTTGTCAGGCACTGGTCGGGAGGATGTCCCGTGCCTTCGGGGCCGCAGCCCTCACCAGCGCGGTGAGTCGCTCGTCGCCCGAAACGGCGGAGGTGGTACCGACCTCGAACCAGATCCGTTTGCCGGCGGGGTCCGGCTCGGCGCCCCAGTTCGTCGCGAGCGCTGCCACCAGGAACAGCCCTCGCCCGTCGGTGGCGTCGAGATCAATCCCGCCGACAGCCGGAAGTTCGTGGCCGACGTCCGTCACCTCGACGCGCAGCCGGTCACCGTCCCAGGACACGCACACGACGCACGCGGCGTGAGTGTGGGACACAGCGTTGGTGAGCAGCTCGCTGGACAGCAACTCGACATCGCGGAGCGCGTCCTCCGCGAGCGGCAGGCCCCAACCGCGCACGGCCCGTATCACCCGCCGCCGGGCCGTCGGCACGGCCTCGGCACTGGGCAACACGCGAAAGCCGAACGGGGCGGGGGCAGTGGCCTGCCGGGTGGCGACGGACATGAGCGCGGACCTTTCACCGGGACGAGGTCGGCAGCGGGCCGATTCGCGCCGGGATTCACCCGGCAGGTCTCTACAGAACCGCCTCCAACGCCGATGAACCAGAGCAGAATTGAGGCAGCAACGAGGCATCCGTGCTGCAAACCAGGGCATGACCTGCTCTGTTACTGCGAGACACGAACTGACGTACCTCTGGGGGACATGGGATGGCATCCAAGAGGTCCCGGCTGATCCAGCGCAGGGAGGCGGTCGGCCACACCCAGGAATCCCTGGCCGAAGCCGTCGACGTGGACCGCACGACCGTGGGGCGATGGGAGAGCGGTCGCAGTGCCCCACAGCCCTGGATGCGGCCGAAGCTCGCCCGCGCCCTGAAACTCACGGTCGACCAGTTGGCCGACCTGCTGAAAGCACCGACCACGGCCGTCGAAGATGTTCCCCGTACTGCGCCTGTCCGGCGCACGAACCGCGACATCGATCTCGTTGCGGCCGTGGCAGCCGACTCGGCAGAGTCCGCGTGGTTCCTTCGCTTCGCGAGCGCGTCCAACGTGGACGACACGCTGCTCGAACAGATCGACGCGGACCTTGCGAGGCTGGCAGGGGACTACGTGAGCAGGCCGGTGTCCGAGCTCTTCCACGACATCGGAACCCTCCGGCGAGGAGTGTTCGACTTACTCCGGGGCCGCCAACACCCCTACCAGGCAAGCCATCTCTACCTGCAGGCCGGACGCCTCTGCGGCCTGGCCACCCATGTCGCCCTCGACCTCGGCCAGTACACAGCTGCGGCCACCCACTCGCGAACGGCCTGGCGCTGCGCGGAGTCAGCCGGCCACAACGGTCTCCGGGCCTGGATCCGATCCGTCCAGTCCCTGATCGCCTACTGGCAGCAGGACCACCGCCAGGCCGCCGACCTGGCCAGAGCCGGATTGCCGTACGCGGACAGCGGGACGATCGCGGCTCGTCTGCTCAGCCTCGAAGCACGGGCCACCGCCGCCCTCGGCGACACCGAAAGCGCGCTTCGAGCCGTGGAAGCGGCCGAGACGGCTCGGAGCACGGTGGCCGCCGTGGATCTTCCCGGCGTGTTCACGTTTCCCGAGGCCAAGCAGTGGGCCTACGCCGGCACCGCTCTCCTTGCCCTGAACAGCGACCGTCACGTGAACCACGCCATCGCAGCGTCCTCAAGGGCCATCAGTCTGTACGAGTCCGGACCGCGCCAGGAACAGTCCTCCGGCGATCTGCTGGCCGCCCGCCTTGATCTCGCCAACGCCCACCTCGCCCACGGTGACCTCGACGGCGTGCAGGAGAAGCTTTCGGTGCTGCTGGACGCCGCACCGGACCGGCGAACAGCGAGCATCTCCAGCCGCCTTCGGGCCCTGAGCGCTCGTCTTTCCGAGCCTGTCTATGCAGGCTCCCCGATCGTCCTGAGTCTCCGTGAGAATGTCAGAGAAGCCTGCTCTCGACCCGCACTCACGAACTCTCCGGAGCTGCCCCAGTGACGAGCAACACCACACGGCAGGACGCCGCAGTCGCCGATAGATCCATCCTCGCGAACAGCGCCTACGCGGACGGACGCCACCTGGCCGCCCGCCAGTCCATCTACCGGTGGCAGCAGCCACGGTACGACCTGCCCGGGATCGTCCTCGAAGAACTGGCCGGCACAAGCGGGATCGTCCTCGACGTCGGCTGCGGCAACGGCAAGTTCGTCAACCGCCTGCACAAGGACCGGCCGGACCTTCAGGTCGTCGGGATGGACATCTCCGCGGGCATCCTCGCCGACGTCGAGAAGCCGGTCCTGGTCGCCGACGCCCAGGCCCTCCCCGTCGCCGACAACAGCGCCGACGGCGTCTTGGCCCTGCACATGCTGTACCACGTCGGCGACATCGAGGCCACGATCACGGAGTTGGCCCGCACCCTCCGGCCTGGCGGCGTGCTCATTGCCTCGACCAACAGCGAAGCCGACAAACAGGAGTTGGACCGGCTCTGGGCCCGGGCCGCAGGCGACGTCCTCGGGATTCCCGAGGGGCCGGCACGGGTCTCCCTCAGCTCCCGCTTCTCCCTGGAGAAGGCACCCGGCTACCTCGGAACGGCGTTCAAGGACATCCGAGTCCGGAAGCTGCCCGGCACCATCGAGCTCACCGACCCCGCACCAGTCGTTGCCCACCTTGCCTCCTACGAGGCGTGGGCCGACCAATGCGGCGTCCCCTTCCACGAGACCGTCGACCGGGCAGCCGCGATCGTCGCCGCCACGATCGCGACCGAGGGGCTGTTCAAGATCACATGTCTCGGCGGATTCCTGGTGTGCCGACTTTAGGCAGGTCCCCTCCTCCCGCATGTCCGCCGAACAAGTCTTGCCATGAGTGATCGTCAGACACAGTTCAACGTCCGACAGGTGCCTGCCAGTTCAACTCCTTCACCCACGCCACTCCAGCCTCGACAGGCACCGATCGAAGTGTTCTGATGATCGAACTGTCGATCTATTCTCGGAGGTACGGTGCGGGTCTCTCGCGGCACGGCCGGTCTGCTGGCGGTGGGGGTCCTCGCGGCTCTCGCCCTGGCTGCGGGAGGGCCCGACTCCCAGGGCAGACCCACCGCCGCCGGCACGACCCCCGCCGAGAACCCCGCCCCGATCCCGGCCGCCGAGAGCCCGTCCCCATCTCCCTCCCCAACTCCGACCTGGGACGGGCAGGTCAAAATCCTCGGCGACGGCTCGACCTCCTACACCGGCCCCCAGCCCAAGCAGCCCACCCCCGAGAGGCTCAAACCCGGCGAGAAGCCCCCGCAGTTCGTCGTCTTCTCCTGGGACGGCGCCCTCGAAGGCGACGAGCACCTCTTCTCGCGCTTCCGCGAGCTCGGCGCCGCCAACAACGCCCAGATGACCTACTTCCTCACCGGCATCTACACCCTCCCCAAATCCAAGCGCACCCTCTACCAGCCGCCCCAGCACGACCCCGGCGCCGCCTCCATCGACTTCGCCACCGACGCCCACGTCAAGGACACCCTCGAACAGCTGCGCCTCGCCTGGCTGGACGGGAACGAGATCGGCACCCACTTCAACGGGCACTTCTGCGGCCCGAACGGCGGCGGCGACTGGACCTCCGACGAGTGGAAGAGCGAGCTCGACCAGGCCGTCTCCTTCGTCACCAACTGGAAGACCAACACCGGCTACAAGGACCTCCCGCCCCTCCCCTTCGACTACACCAAGGAGTTGGTCGGCGGTCGCGCCCCCTGTCTGGAGGGCCAGCGGAACCTGCTCGTGGCCGAGAAGGCCAGCGGGTTCCGCTACGACGCCAGCTCCAAGGGCGAGTTCCAGGTCTGGCCGATCAAGAAGGAGGGCATCTGGAACTTCCCGCTTCAGTTGCTGCCGTTCCCCGCAAGGTCCTCGCAGGGCCTCTCCATGGACTACAACTTCCTCGCCGGCCAGTCCGGGGACAACCTCAAGGGCGACCCGGCCAAGTACCCGGCCTGGGAGAAGGAGGCCCGGGACAGCTACCTCGCCGGGTTCGAGCGCGTCTACAACGGGAGCCGGGCCCCGCTCTTCATCGGGAACCACTTCGAGACCTGGAACGGCGGCATCTACATGCAGGCCGTCGAGGACGTGATCAAGAGCGTGTGCAAACGCGACGGCGTCCGCTGCGTCTCCTTCCGCCAGGTCGCCGACTGGCTCGACGCCCAGGACCCGAAGGTCCTCGACAAGCTCCGCCAGCTCGACCCCGGACAACCGGCCGACTGGTCCCGCTTCGTGAAGTGACCACCCCCCACGGGCGCGCTGCGCGAGAAGTCGGCCTCACCGACTTCTCGCGCACCCCGGGACCGGACGTCACCGCCGCGCCAGCGCCAGCACGCTCAGCCCGAACATCGCCACGCCCAACGGCAAGTGGACCGACGGCACGTGCGCCACGCCGAGCACGACCTGGACGGACGCGAGGACCAGGAAGCCCGACGCCTCCCAGACCGGCCGCACCGGGCCGCCGCCCGGCTTCCACGCCAGCACCGCCGCCAGCACGTACAGCATCGACGCCCCGTACATCACGCGGGCGCCGACGCTGTGCAGCGTCTCCCCGTAGGACGCGGTCAGCAGCAACCCGGCGGAGGCGGCCTGCAGGAAGATGGTCAGGGTCTGGAGCGCGATCGCGATCCGCACCAACGGGAACGTACGCCGCACGGGAGTCGCCTGCGTCGCCTGAGTCGTCGCCATGTCTCGGTCCTCTCTTCAGTAAGGTCTCACGAACACGACGACACAGGCCCGGGAAAGGTAAGGCCGAAGATCATGGGATCGGCACAGGACGGCATAGCCGGCGAGCGGCGCCAACTGCTCAACATCGCCTACCGCTTGCTCGGCTCCCTCGCCGAGTCCGAGGACGCCGTCCAGGAGGCGTACGCCCGCTGGTACGCGCTGCCGGGCGGCCGGCGCGACGAGATCGTGTCCCCCGGCGCGTGGCTGACGACCGTGACCGGCCGCATCTGCCTGGACGTGCTCGGCTCGGCGCGGGCCCGTCGTGAGCGGTACGTCGGCGCCTGGCTGCCGGAGCCGCTGCCCGACCGTCCCCAGCGCGAGAACGGCCAGGAGAGCCTCGCCGACCAGATCGTCCTCGACGAGTCGGTGGCCATGGCCTTCCTCGTCGTCCTGGAGTCGATGACGCCCGCCGAGCGGGTGGCGTTCGTCCTGCACGACGTCTTCCGCTACCCCTTCGCCGAGATCGCCGCCGTCCTCGGCCGCACCCCCGCGGCCTGCAAGCAACTGGCGGCCTCCGCCCGACGGCGGGTGGGCACCACTCCCGCCCCCGCGACGGCCACCGGGCAGGCCGACACCGTACGGCGCCTCAAGAAGGCCTGGAAGAACAAGGACGTCGCGGCCCTCGTCGCCGTGCTCGACCCCGCCGCCGTGATGACCGCCGACGGCGGCGGGCTGGTCGGCACTGTCCTGCGCCCGGTCGAGGGCGGCGCGCTGATCGCCCAGTACATGCTCGCCATCGCCGACAAGGCGCCGGGCATGGAGCTCCTGGAGCGGTCGGTCAACGGCGCGCCCGGCCTGGTGGCCCGGCGCAACGGCGTCGTCATGACGGTGGCGTCGTTCGACGTCGCCGACGGCCGGGTCACCCGGATCTGGGCGGTCCGCAACCCGGAGAAGCTCGGGCCCTGGGGTCAGTAGGCCCTACCCGGCCGCCTTCATGAAGGACGTCCAGATCCGCGCCGGCAGCTCGGAGTCCAGGGTGTCCGGGGCAGCCCCGCCGAGGCCCTCCAGAGAGAGCAGCTTCATGTCCTTCAGGTCCGCCCGGAACACCGTCACCGCCGTCGACACACGCGCGTTGTAGCCGACGAACCACCCCGCCGTACGGTCCACGGTGGTACCGGGCTTCGCCGCCACGTCCGGTCCGGCCTCCGCGGCCGCCTGCGCGCTGCCGCCACGAACCGCGCCCTTCAAGGCCGCGTCGACCTCCCCCGCCGCAGCCGCGCTCAGCGCCTGGACGGCCGTCGGCAGCCGCAGCGCGAGCACCTCCCCGTTGCGGGTGATCCGCAGCACCGAGTAGGGGTCGGTGCGGCTGCCCTTCGCCCCGAAGGCGGCGTACGCGTCGGCGGCCCTGATCGCGCTCGGCGTGGAGTTGCCGACACCGAAGGCCGGCACGAGCTCGCCCATGCTGCCCGGGAGGAGGCCCAGGTCCGTGGCGGTCTGCTGCACCCGGTCCAGGCCGACGTCCATGGCGAGCTGCGCCATCGGCCCGTTGACGGACTGCTCGATCGCGCTCCGCAGGCTCACCGGGCCCCAGCTGCGTCCGCCGTCGTTGGCGGTCTTGGCGGTCTTCCCGTCGCGCCCCCAGTACGGCCCCTCCGGGGTCATGACGTTCACCCCGTGGTCGCCGTTGTAGACGGTGGCCGGCGTCACCGGCGAGCGGCCGCCGCCGCGCTGGCGCTGCACGCCCTGGCCGAGCCCCGCCGCGTACACCAGCGGGGTGAAGGCCGAACCCATCGGCACCGACGAGGCGTTGGCGTTGTCGTACCCCTGCTTCAGGTAGTCCGGGCCGCCGTACAGCGCGACCATCCGCCCGTCCGGGGCCACCGACGCGGCGCCGACCTTCAGCAGCTTGTCGGCCTCGCGGGCGTTCGGGTCGATGCCCTTCGTGGCCTCCTGCACGGCCGCCGCCAGGGCGGTGACCCGCGGCTTCTCGAAGGTGGTGAAGATCTGGTGGCCGCCGAGGTCGAACTGCGCCGGGGTGATGTCGCTGTGGCCCTCCACGTAGGCCCTGGCCATGTCCACCAGGTAGCCGACCTGGCCGCTCAGCCCCGCCGCCTTCGGCTGGGGCCTCGGTTCGGGGAACTCCGTGTAGCCGGCGCGCTCGGCGGCGGACAGCTTTCCGGCCTTCACCATCCGGTCCAGGATCCAGGACCACCGGTCCTCGGCGCGCTCGCGGTTCTCCTCGCTGATCGCCGGATCGAACTGCCCCGCCCCCTTCAACAGGGCCGCCAGGAAGGCCCCTTCGCTCGGGTTCAGCTGCGAGACGTCCTTGCCGTAGTACGCGGCGGCGGCCCGTTCGATGCCGTAGCTGCCGCGCCCGAACCAGCTGGTGTTCAGGTAGCCGGCCAGGATGTCCCGCTTGCTCATCCGCTGGTCGAGCTTGATCGCGATGACGGCCTCCCGGAGCTTGCGGGACATGGCCTGGCGCTGGTTCAGGTAGCTGTTCTTGACGTACTGCTGGGTGATGGTCGAGCCGCCCTGGGTGTCGCCGCCGGTGGCCATCGAGACGACCGCCCGGCCGATGCCCGAGAGCGAGATCCCCGGATCCGAGTAGAAGGTCTCGTTCTCCGCGGACAGCACCGCCCACTGCACCGGCTCCGGCACCCGGTCGAGCGGCACCTCCTGGCGGTTGGTCTCGCCGATCCGGGCCATCTCGGTGCCGTCGGCCCAGTAGTAGACGTTGTTCTGCTGGGTGGCGAAGGCGTTGAGGTCCTCGGGCACCTCGGTGGTCGCGTAGAGCCAGGCCGCCAGCGCCGTGAGCGTCACCGCTCCGGCACCGGTGAGCAGGAGCAGCTGCCGCCACGACGGCAGCCAGCGGCGGATCCCGCGCCGGCCCCGGCGCGGGTAGTCGAGCCGCCGTAGCGGGTGCCGTCGTCGGCACCCCGTCTGGTCCTCGTCGGCCCCGCCCTTGCCCCCGCCCTTGCCCCCGACCCTGTGTAAACGCACAGCCCGGTCTCCGATCTGTCGGTGGATGCAGTCCCCGTCAAAGGGGTAGACGCCTGTGGGGCCGCGCCAGGACGCCACCAAATCGGTGTGATCATGTTCATACCGCACACGACCGCTCGCGTTGAACCACCGCCGAGCCACCGCCGTACCCGCCGCCGAACCGCCACCGTCGGCGCCCCGCGCCGCGCCTGACCTGGACGACCGCCAGAATGACCCCATGAGGTTGATCCACACCGTGGCCGGCGTGCTCGTGCTCCTGCTCGTCATCGGCAGCATCCTGCGCACGCTCGTCGTACCCCGCGGCCTGTACTCGGCGCTCGTCTTCCGGCTCTGGGCCGCGCTCCGGCTGCTGCTGCGCGTCTGGGCCGCGCCCTTCGGCACCTACCGGGCGCAGGACCGGGCACTGACCTGGCTCGCGCCGCTCGTGCTGCTGGGCATGCTCGGGGTGTGGCTCAGCGGGATGCTGCTCGCGTACACGCTGCTGCTGCACGGCACGTCGGAGCTCGACTGGTCGGTCTCGTTCCGCGAGGCCGGATCCAGCCTCTTCACGCTCGGCTTCGCCAGCGGCGACCGCCTGCACCTGTCCGTGATCGACTTCATGGCCGCCTCCAGCGGCCCGCTCGTCATCGCGCTGCAGATCGCCTACCTGCCCACCCTCTACGCCGCCTACCAGCGGCGCGAGACCGAGGTGACGCTGCTCCAGTCCCGGGCCGGCGAGCCCGCGTGGGGCCCGGAGCTGCTGGCCCGGCAGTCCCTCGTCGACACCGAGACGGCCCTGCCGCAGCTCTACCGGGACTGGGAGCGGCTGGCCGCCGACATCGGCGAGAGCCACTCCAACTACCCCGTGCTGCTCTCCTTCCGCTCCCCGCAGCCCAACCGCAGCTGGGTCGTCGGCCTGATCGCCGTCATGGACGCCGCCGCCCTCCACCTCGCCCTGTGCCCGCGCTCCGCCCCGCCCGAGGCCCGCCTGGTGATCCGCGCCGGCTTCACCGCGATGCGCGACATCGCGCGCGCCCTGCGCGTCGACTTCGACGCCGACCCGGACCCGGCCACCCCGATCCGCCTCACCTACGCCGAGTACATCGGCGCCGTCGCGATGATCACCGCCGCCGGGTTCACCCGCGAGCGGCCGGTCGAGGACGCCTGGCGCCACTTCAACGGCTGGCGCGTCAACTACGAGGCCCTCGCCTACGAACTCGCCCGGCGCAGCGACGCCGTCCCCGCCCTGTGGTCCGGCCCCCGCGACTTCCGCGCCCCCGTCATCCCCCCGACCCGCCCCGCCGACCGCCGCCCCGACCAGGCCGGGCCCGGCCTGCCCCCGGCCTGACGGCGGCCCGCCGGCTGCGTCGAGAAGGTGCCCTGCCCGGCCGGGCGGCGACGCCGGCCGGGCAGGGGCGGGGTGGGAGGTCAGGCCTGGCGGGTCTGGGCCCAGGTGTAGAGGTGGCGGGCACTGTCACCGAAGCGCGTGGCGTAGAGCGTGTTGGTCTGCCCGCCCGCGAGGTCCTCGCTGGTGGTGGTGACGCCGACGACGGTGCCGACGCCGGTGCGCGTGTCGAAGCGGGCCAGGTGCGGGCCGCCGCTCGCTCCGTGGGACATGTCGCAGGACTCGCCCCACAGGAGGGGGGCCTTGGGGCCGGGGCGGGCCGGTCCGGCGCAGTGGATCATCCGCGAGCCGGCGTACTTGGCGGCGGGGTTGTTGAGCCGGTCCTTCGGATACCCGAAGGTGTGGATGAACTCCCCCTCGGCGGGCCTGGTGAACGCGATCCGCTGGGCTCCCGTGACGTCCGCGATGCGCCGTCCCCCGGCCGAGGGGTTCGCCACCAGGACTCCCGTGTCGTGGCCGGCCACGGCGACGTCGCTCGACGTCGTCGTGGCCGGGTCGGCGTCCCAGCGGGCGGAGGTGGCCATGCTCCTGATGCTGAAGCCGCCGAGCGGCTTGGTGCCGTTGCGGTAGCCGGGCACGAAGTAGACGTTGTGCCGCCAGGTGCCGTCGGCGGCGGAGGGGCCGACGCCCCGCAGGCAGTGCGCCGCCGTGACGACGGTGCTGCGGTTGGCGCTCTCGACGACCGTCGCCGTGCAGCTGCCGTCGTAGCCGTCGGAGAAGGTGAAGAAGAGCCGCCCGACGCTCTCGTTCACCGCGCCGCCGTGCGTCCAGGTCGTCCCGGGGTCCGGCGTGTTCGGGGGAAGCGGCAGCGGATCGTCGGGCGTGTTGTCGTCCTCGGGCACGGGGGTGATCTCGGGGACCACCGCGCCCGCCAGCTTCATCCGGGCCAGGGTCCAGTAGGCGTCGATCCGGCTGCGCTCCTGGTCGGTCGTGGCTCCGGCGTGCATCGCGATGGGCTCCGGTTCCGCGGCGTGGGCGGCGGCCGGCAGCAGGACGGCCGCCGCCGTGGCCGCGCTCAGCAGGAGGGCTCCCGCGGCGGCGAGGTTGCGGGGGAATGCTCGGTGTTCGGCTGACATCGTTGCCATTCTCGGTAGGGTCCGGTTCGTTTCGGGGGACGGTCGCGATCAGGCGACGGGTGCGGCTTCGGCGGCCCGGTACAGCGGCTCCGTGATCGCGGAGGTGAACTGCGGACCGACGAGGTGCCGGGTGCAGGAGGCGGTGCCGCGCTCGCACACCCGGCCCGAGGAGTCGAAGAAGGCGCCCTGGGTGTTGTCGCCCACGACGGTGCCGATCCCCGAGGACGGGTCGAAGTCGGCGACGCGGGGACCGCCGCTGGAACCGCCGCCCATCACGCAAGGGGCGCCCCACTCGCCCCGGGGCTCCGGGTGCTCCTTGGTACCGGGGTACTCACGGGTCCGACCCGCGCAGTGGGCGAGCCTGGCCCCGGTGAACTCGGGCAGACCCGCGCGCGAGGGGTCGCCCGAGGCCTCGCGCGGGTAGCCGAACTGGTGGACCGACGCGTTGCCCGGCCGGTCGAAGCCGATGCGCTGTGCGGCACCGACGGCGTCCTGCACGCGCTGGCCCGCGGCGTTGCCGTTCAGGACCAGGAACGCCTGGTCGTACGCGTCGAACTTCAGGCCGTTCTGCTGGTCGTTGAGGAGCCAGGTGGCATCGGCGACCCCGGCGCGCGCGACGAACCTGCCGTACGGCGCGAGGCCGTCGTGGTAGCCCGGGACGAACATCTCGTTCGACAGCCACTCGTCGTCCTCACCGAGGAGGTCGGTGCTGTTGACGCAGTGCGCCGCCGTGACGACGGTGCTGCGGTTGGCGCTGTTCACGACGGTCGCGGTGCAGCTCTCGTCCTCGCCGTGGTTGGTGAAGAAGAGCCTGCCCACCGTCCCGCTCAGGGTGGCGGCACCGGTCCACGGGGCTCCGTCGGGGCCGCTCCTGGGCGGGTTGCCGGACGACGGCTGGGTCAGGGCGGCGATCCGCGCCGGGGTCCAGTAGTCCAGGACGGCTTGCTGCTGCGCGGCCGTGACCGCCTCCGGATGGACGGCCACCCGGCTCGTGGCGGCCCCGTCCTCCGGCACCGCCCCTGCGGACGGGGCCAGCGCGAGGCCGGCGGCCAACACGACTGCGGTCAGGGCGGCTTGGGTGCACGCTCGGCCGGGGGTCCGGCTGCGGCGAAGGCGATTCCGGCAATCGGTATGTGACATGTGCGGCACTGTAGGGACGGGACATCAGGTTCTCGTCTGGACCGCGTTTCATTCATTCATCGGTCACATCAGCTTCGTGTGACGACGTTTCATTCTCGTATCGGCGACCGGGGCCGTCCTCGTCCCCGCAAGCCCCGGCGGGCACCGGCCGGACGAGGGCCGACAGCGGATCGACGTGCTTCGCGAGGAGTCCCCCGGCCCGCCGTGGGCCGCATCTCGCGAGCAGGCAAAATGGGGGTCATTACTGGGTAAAGAACTTCACCCCTTATGATCGCCGCGTGAATCACGAGGTCATCGACGGAATACCAGTCCTGTGGGCCCCCGCGCCCGGCCCGCTGGAGGCCGAGCTCATCTTCGGGTGCGGGGCGCGGGACGAGACGCTGCGCACGCTCGGGGTGGTCCACCTCGTGGAGCACCTGGCGATGAGCACGCTGCCACGGCTCCACCACGACCACAACGCGTCCGTCGACCTCGAACTCACCCGGTTCACGTGTTCCGGGCAGCCCGAGCAGGTCGTGGACTACCTGGGCCGGGTGTGCGCCGCGCTGAGCGAGCTGCCGCTGGACCGCATCGACCGGGAGGCCGGGGTCCTGGAGGCGGAGGACGGCCGGGTCGCCGTCCCCCAGACCGCCGAGCTGCTCTCGCACCGGTACGGCGTCCAGGGCCTCGGGCTCGCCGCCTACCGCGGGCCGGGCGCCGACCGGATCACCGTCGAGGCCGTCCAGGACACGCTGTTCCGGTACTTCCACGCCGGCAACGCCGTCCTCGTCCTCACCGGCCCGCCGCCCGCCGGGCTGCGCCTGCCGCTGCCCGCCGGCACGCGGCCCGACCGCGCCGGAGCCCGGCCCGCGCTGCTCAGCGGCCGGTCCTGGCGCCAGGAGGACGTCCCCGGGCCCGGCATCGCGCTGCACGGCGCACTGGCGGACGCCGCCCTCATGGCGGCCGTCGCCGTGTTCGCTCAGCGCCTGCGCGACAGCGCCCGGCACGCCTTGGGCCTCACCTACGACGTCGGCGGCAGCCTCGACAACGCCGGCGCGGCCACCGGCGAACACACCGTCTACCTCGACGCCCGCGAGGGCCAGGAGCAGACCGTCAGCGAGTTGCTCTGGCACGAGGCGCTGCGGCTCGCCCGCGACGGCGTCACCGAGGCCGAACTCGCCGAGGAGCGCGAGGGCATGCGCGAGGTCTGGACCGACCCGCGCAACACGATCGCCGAACTCGGCCACGCCGCCGCCCGGTCGCTGTTCGGCGAGACCTATCGCGACACGGCCGCGCGCCTCGACGCCCTCGCCGCCGTCACCCCCGACCGGGCCCGCCGGGCGTTCGCGGACGCGCTGCGCACCGCCCTGCTCGTCGTGCCCTGCGGCGTCGAGGTCTCCCCCGTCCTGCCCGACGGCACCCCGGTGCCCCGCCACCGCTGCACCCACCACACCGAACTGCCCGCCGACGGCGAGGTGTTCAAGCCCCCGCTGGCCGACCGGCTGCGCTACTCGGCGGCCCGCAAGACCCGGTTCGTCGTCAACCACGCCGGGGTGTGGGCGCGCGAACCCGACGGCGAGATCCACCACGTGCCGTTCGACGACATCGCGGCCGTCGAGGTGCGCGGTCCGGCCCGGATCGTGTACGGGCACAGCACCTGCTTCGTGCCCGTCGTCCCCGACCTGATCGGCGACATCGGCGCGGCCGCGCGGGCCGTCGACGCCGCCGTCCCGGCGCACCTCGTCTACCACGCCTCCGCGCTGCGCAGCGCCGACTGACGGCACCGACCGACCGGCACCGACCGACCGGCCCCGACCCGACCGGCGCCGACCGCCACCGACCCGACCATCACTTCCGAGGATCCACCGTGCCCACGTACGCCGCCATCACCTCCGCCCGCTCCGAACAGGTGCTCACCGCCCTCGCACGAGGCAAGCGCGGCGGCTACCTCTACCGGGGACCGCAGGGCACCGGCCTGCTGTTCGACCCGCCGAAGCCGCGCTTCGGCCGGATCAGCCGCAGCCGCATCATGGACCCGGCCTGGATGCTCGCCGTCGACTCCAAGACGACGGTGTGGCTGCTGGAGGACGCCGAGTGGGGCCTGTGCGTCACCGTCTGCTTCCCCGGCGGCGGGTACGAGAACATGGGCTGGGCCCGCGACTGGACCCCGCCGGCCGACCCGGCCGAGTACGCCGCCCACCGGGCCGACTGGGACTCCTACTGCGGGAAGATCGCGCGCAAGGCCGGCCTCGCCGACCCGGCCGCGCTCGCCGCACTGCGCAACGACCCGGCGCCGGACGGCAGTCGGACCTCCGGGGAGGAGCTGATGCGCCGCCTGTGCGAGCTCGTCGGCGCGCCGACCGCGGTGATCGGCCAGTCCCTCGGCCTCCAGGCCGGGCCCGCCGGGCGGGACTTCGTCCGCTTCGAGGCCAAGGGCCGGTAGGCCAAGGGACGGTAGGTGGCCCCGTCAGACCTCGACGGGCGCCGACGACTCCAGCGAGCGCTCGGCGGCCGCGAGGATCTCCACCACGCGCAGCCCGAACTCCGCGCCGCACGCGTGCGGTTCGCCCGTGCGCGCGGAGTCCCGGAGAGCGTCCAGGGCGCGGTGCAGGGCCGCGATCGGGCCCTCGCCGCGCTCCGGCAGGTGGGCCACGCCGTGCTCGCCGCGGATCTCCATGCCCGTGCCGCCGGCCGCGACCGGCGCCGTCAGGCTGAGCGCCAGCGTGCTGGACGCGCCGCCCGCGTGGCGCAGCACCAGGTGGATCGTGTCGAGCGGGCCCGCCACGGCCGTCACCCGCGTCGCGTCGCCGAGCACCGGCAGCAGCACGGACAGCGCGTGCGGGCCGACGTCCCACAGCGCGCCCTTCTCCTGCCGCCACGGCGACGCCGCGTACGGGCTGCCGCTGCCGGGGGCGAACACCGAGCCGAGCCAGTCCGAGCGGCCGGTGAACCAGCCGCCCAGCGCGGCCTGTTGCTCGATCCACGGGATCTGGTCGCCGCCGAAGCGGACGGTGAAGAACACGACGGACGCGACGCGGTGCCGCTCGACGGCCCCGGCGACGCGCCGCGCGTCCGGGACGGTCAGCGCGACCGGCTTGTCGAGCAGCAGGTGGCAGCCGGCCTCGGCGGCGCGCACCGCGAGGTCGGCCTGGACGGTCGGCGGCAGCGCGATCGAGACCGCGTCCACCTCGGCGAGCAGCTTGTCGAGGTCCGCGTACCCGGGCACGCCGTGCGCCGCGCCGAGCGCCGTGGCGGCCTCGGGACGGCGTCCCCACACGCCCGCGAACTCCAGCCCGGGGTGGTCGGCGAGGACGGGCGCGTGCACGCGCTCCGCCCAGGGGCCGGTGCCCAGCAGTCCGATCCGCACAGGGTCCTCCAAGGTGTTGCGGTGGTTCAGTTCTGCACGCGCGCCAGCGTGAAGCCGTCGTAGCCCTTGCTGCCGACGGTCTGCACGGACGTCGCGGTGACGCGCGGCTCGGCCGCGATCACGTCGTGCAGCCTACGCGTGGCGACGACGGCGGGGTCGGTGCCGGCCGCGTCCGCGACGGCGCCGCCGCGGACCACGTTGTCGACCACGATCAGCGAGCCCGGCCTGGTCAGCTTGAGCGCCCACGCGAAGTACGCGGGGTTGTTGACCTTGTCGGCGTCGATGAAGACGAGGTCGAAGGGCTCGCCGCCCTCCGCGCCGATCACGGCCAGCGAGTCGAGGGCGCTGCCGAGCCGCACCTCGGCCACCTTGTCCAGCCCGGCGCGGGCGAGGTTCCCGCGGGCGACCTCGGCGTGCTTCGGGTCGATCTCCAGGGTGATCAGCGTGCCGTCGGCCGGCAGGGCGCGCGCCAGCCAGATCGCGCTGTAGCCGCCGAGCGTGCCGACCTCCAGGATCCGCCGGGCCCCGACCGTCAGCGCCAGCAGGTGCAGCAGCTTGCCCTGATTGGGGGCGACGGCGATGTGCGGCAGGCCCGCCGCGTCGGCGGCGGCGGACGCGGCCTCCAGGACGGGGTCGTGGCCGACCAGCGTGTCCGAGAAGTACGCGTCCACGGCGTCCCAGGTCGGCTGCGTCATCGGGGCCTCCAGTGCTCGGTGCGGTGCGGGCGGTGCGCTCGGTGCGGGCCGTGCGTGATCACACGCTACTCCGCACCGCCGCCGACGCAGGTGACCCCGCGGCCCGAACGTCAGTCCGCCACCGGCTCCTTAACGCTCTCCGACGCCGCCGCCTCCGCCGCCTCGTGCGCGGCGTGCGCCTTCGCGGCGCGCCGCTTCATGAACCACGCCGAGCCGGCGCCCACGACGACGGCCGCCGCCAGCCCGGCCCACGAGAAGCGCGACAGCCACGGCTCGATGCTCTTGCCGACCTTGTAGACCAGCAGCGTCGTACCGCCGGCCCAGACCACGCCACCGAGCACGTTCGCGATCAGGAACTTCCAGTACGGCATCTTCAGCGCGCCCGCCAGCGGCCCCGCGAAGATGCGCAGCAGCGCGATGAAGCGGCCGAAGAAGACCGCCCACATGCCCCAGCGCTGGAACGACCGCTCGGCGGTGGCCAGGTGGGAGGGCCCGAAGTGCTTGGGGAACTTGCGGCCGAGCTTCTCGAAGAGCGGCTTGCCGCCCTTGCGCCCGATCGAGTAGCCGATCGAGTCGCCGATGATCGCGCCCGCGATCGCCACGCCGGCGATGCCCCACGGGCTCACGACGCCCTTGACGGCCATCAGCGTCGCCGTGACCAGCGCGATCTCGCCGGGCAGCGGGATGCCCAGCGACTCCAGACCGATGATCAAGCCCACGAGGCCGTACACGGCCCCCGGGGGGACGCTCTCGATCCAGGCGTCGATGTGCAAGGCCAGTACCTCCGTGGCAGGTCGGTGCGGGCGCGCCCCTGTGCGGTGCGCCCGTCCCGGCGGTCTTCCGATGGCGGCACGCGGGCCGCTCCCCCTCTGACCAGGCAGCCTAACGTGCCGGCCGGTCGTGTTCTCCCCGCCGATCGCCTGGTCTTACCTGGTCTTACGACGTACGGGCCGCGGCGGAGGTTCCGCTACCTTCGGCCGATTCCCTCTTTTTGGCAAAGCGCAGTGCGACCACGGACGGCCTGCCGTTCACACGGGCCGCGAGGGGCAGCAGCGCCCGGACGATCCCGCGCCCGCCCTCCGGGTACACCTCGCGGACGTCCGTCACCGCCGGGTGGGCGGTGGCGAGCTTCCCGCGCTCGCCCGCGTCCATGCCGAACGGCATGGCCGGCGCCTTGTAGTACTTGTCCCGCAGCTTCCCCCGGACGGCCCGCGCGCTGAACCACCGCGGCACCGCGTCGAGGACGAAGGTCGCGCCGGGGAAGCGCTCGGCGCAGGCGGCGATCAGCCCGCGGACCTCGGGCGGGCGCAGGTACATCAGCAGGCCCTGGGTGCTGATGAGCACCCCCTGCGCCGGGTCCACCTCGTCCATCCAGCGCGGGTCCGTGGCGGAGCACACGACGATGCGGTGGCGCTCGTCCGGCGGGAGCAGGCGCTCGCGCAGCGCGGCCGTCTCCGGCAGGTCGACGGAGATCCAGCGGGCGCGCCCGTTGTCGACCCGCCAGGCCTGCGTCTCCAGGCCCTCGCCCAGGCAGACGACGGTGCCGCGCGGGTTGCGGGCGAGGAAGTCCGCCACCTCGCGGTCGAAGCACGCCGCCCGCAGCGCCTGGAGCTGTGCGACCGCCGCCCGGCGCCCGAACCGCTCCTCGAACGGGAAGTCGATCCGCCCGACCAGCTCGACCGCCTTCGGGTCGTGCAGGACCGCGTCCGGCCGCCGGGCCTCCACCGCCCGGTGCCACAGCGTCCACAGCGCCGTCTCCGGCACCTCCCCCAAGTCCGGCCGCTCCACGCCGCCCATCGCCCTCTCCCTCCGCCGTCCACCCGAGCACCCGCTCGAACCCGCCGATTCTCACACCCCGGGACGACGGCCGCGCGAGCCGACGCGCGGCCGGGCCCACCGGAAGGGGCCAGCCGCCTCAGCCGACGCTGAAGGCGCCGTCCGGGGGTGGCGGGGAGTCGGTGGCGTCGGCGTCCGTCACCGGGGGCGTGCGGCCGACCAGGGTGGCGAGGTCGGTGCCGTCCGTCAGGCGGGCCGGGAAGATGTCGGCGGCCAGGGCGCGGGAGAGGTCCGCGACCGGGAGCGGGGCGGTCGAGCCGGCCAGCAGGATGTTGCCGTAGCGGCGGCCGCGCAGCACCGGGGCCTCGGCGATCAGGCAGACCTCGGGGAACACCGCTCGCACGGTCGCGGCCTGGGCGCGGGCGAAGGCCAGCGGCGGGCCGTCGGCGAGGTTCGCGGCGTAGCAGCCGCCGGGGCGCAGCGCGGCGGCTGCCAGGCGCAGGAACTCCACCGACGTGAGGTGCGCGGGCGTGCGGGAACCGTGGAAGACGTCGGCGACGACGAGGTCCAGCGATCCGGCGGGGACGGCGGCCAGGGCGGCGCGGGCGTCGCCGACCGTCGCCGTGATGTCGACGCCGGGCCCCTGCCACGGCAGGTGCTCCTCGACCAGGGCGAGCAGGGGACCGTCCACCTCGACGACCTGCTGCCGCGACCCGGGCCGGGTCGCGGCGACGTACCGGGGCACGGTGAGCGCCCCGCCGCCGAGGTGGAGCACGTCGAGGGGATGCCCGGCGGGGGCGAGCGCGTCGGCGAGGTGGCCGAGGCGGCGGGTGTACTCGAACTCCAGGTGCGTGGGGTCGGCGAGGTCGACGTACGACTGCGGCGTGCCGTCGAGGGTGAGCAGCCAGCCGCCGTCGCGGTCGATGTCCGGCATGAGCTTGGCGAACCCGAGGTCGGTGGGCCGCCCGACCGGCACCGGCTCGTCGGTCACGCGGGCTCCCCGACCGGCACGGCCGGCAGGTAGGCGTCGAGCCAGCGGTCGAGCTCGGCGAAGACCTGCGTGCGGGCGCTCTCGCCGGACAGGACGAGGTCGTGCATGCCGCCCTCGATCCGGACGATGGTGACGTGCCGGCCGAGGTGCGGGCCCTGGGCGGCGATGTCGTCGGCGCGCAGGACGCCGTCGGCGTGGTGCAGGGCGTTGTGCCACTTGGTGGTGGAGATCGACGCGGTGGAGGCCATGAGCAGCACCGGCACGTCGATGCCGAGCCCGCGCCGCACCCGCCGGTGCCCCTGGTGGATGGCCGCGAGCCAGCCGGCGAACAGCGGGAAGCCCTCGGGCCGCTTGAGCCGGAGGTCGAAGTCCCACTCGCCGCGGTGGTCCTTGTGGAGGCTGTGCGTGTAGTGCGGGTTCAGCCCGGAGGGCAGCACCCGCGTCGGCGCGACCCGGGCGATGGCCGAGACGGCCGGGCCGCCGAAGGTCACGGCGGCGGCCGAGGCCGGCATGGACAGGAAGGGACTGTTCAGGAACAGCCCGTCGATCAGGCCCCGCCCGGAGCGCCGTCCGGCCCACAGCGCCCCGATCAGGCCGCCGGTGGAGTGCCCGTTCAGCAGCACCTGCCGGTGCCCGTCCGCCTCGCGGACGATCCGCACCGCCTCGTCGATCTCCTCGTCGTACTCGACGAGGTCGCGCACGAAGTTCGGCGACTGGTGCGGGCGCAGCGAGCGCCCGTACTTGCGCAGGTCGAGCGCGTAGAAGGAGAACCCGAGCGCGACGAAGTGGTCGGCGAGGTTGGTCTGGAAGAAGTAGTCGTTGTACCCGTGGACGTACAGCACGGCCTTCTCGGACCCCGGCACGAGCCGGCGCACGAGCGTCGCGCAGACCTCGCCCTCGTAGTCGCGCCGCAGCGGCAGCTCGACCGCCTCGTAAGGGGCACCCAGGATGTCTTCCCGAAACTCCATCGCTTCTCGCCGCACCTATCCGCACTCGGGCCCGCCGCAGCAGGTCTCCACCGTTCCCGAGCCCCGACGATACCGGCCGGTAGCCCCGCCCCGCGCGGCGGTGCCCACCCGGCGGGAATCAATCGGCGACCGCGTCCGGGCCCGACCCGTCGTCACCGTCGGCATCGAGCACCTGGCCACAGGTCTCGGCCCGCCGGAGCGCCGTCTCGGCCTCAGCCGTCTCGCCCACCCCGTGCAAGGCATCGCCGAGGCAGTACCAGGCCGCCGCCTCGCCGTCGGCCGAGCCGAGCCGCCGGAACAACACGAGAGCCTCGCGGGCCGCGTCCGCTGCTTCCTGGAACCCGCTCCGAGAACAGAGGGCATCAGCCTGACCGAGCAGTGCCACGGCCTCACCGTCCTCGTCACCGAGGTCCAGGTACAGCCGCCGGGCCCGCTGGAAGGCGTCGGCTGCGGCCTGATGATCACCTCCCTCACCGAAGTCAAGACCGAGTTTGTCCTGCAGCTTCGCCTCACCGTGGCGATCGCCCAGAGCCCGATGGATTTCGAGGGCCTGTTCGTGAGCGGCAATCGCCGCGCCGACGTGGCCTGCTTCCCGGAGCACGTCGCCGAGGTTGGTCAAGGACCGGCTCTCCGCAAGTCGGTCACCCACCTCCTGCACAGCACGCAGTGCCTCCTGGTGGGCCTGGATCGCCTCGCCCCGACGGCCTGCTTCCTCCAGCACGGCACCGAGGTTGTTCCACACCGCACTCTCACCGTGCCGGTCACCGCGCTCCTGGAACACGGCCAGTGCCGGCCGGAGTACGTCCTCGGCCTCCTCGAACCGGCCCAGTCCGTTCAGGGCCGCGCCGAGATTGCCGCAGGTACGGGCCCAATCGTGGCGGTCTCCTAGTTCCAGATGTATGGCCAGGGCGTTCTCGTGCGCATCCACCGCCTCTTCGAACCTCCGGACGGCCCCCAGGGCGAGCCCGAGGTTCCCCCACGACAGGGCTTCACCATGACGGTCTCCGAGTTCGCGGAACCCGATGCACGTCTTCTGGTGGGTTGCGATCGCCTCCTCGAATCGGCCGGTCATTTGGAAGACCGCCCCGATCTCCTCCAACGCCGTCGCCGCGAGGTGGGGGTCCCCGAGACCTCTCGCGAGTCGGGCGGAATGCCGACCGGCCTCGACGGCCTCGTCGAAGCGACGAGTTTCCCGCATGGCCATGGCGAGGTTCGACCACACCGTCGCTTCCCCGTCCACGTCACCCAGTTCGCGATGGATGTCGCGGGCGCACTCGAGGATCTCGATGGCCTCGTCGAAGCGCCGCATGTCCTGCAGGGTGGCCGCGATGTTGTTCAGGGTCCCGCCCTCACGACGGCGGTGGCCCAGCTCCCGATCGATGGCGAGGGCGTGCTGGTGGGCCGCGAGCGCCTCGTCGAAGCGCCGGACTTTGCGCAGCGAGTTGGCGAGGTTGCCCTGCGCGCTGGACTCGCCCCTGCGGTTGCCGCACTGACGGAAGAGCTCGCCGGACCGTCCGAAGGCCTCTGCGGCTTCGTCGAAGCGACGGGCCTCGTGCAGTGCCAGACCGAAGTTGTTCCAGGCGGCAGCCTCGTCCGACGTGCTGTCGAGGGCACGAGCCGCATCCAGGGCCGCACGGGTGACCGTCAGACCGTCGTCCGTCCGGAACCTCCTGATCAGGTAGGAGCCCAGCGCCGGGGCCAGCTCCGTGACGAGCTCAGGATGATTCGTCGCCACCGCTGCCTGCACCGTCCCGACGAGGTTCGGACGTTCACGATCCATCCACGTGAGCGCATGCGAACGGTCGTGGAACACGCCGAGTTCAGGAGGACTGTCGGGCAGTGCCGTCACGGAGTCGTTGGCCGCACCCGCAGCGGCGACGTAGAACTCCAACAGGCGTCGCCGGGCTTGCCGACTCGGCTCCGGATGCATCCGGGCCCGTTCGGCGGCGAACACGTGAACGAGGTCGTGCAGGTACCACCTGCCCCCCTCGGGGGTCTGTGAGACGAGGGCGGTACGGGCGAGTTGGGCGAGCATGATCCTGGTCTCACGAAGCGTCCGGCCCGCCAGGACCGCGGCCGCCACGGTGGAGATCTCGGGGCCGGGATTGAGCGCGAGCAGGCGGAACAGCTCGGCCTGCGAAACGGAGAGGCGCCGATGGGAACTGTCCAGAGTCAGCCGAATTCCGGTTTCCCCGTCCTGCAGCAGGTCCAGCCGGCCGGCCGAGTCCGTCAAGTCCTTCGCCAGCAAGCCGAGTTGCAGGTGCTGATCGACGATGAGCTGCGCGGCCGCAAGTCGCAGCGCCAAAGGCAGGTACCCACACAACTCCGCGACGAGCAGCGCACCATCGGGATCCGCAGCCACCCGGTCGTCATGCGGCCAGGCCGCTCTCACCTCCGACGCCATGAGATCCCGGGCCGCTTCGGGATCCAGCAGGCCGAGTCGAAGCACACGAGCGCCCAGCCCCGGGAGGATCTCCCGAGAGGTCACCAGCAGACGATGGCGAGCCGAAGCAGGCCGAAGAGGGATGACCTGCCGGGCACTGGACACGTTGTCGGCGATGACGAGAACACCCGACTCGCTCCGGTCGAGTTCCGCCCGCAAGAACGCGGCACGCGCTTCGGTGTCGGGCGGGATGTTCTCCGCGGGGACGCCGAGCATCCGCAGCAGAGTGTCCAGCGCCTGTCCGGCCTCCATCCGGGTGTCGTCGTAGCCACGCATGTCCACGAAGAGCACTCCGCGGAACCAGCCCCGGTCCACGGCCGCACGGCCGGCCGCGATGGCGGCGGTCGTCTTGCCGATCCCGCCCAGCCCCGTGAGCATCAGCCCGGCGAAATCGCCGCCCGAGACCCCGTCGGGGGCCAGCGAAGCGAGGATGTCGTCGACGTCCCGGTCGCGGCCGGTGAACGCAACGGGCAGTGGCGGGAGCGGCGGCAGCGGTGATGCGGAAGTGTGGAGGACGCCTCCGGATCTGTGGTCATGGACGGTCACATGGGCGGTCCCCGCCTGGATCGTATGCCCGTGGAACGTCCCGCCGATGACCGCGTTCGATACCTTCGCACTCTTCGACCGCCTCTTGTCCGACTTGCGGCTCGACCCCACGCCACCCCACCCACTCGGATACAGGCCCGGTGCCCTGCACGGGCCTTGCCCCTCGCGGCGGGCCTTCCCCAGCGTACTGGCCGCGGGTGGGCGGGCGGCGCACCACCGGACCGCTCCCCGTGCGCCTGTGGTGCGCCGGTGAGGGTGTGGAACGCTACCCGGACGCGCGTCACTTCCCGTGACCGGCAGGCGAGTTGAGGGGGTCCGTAGATGGTGCAACAGGACGAGGGTTCGACGGCCGGGCACACCGATCCGTCGTTGTACCGGTCGGCCGCGGAGGCGATGGCCGCGCCGGCCGAGACGCTGGCGTACGTCGCCGGGTTCGACCGGGCGGGGCGGCGGCCGGACGCGCTGCTGACGGTGGACGTCGACCCGGCTTCGGCGAGCTACGGGCGGGTGCTGAACTTCGCCGAACTGCCGACCCTCGGGGACGAGTTGCACCACTTCGGGTGGAACGCCTGCTCCAGCGCGCTCGCGCACGCCTGCCACGAGAACCCGGAGCGGCGCTACCTGCTGCTGCCCGGGCTGCGGTCGTCGCGGGTGCACGTGATGGACACCCGGCCCGATCCGGTGCGGCCGCGGCTGGTGAAGACGGTGGAGGCGCAGGAGCTGGCGGCCAGAGCCGGGTACTCGCGGCCGCACACGCTGCACTGCGGGCCGGGCGGGGTGTTCCTGTCCTGCCTCGGCGCCGGGGACGGGACGGACGGGCCGGGCGGGGTGGCACTGCTCGACCACACCACCTTCGACGTGCTGCGCCCGTGGGAGACCGAGCGCGGGCCGCAGCACCTCGCGTACGACGTGTGGTGGCACCTCGGGACGAACGTCGGCATCACCAGCGAGTGGGGCACGCCGCGGATGGTCGAGGACGGGGTGGTGCCCGAGCTGCTGCTCGGGCGCAAGTACGGGCACGCCCTGCACTTCTGGGAGCTGGACTCGGGCCGCCACCTCCAGCGGGTCGACCTCGGCGACCAGTACCAGATGGTCCTGGAGCTGCGCCCGGCCCACGACCCGCAGGCGGAGTGGGGCTTCGCGGGCGTCGTCGCGAACGTCGAGGACCTCTCGTCCTCCGTCTGGCTCTGGTACCGGGACGGGCCGGCGTTCACCGCGCGCAAGGTGATCGACATCCCGGCCGAGCCGGCCAAGACCGAGGACCTGCCGCCCGCGCTCCAGCCGTTCGGCGCGGTGCCGCCGCTGGTCACCGACATCAACCTGTCGGTGGACGACCGCTGGCTGTACGTGTCGGCGTGGGGCACCGGCGAGATCTTCCAGTTCGACGTGTCGGACCCGTTCCACCCCCGGAGGACCGCCTCGGTGCGCCTGGGCGGGGTCACCGCCCGCACCCCGCACCCGGCCGAGCCGCTGCGGCCGCTGAGCGGGGCGCCGCAGATGGTCGAGATCAGCCGGGACGGGCGGCGGCTCTACCTCACCAACTCGCTGTACGGCGCGTGGGACGACCAGTTCTACCCGGACGGCATCGAGCCGTGGATCGTCAAGCTGGACGCGGACACCGAGGCGGGCGGGCTCACCGTGGACGAGCGGTTCTTCCCGCACGGCGAGGAGTTCCGCGGGCTGCGGGTGCACCAGACGCACCTCGCGGGCGGCGACGCCTCGTCGGACTCGTACTGCTACCGGTAGCCGCTCCAGCGGTGGCCGCCGCCCGGGGCCGGGAGGAGGTCACGGCCGCCAGCGGCCGGCGTCCGGTCCGATGGCCCCGGGACACCCGGGACCGTCGGACCGGACGTCAGCCCTTGGGTTCCGACGTGCGGCTCTCGGCGACCGGCCGGGGCTCCCCCTCGGCCTTCGCCGCCAGATCCTTCGCTGTGAGCTCCTGCGCTGCAAGCTCCGTCGCCGCCCAACTCGCCAGCAGCCGCAGGGATTCGGCCGACGCGGAGCCGGGCTCGGCGTGGTAGGTGACGAGGACCTGGTCGGAGTCGTCGCCGGCCGGGCGCAGCGTCTCGTACTGGAGGCTGAGCCGGCCGACCACCGGGTGGTGCAGTTCCTTGGTGCCGTGGCCCTTGTCCTGCACCCGGTACGCGGCCCACATGCGGCGGAACTCCTCGCTCTTGAGGGAGAGTTCGCCGATCAGGGAGGCCAGGCGCGGGTCGTCCGGGTCGCGTCCGGCGTCCAGGCGCAGGATGCCGACGACGTCGCTGGCCTTGCCCTCCCAGTTCAGGTACAGCTCGCGGGCGGCCGGATCGAGGAAGACGTGCCAGGCCATGTTGCGCTGCTCCGGCGGCATGGCGCCGAAGTCGCCGAGCAGGGCGGTGCCGAGCCGGTTCCAGGCGACGATGTCGAGCCGCCGCCCGAGGACGTACGCGGGCACGCCCTCCATCGCGTCGAGCAACTGCTGCAGCGCGGGCCTGACCTGCTGGATCCGGGCGGCGGCGCGGCCGGGGCGGCGGCGGGCGGGCTTGGTGAGCCGGCCGAGGTGCTCGCGCTCGGCCGGGCCGAGCCGCAGCGCACGGGCGATGGCGTCCAGGACGGCGGAGGAGACGCTCTCACCGTGGCCCTGCTCCAGCCGCGTGTAGTACGCGGTGCTGACCCCGGCCAGCTGGGCCAGCTCCTCGCGGCGCAGCCCCGGCACCCGGCGACGGGTGCCGAGGTCGGGCAGGCCCACGTCCTCGGGCCGCAGCCGGGCGCGGCGGGATCGGAGGAACTCGCTGAGTTCGGTGCGCTGGTCCATGTCTGCAGTATGCGGGCGGGCAGCCGCTCCCGGGGGCGGGCGAGGGTGATACTGCCGTGCGTAGGTTGCGCGCTGCTACGTTCCGCTTCCCTACGTCGGGTTTGCGTACGTCGGGGTTGCGTACGTTGATCGTTGGTCTGGTTGGCCCGTACGGTCCGGCGCAGCCTTGAGGACATGACGAACACGGGCATCACGAACGACACGGCTCAGGCTCCCACCCGCACCGCCGCCGCCTACGCGGCGCTCACCGCGAACTCCCCGCTCCGGAAGACCACCGTCGAGCGCCGGGCGGTCGGCGAGCACGACATCGTGATCGACGTCCGGTTCTCCGGCATCTGCCACTCCGACATCCACCAGGTCGGCGAGGACTGGGGCACCGGCATCTTCCCGATGGTGCCGGGCCACGAGATCGCCGGCGTCGTGAGCGAGACCGGCCCCGGCGTCACGAAGTGGAAGGTCGGCGACCGCGTCGGCGTCGGCTGCTTCGTCGACTCCTGCCGCGAGTGCGACAACTGCACGTCCGGCCTGCAGCAGTACTGCACCGGCGGCGGAATGACCCCCACCTACAACGGCGTCGGCCGCGACGGCCGGCCCACGTACGGCGGGTACTCGACGGAGCTGGTCGTCGACGAGGGGTACGCGCTGCGCATCCCGGACAACCTGCCGCTCGACGCCGCGGCGCCGCTGCTGTGCGCGGGCATCACCCTGTACTCGCCGCTCACCCACTGGGGCGCGGGCCCGGGCAAGAAGGTCGCGATCGTCGGCCTCGGCGGGCTCGGCCACATGGGTGTCAAGATCGCCCACGCCCTGGGCGCGGACGTCACGGTGCTCAGCCAGTCGCTCCGCAAGCGCGAGGACGGTATGAAGCTCGGGGCCGACGACTACCGGGCCACTTCCGACCCGGCCACCTTCACCGAGCTGGCGGGCCGCTTCGACCTGATCGTCAACACCGTCTCGGCCGACCTCGACCTCAGCGCCTACCTCGGACTGCTGCGCGTCGACGGCACCATGGTCCAGGTCGGCGCGCCGGAGAAGCCCGTCACGGTGAACGCGCACGCGCTGCTCACCGGCCGCCGCTCGCTGGCCGGCTCCATGATCGGCGGGCTGCCGGAGACCCAGGAGATGCTGGACTTCTGCGGCGAGCACGGCATCACCGCCGAGATCGAGCTGATCAGCGCCGACCGGATCAACGAGGCCTACGAGCGGGTGCTGGCGAGCGACGTCCGCTACCGCTTCGTGATCGACGCCTCGACCATCTGAGCCCGGCCCGGCCACGGAACGCGACCCCGCGACCCCGCGACCATCCGAGCCCGCCCCGGCCACGGAACGCGACGCCCCGTCCTCGGTGCTCTCCCGACACCGAGGACGGGGCACTGTCACGCCCCGGCCGGACCGGCCGCCCCGCCGCCGCCCGCCGCCCGCCGCTGCGCCCTGCGCCGCTCGCGCCGGGCCCGGCCGCGCCGCAGCGGCTGGTCGGGCACCCACCCGAAGGTGACGCAGGCGCCGATCACGCCGAGCAGCATCCCGAAGAGGAAGCCGCCCATGTTGGACGTCAGCCAGCTGCCCAGCGACGCGAGCACGGCCATGAACGAGTAGAACAGCCGCTGCGCCGGGTTGAAGACGATCAGCACGCCGCAGAGCACCATCACCGCCGGCACGAGGTAGCCGGCGATCCCCTGCATCCCCATGTGCAGGACGACCGGCAGCGGCGCCCGCAGGGTGAAGAGGATCTCGGCGCCCCCGAGCGTCACCAGCAGGCCGCCCCAGAAGGGTCGCTGTCCCCGCCAGTCGCGCCTGACCGGCCGGGCGGGCGCGACGGCTGCCGCGGCCCCGGCGGTCGGCGCGGGCACGGGGACGGGTACGGGGACCGGCGCAGGGACCGGCGCAGGGCCGGACCCGGCCGCGCTCGCCGCGGCGGGAGCGGGAGCCGTCCCCTCGGCCCCGCCCCCTCCGCCACGGGCGCTCGGCGGTGTGGGCTCCGTCATCAGCAGCCCTTCGAGCTGAAGCTCAGCTTCAGGTGCGGCAGCTTGAAGCTGGCCGCGGTGCTGGCGTAGTTGTGCTGGTTCACGTTCACCATGTCGATGGTGTCGGCCTGCTGGCCGAAGACGCCCGGCTTGCCCTGAACCCCGGCCTTGGTGTACTCGCTGGCGTCGCCGCCGATCTCGATGTTGGAGAACGAGGCGTCGCCGGACATCATGTCGGAGTCGCTGGTGAGGTTCTGAGCGGTGACCGGGGTTCCGGCGTCACCGGCGTGGATCACCAGGTTGATGCCGCCGAGGTCGACGCTCTGGCACAGGTTGGTGATCTGGGCCGTCTTGATCGCCGTCACCGCGACCAGCACCTGCCCGCCGGTGTGCCCCTGGTTCGGGCTGTTCTTGATCATGTGGTCGAGGCTCCCGAACTGCTCGAAGCCGTCGCCGTGGAGCGAGGTCGCGGTGATCGTGAACGGCATGCCGGAGATCGAGAACTGCGTGGCGAGCACGCCCTGCGCGGTGAGCGTCATCAGGACGCCGCCCGCGACGACGGCCGGGACGGCCATCAGGGCGGTCCGCTTGAGCCGGACGCGTCCTCTTCCGGGCCCGGCCGGGGTGTCGGGTGCCTCCGCCCCGGCGGCGGCTTCCTCGGACATGGCCATGTGCGCTCCCTGGAGTGGGTGGATTGGGCAGTCACTGGCACGTTGTCCTGGCGCGGACAGCGTTCCGCGGCCGGCCGGTCGGCCGCCCCTCGGCAGCGGGGCGGAACCGGTCGGACCGCGATTGGAGCAACCGTGAAGCTACTGCCCGGTATTCGCCCGGTCAATAGAAGTGCACGAAGGGATCTTCACCAAACGATCCAGCCCATGAAACACTTTGACCAAACGTCAAATGATCTGTCCCGTAACGGAATTCATGATTCCGCGGCCGAACCGTCGGACTCCCGGCCGATACCGAGCCGCCGCGCCGCCTCGGCCGGACCGAGGAACGGGGCGAGACAGAACAGGCTCAACGCCGGGAGGAGCTGCAGCAGTTCGGCCGTCCGCCCGGAGTTCACCCGCCGGTAGACCGCGCTGTAGACGCCACCCACCACCGCGTCCACCAGGGGCTCCACCGCCACGTCGCACGGGAGTTGGGGCACCTCGGCGAAGAACGCCCGGAACCGCTTGAGCAGCTGCTCGCGCTCCCGGCGACCGGCCGGGCCGACCGCCTCGATCTCGATCACCGCCATGGTCGCGAACGCCGGCACTCCGGCCAGCAGTTGGAGCATCGCGCCCAGGGCCTGCCGGATCCCGGCGCACCAGTCCGGCTCGGCCGCGAAGGCCGCCGCCATCCGCCGGATCACCACGCCGGTGCCGAACCGGTGGGCGGCGAGGAAAGCGTCCTCCTTGCCGCTGAACAGCTCGTAGAACACCGGTCTGGTCACGCCCGCCGCCCGGCAGATGTCGCTCACCGTCGCGTGCTGGTAGCCGTGCTCGGCGACGGTGTGGACCAGCCCGTCCAGCAGCCGCTCGCGCTGGGTCGCGGCGACCACCGCCGGGGGCAGCCGGCTCGGGCCGCGCTTGATCGAACGGGCCGGGTCACGGCCGGTGCGCGCCCCCGGCAGCAGGATCACGTCGGCCCCCCGGACGGTATTCCGCTCCATCACCAACTCCTGTGTCCCGTCTTGACATTGATGCAACACCGGGTTTACAACACTGGCAGGTTTCCAACCGGTGGGCGAACGACCGCCGGAGAACCCGCCAGGGCCCGCCGGCGCCGACTGCGCCACCCGGGCCCGGGAGCACGGCGGACGCACGCACGGCGGTGGCAGCCGCCGGCCTGCACCCCACTGCACCGCGCACCTCCGCACCCCTTCCGCCGCACGGCGGGCCCGTGGCGCCGGGCCCGCCCCGGCGCGGCCCGCTGGGAGCCGCACCGCCGTGCCCCCGCACCTCCCCCGCCGTGCACGCCACCACACCCGCACGCGGGCACCCCCACCCGACTCCGTACGGAGAGGCACCTTCATGCGCATCCGCCGCACCCTCGGGGCTGCCGCCCTCGCCGCCCTCGCCCTCGCCGCCACCGCCGTCGCCCCTGCCCAGGCCGACGCCGCCGCGGTCCTCACCACCGGCAGCCTGGGCGGCCCGGCCGCCTCGGTGGGCGACGTCCTCAATGCCAGTCTCACCTCCGGCACCACCGCCAACTTCTACGACAGCGCCACCAGCACCAACGGCATCAGCTGCACCAGCTCCTCCTTCTCCGCGACCGTCAGCGCCAACCCGGCCGCGCCCGGCAACGCCGTCGAGTCCCTCAACACCCAGACCTTCGACGGCTGCAGCTCCAACGTCCTCGGCGTCACGGGCGTGCAGAGCATCAGCGTCGACAACCTCGCCTACACCAACACCGTCGGCGACGGCACCGGCAGCCCGGTCACCCTCTCCCCGGGCGCGGCCGGCCCGATGCAGACCACGGTGGTGCTCAACACCATCCTCGGCAGCGTCACCTGCGTCTACCAGCAGGCGACCAGCATCTCCGGCACCACGTCCAACAGCGACAACAGCATCTCCTTCGCCGCCCAGCCCTTCAACCTCACCTCCGGCTCCGGCCTGTGCTTCCAAACCGGCTACTTCACCGCCGCCTACGGCCCGGTCACCGACACCTCCGTGGCGGGCAGCCCGCTGATCTACGTCAACTGACCCGGAACGCGAACGAAGCGGCGCCCGGCAACCGAGGTTGCCGGACGCCGCTCCCGTGTGGTGCTGCGTCAGATCGACCAGACCTGGTCCGAGTACTGCGGGATGCAGTCGAACTGGGTCAGCTTCTGCCCGACCGCCGCCGAGCCCGACCAGCCGATCATGCACTTGTTGCTCTTGACGTTGCGCAGCTGGTAGCCACCGGTCACCGGCTCCAGCTTCCACACCTGGTCGACGAACTGCGAGTCGCAGAAGATCTGCTGGACCTCGGCGCCGTTGTCCGGCGTCTGCCACGGCACGTAGGCGCACTTGTCGGACTTGAGGTTGCGCAGCTGGTAGCCGCCGTCGACCTTCTGGAGGTTCCAGACCTGGTCGACGAACTGGTTGGCGCAGCCGACCTGGACGAGGTTGGCGTGGTCCTCCGGCGTCTGCCACGGCACGTAGGCGCACAGGCCGCTGTAGTTGTTCTTCAGCGTGGCCGTGTGCAGGCGGGTGTCGAACACCCAGCCCGCCAGGTCGTCCACCCGGGTCTCCACCGCGCCGGTGCGGGTCTCCGCACCGGAGCCGAGGCAACCGCCCTGCCAGGACAGGCTGTTGACGCCCGCCAGCTCGACGCCGCCGCCGGCCTTGGCGCGCAGCGCCGGGCCGCCGGTGTCGCCCTTGCAGATCGCGTCCTTGCCGGGCGTCTTGCCGGTGACGGCGACGGTGGTGGCGGTCGAGGACTGCACGGTGAACGAGGCGCTGTGCAGGGTGTTGGGCACCCACTCGTCCTTGGTGCGCCCGTACCCGGCCACCGTCAGCGTCTCACCGGCGGTGGGCGCGGCGCCCACCGCGACGGTCGGGATGCCCTGAGCCGGCTGCGCGAGCTTCACCAGCACCAGGTCACGGTCGGCGCGCGGCACCAGCTCGGTCACCTCGGAGGTGAACCCGCCACCGGCCGTCAGGTCGGTGCGCCCGACCGTCGCGACCGTCTTCAGCTTCGGCGCACCGGCCTGCAGCGCCTGCGGCTGCGCCGGGTTGTCGGCGAAACAGCTGCTCGCCGTCAGCACCCAGTACGAGTCCACGAGCGAACCGGTGCAGGCACGCTGGCCGTTGCCGATGTCCAGCTTGGTGGTGAACGCGTAGGTGCCGTTCGGCACGCCGTCCCCCACCACCGCACTCGCCGTACCCGCACTCACCAGGCTGCCGACCACGGCGGCCGAGGCCAGCATCCCCGTCATCCACGCGGCGCGCGGACGTGAGCGAAACACTATGGAACTCCTCATTCGGATTGTTGTGGACCCGGCGGCCGCAGGCCGCTCCAGGTCGTCACTTGGAGGCGCGGATCTCCAGCAGCGTGAACTGGCGGTGCTGCGGGTCCTGGAGCTCACGCACGCCCTGACCACTGGGGCTCGGCATCTTCAGGATGGCGGAGCGCCTCCTCGGCCCGGGCCCGGTCGAGCTTCCGGACAGGATCCGGTCACGCAATCGCGCACGAACCCGCGCGGCGCGCATGGACGAGTTGCCCATTGTCCCCCCTTCCCCTGCGCCCCTGGTCCGTCAGAAACGGCTGTCACCAGGGCCGTTGCCCCGATGCCCGGAGGAAGCCTAGTGCCGAAATTGCCCGAAAGAAGGGGCGGAGAGAGTTCGTCTTGATCGCATGCCAACTGGCTGATTCGCGACGCGATTCGGCCTTGGATGACATAAACACGCAATAGATCAAGCCAACTGATGGCAAAGGAGGGATTCGTCCGCCTCGCCCGGTTCGTACACCTCCCCAGTCGACCCCGCGACAGCGAAGTGACCGGCCGGTAGGGTGCTGGCGGACGGTCGGCGCGAGTGGAGGCGGAGCGGGAATGAACAGCGACGGGACGGGGTTCTTCACGTCGGTGGCGGACGCCGCAGCGCAGTTGGCCGGTGTCGGGTACCTCGCGTCCACGGCGGTGGCGACGACGGTGTTCCTCGCCGACCGGCTCGGCAAGCCGCTGCTCGTCGAGGGGCCGGCCGGGGTGGGGAAGACGGAACTGGCGAAGGCGGTGGCCGAAATCGGTCGTGCCCGACTGGTTCGGCTGCAGTGTTATGAAGGCATCGACGAGTCCCGCACCCTCTACGAGTGGAACCACGCCAAGCAGCTGCTGCGGATCACCGCCGGACGCGACGAGGGCTGGGACGAGGCGCGCACCGACATCTTCGGCGAGGAGTTCCTGCTCACCCGGCCCCTGCTGACGGCGATCCGCGGTGCCGAGCCGACGGTGCTGCTGGTCGACGAGATGGACAAGGCCGACGTCGAGGTCGAGGCGCTGCTGCTGGAGGTGCTCAGCGACTTCCAGGTGACGGTGCCCGAGCTCGGCACCATCACGGCGACCCGCCGGCCCTTCGTGCTGCTCACCTCCAACGCCACCCGCGAGCTGTCGGAGGCACTGCGCCGGCGCTGCCTCTTCCTCCACCTCGACTACCCGGACGCCGAGTTGGAGCGCCGGATCGTCCGCGCCAAGGTGCCGGGCCTGGACGAGACGCTCGCCGCGTCGCTCGTGCGGGTGGTCGGCGCGCTGCGCGCGATGGAGCTGCGCAAGGCACCGTCCGTCGCGGAGACGATCGACTGGGCGCGCACGCTGCTCGCCCTCGGTGCGGACACGCTGGACGAGGCGGTGGTCCGGGCCACCCTCGGGGTGATCCTCAAGCACCAGGACGACGTGCGGAAGGCCGCCGAGAAGCTCACCGCCGTATGAGCGCCCAGCACCCCCCGGGTCCGCAGGACACCGCCGCCCGCCTCACCGGCCTGGTCCGCGCCCTGCGCGGGCACGGCCTGCGGATCGGCCCGGCCGAGACGGTGGACGCGGCGGCCGTGCTCGACGTCCTGGGCTTCGCCGACCGCGAGCAGATGCGGGCCGGACTGGCCGCCGCACTGCTGCGCTCGGACGGCCAACGGGCCGTCTTCGACGCCACGTTCGACCTGTTCTTCCCACTCGGCGTCGGCACCCCGGAGGCCGCGCGCCACGTCGAACCGCAGGACGACGCACCGCGTTTCGGCCGCCCCGACCCCGTCCGGGACGAGCTGCGCGAGCGCATCGCCGCCGCGCTCGCGGCCGACGACCGGGCCGCCCTCGCCGCGCTCGCAGGCGAGGCCGTCGAGGCCTTCGGCCGCTACGGCACCGGCTCGGCCCCCGGCTCGGACGGCTGGTCGGCCCACCAGGCGCTCGGCCGGCTCGCCCCCGAGACGCTGCTCGCCCGCGTCCTCGCCGCCCTGCGCGAGCCGAACGGCGCCCCGTCCCACGACGTCTCCGACCTCGTCCTCGCCGACGAGATCCGCCGCCGCATCCGGGACTTCCACGCCCTCGCCGCCGGTGAGGCCCGCCGCCGCGTCGCCGAGCTGCGCGGCGCCGAGCGGATCGCCGAACGGGCCGTCGCCCCGACCGCCGACCGGATCGACTTCCTCGCCGCCGGCCGCGACCAGCTCGCCGAACTCCGGCGCACCGTCCACCCATTGGCCCGCAAGCTGGCCACCCGGCTGGCCGCCCGGCGCCGCCGCGCCGCGCGCGGGCAGATCGACCTGCGCCGCACCCTGCGCCGCTCGCTGTCCACCGGCGGGGTGCCGCTGCGCCCGGCGTACCGGCTGCGCCGACCGGCCCGGCCGGAGCTGGTGCTGCTGTGCGACGTGTCCGGCTCGGTGGCCGGCTTCGCCGACTTCACCATGCTGCTGGTGCAGGCGATGAGCGAGCAGTTCGGCAAGGTCCGGGTGTTCGCGTTCGTGAACCGCACCGCCGAGGTGACCGACCTGCTCGCGCGCGGCGGCACCGACCCGGCCCGGCTGGCCGCGCGGATCCTCACCGACGCCCGGGTCATGGGCCACCACGGCAGCAGCGACTACGGCTCCGCGCTGGGCGGGTTCGCCGAGCGGCACCTGGACGCGGTCGGCCCGCGCACCTGCGTGCTGGTCCTCGGCGACGCCCGCACCAACCACCGCGACCCGAACCTGGACGCGCTGCGCCGGATCGCCGGCCGGGCGCGGCGGGTCATCTGGCTCAACCCCGAACAGCCCGCGCTCTGGCCGACCGGCGACTCCGCCGCGCTCGCCTACGCGGGCGTCGTGGAGATGCACTCCTGCCGCAACGCCCGACGGCTGGGCGAACTGATCGCCCGGCTGCTACCCGTCTAACCCTCCGAAGCTCCGTTCTCCACGTGTGCGAGGAAGTCCAGCAGCGCCGCGGTGACCTCCGCCGGCCGCTCCTGCTGCGTCCAGTGGCCGGTGTCCGGCAGGCGGACGTGCTTGTGGAGGCGGGGCGTGAAGGTAGTCAGCAGGAGCTCCAGGACGTCCCGCGGGACCATCGCGTTGACGAGGTCCCGCTCGCCGACCACGAACAGCGCGGGCGCCTGGACCGGACGGCCGGCGAACGCCGCCATCAGCTCGTTGTTCCGGTCGATGTTGCGGTACCAGTTGAGGCCGCCGGTGAACGCCCGCTCCCCGTGGGTCGCGTAGTCGGCCACGTAGGCCTCGATGTCCGCCTCGGTGATCCAGGCCGGCAGCCGCTCCGGCTCCGGGACGATGTCCAGCAGCTTCTGCCCCTCGGGGACGACCCACACGGCCGGCTCGGCGCCGGGCCCGGAACCGGCGTAGACGCGGCGGAAGGTGGACGCCGGGTCGGCCGCGAGCTCGGCGTCGGCGCGGCCGGGCTCCTGGAAGTAGTTCTGGTAGAAGCCGTCGCCGAACTGCGCGCGCGACTCCGCGAGCGGGCGCGGTCCGCTCGGCAGCGGCGGCACGCTGAGCCCGGCGACACCGCGCACGAGGTCGGGCCGCAGCGCCGCCGTGGCCCACGCCACCGGCGCGCCCCAGTCGTGGCCGACCACCACGGCCTGCTCGGCGCCGAGCGCGCCGATCAGCGCCGTCGCGTCGCCGACGAGGTGCAACAGGGTGTACGCGTCGATGCGCTCGGGCTGCTCACTGCGCGCGTAGCCGCGCTGGTCGGGGGCGACCACCCGGTAGCCGGCGGCGGCCAGCGGCGCGAACTGGTGCCGCCAGGAGTACCAGCTCTCCGGGAACCCGTGCAGCAGCAGCACCAGCGGGCCCTCGCCCTGCTCGGCGATGTGCAGCCGCACACCGTTCACCTCGACGTGGCTGTGCTTGATCGCGTCGCTCAACTCCCGCTCCCCTGTGAGACATCGGAATCCGTTGCGGCCATTCGTTCGGACCCTGCCCAGCGGTACCGGCCGGAAACGCGGCCGAGGCCGCCCCGGGAATCCGGGACGGCCTCGGCACGTGGTGCGCGGTGGGTCAGTTCACCGTGTAGCTGTACGGCAGGGCCGCCAGCACCGCACCGGTGGTGCTCACGCTGTTGTTGGCGGTGGCCACACCGGTCGGGCCGGACACCAGGTACAGGACACCGTGGACGGTGCTGCCCTTCGCGCCGGTCGGGGTGATGGTCACCTGCAGCGAGCCGGTGGCGCCGGGGGCGACGGTCACCGGGGTGGCGGCCGGGGCCGTGGCGTTGACCGACGCGGCGTAGATGTCACCGGTGCTGGAGGTCAGCGCCGGGTCGAACGCCAGGGTGTGGGCGGTCGCGGTGATGGTGGCCGAACCGGCCGGGGCGCCCGCGTTGGAGAACGGGCCGATCTGCTGGAGGAAGGTGCCCCACAGGCCGGGAACGACCGGCTGGGAGGCGGTCCCGTTGGACGTCACGACCGAGATGGTCGAGCCGTTCTGGGCCTTCTTCAGGTCGCCGAACAGGTCCGGCGAGGCGGTGGTGGCGCTGAGCTCCAGCTGGGCCGGGGTCGTGGACGCGGCCACGCCCTTCAGCTGGTCGGTGCCCGGCGGAACCAGGAACGACGGGACCGAGGAGGTCAGCGACAGCGGCAGGGTGACGGCGGACGAGGCGCCCTGCGGGACCAGGTTCACGTCGGTGCGGCGGTCGAGACGACCGTCGGCCGCGATCTGCTGGGTCGCCACCGTGTTGTTGGTGTAGTTGACCTGGAAGGTCACCGGCTTGTTGGCGGCGAGCTTGGTCTTCGCGTCGGTCGGCAGGCCCGCGGCGGTGGCCACGTTCTTGTTGAAGCCGATGGTGCCCGCGAAGTCCTGGCCGAGCTGCTGACCGCTGACCGAGCCGATCACGTTGAACACGAAGCGCCAGCGGCCCTCGGCCGGGTTGACCGCGGTGGCCGAGACGCCCGCGCCGGTGCCGGTCAGGTTGCCCTGGGCGTCGAGGAGGGCGTTGCCCTCGATGTCGACCGGGGTGCCGTTCGGGCTGATGAGCGCGCCCTGCATGAGGAGCTTGGAGTCCTTGACGGTGACGCCGACCCGCAGGTCCTTCTGGCCCTTCGGGACGTCGAACGCGTAGGAGAAGCTCTGCGTGGGCGAGCCGCTGCGGCCGTTGCCGCCGGTGATGGTGCCGGAGAAGGCGCCGTCGCCGTTGGTGACCGGCACGAGGCTGCGCAGGATGACCGGGACGCTGGTGGTCTGGCCGTTGGAGCTGGAGACGGTGACCGCCTCGCTGGAGTCGCCGCTGGTGGCCGGGGTGGTGACCTGGACCTTGAGGGTCTTGGTGTCACCCGGCTCGATGTCGACGACGTTCGGGCCCACGGTGCCGGCCGGCTCCGCGCGCTGGAAGGTGGCGCCGAGCTGGACCGGGCCGGTGTAGCCGCCCTTGCCCTGCGGGGTGTAGAGGACCGCGGTCCAGTCGCCGGCGACCGGGTGCGGGACGTCCACCAGGCCGAAGTTGGCCGGGGTGGCACCGCCCTGCGGGCGGGTGTTGGTCTCGAAGCGGCCGCTCGGGTCGAGCAGCGTCATGCGGACGACCGGACCGTTGACGGTCGGGTTGGCCGCACCCTGCCAGGCGATCGACGCCGCGAGGCGGTCGGCGCCGGCCGGAACGGTGATCTTGACCTGCTGCTTCACCCAGGTGGCGCCGTTGGTGGCGTACTTGAAGGTGTCGGTGGAGGCCGAGTCCATCTTGACGGTCTGCTGGCTGTTGCCCATCAGCGCGAAGCTGCGGGTGGCGGCGCTGACCGTCTGGGTGGTGTCACTGGTGTTGGTGACGCTCACGTCGGCGGTGTGGGTCGAGCCCGGGGCGCCGGCGATGTCGAGCTGACCGGTGTTCACGACGACCTGGCTGCTGCCGGGCGTGCCGTCACCGTCGTCGTAGCCGCGGGCGGCCTCGACGGCGCCGCGGACGTTCAGCAGACCCGCGCCCTGCTCCTCGGCCGGGACGCCGAGGTCGGTGGCGGTGCCGGTGATGAACTTCTTCACCAGGGCCGGGGACGGCGAGTCGCCGCCGTGGGTGTCGCGGTAGGCCTGGATGACCAGGGCCGCGGCGCCGGTCACGAACGGCGCGGCCTGCGAGGTGCCACCGAAGGACTGGATGCCCGCGGCCTTGCCGCCGAAGCCGCCGCAGTCGGTGAACTTGGTGACGTCGGTCGAGCACAGGGCCCAGTCCGACTCACCCGGGGCGACCAGGTCGACCGAACGGCCGGCCTGGGTGAAGCCGCCCGAGGACAGCGCGGAGATGCGGTTGTTGCTCCAGGTCTTGTTGGAGAACCCGGCACCCGCGTAACCGGTCTGCTGGTAGTTCTGGTTGTCCGTCGAGGCGCCGACCGCGATGACGTTCGGGTCGGTGGCCGGGGAGCCGACGGTGCCGCTCAGGCCGGCGTCGCCGGAGGAGACGGAGACCGTGACACCGGCCTTGACGGCCTCGTCGTTGAAGAGCGAGATGGTGTCGTGGGCGCTGGAGTCCGGCGTCGGGTTGCCGCCGAAGGACTCGTTCAGCACGTCGACGTGCTGGACCCGCACCGCGTAGTCGATCGCCTGCAGGATCGACGAGTTGGACATCATCTCGCCACCCGCCTTGAGGGCGACGAGGTCCGCGTCCGGGGCGATGCCCTTGACCCGGATGGTGCAGCCGGCCGGCAGCGGGTGCGCCGTCTGGTTCACGAAGTTCGCGACGTCGTAGACCTGGCGGCCCTGGGCGATGACCGCCGAGGCGTCGCCGAAGGCTTCCGCGCCACCGGTGGGGGAGTCCCAGCCGGAGCCCGAGAAGTCCTGGTAGTCGACGACGGCGTGCGAGCCGTCGGCCCGGACGAAGTCCGGGTTGTTGGGGTCGAGGCCGTCCGCGATGTAGGCGACCTTGACGCCCTTGCCGGTGGCCAGGTCGGCCGCGCCGGCCTTGCCGTTGCCGGTGGCCACGCGGGTCGAGTAGAGGCCCTCGGGCTCCAGCAGCGGCTTGCTCGGGTCGGAGGGGCAGACCGTGTTGGTCGCGTTCTCCTCGGGAGCCTGGGCGCCGTTGCTGCCCGTAACGGCGTTCGGGGTCGCGGCGGCCGTCGACGCCTTCGCGCTCTCGGCGGCCTGGGCGGCCTTCGCCTTGGCGGCGACGGCCGGGGTGACGGCGACCGGGGCGTCGGCCACCACGGTGGCGACGGCCGGGTCGGCCTGGAGCTGCGCCTTCAGGGCCGGGCTGACCGTGGCCGAGAAGGCGTTGCCGAGCACGAAGCTCTTGACGTTGGTGCCGCCGTTGGCCTTGACCTTGTTCAGCAGCGGAGCCTGGGCGTGCTCGGTCTTCTGCTGGCGTGCGCCCACGTGGCCGTTGTCGGCCGGGGCGTCCGCTATCTGGTCCTTGAGGATCACGATCACCGGCACCGGGGCCCCGTCCGCCGACGCCTGGGGGGCGCTGGTGGTGTCGGGGATCGGAGCGCCGAACGCCGTGGTCCCGAAACCGAGGACCATGGACGCGGCAGTGACCGTGACGGCGGCTGCTAGCTGGGATTTCCGCCAGCCGATCAATGGACATCCTTTCGTCTGATGAGACGTCAGGTTGCACGGTCCAGCCTACGCGGATCCTGGTCGGCCGCGTGGTTGCTCCGGACCGCGCGTCCCGACAGCGGACGCATTCCAGCGCATCCGGCACGACCACGACAAGGGGGGATTTCCCCATCGAAAAGTAAAAATGACCATCGGTTAGTAAAATGCAGGGCGGAAATCCGGCCATCGCAGACCTTTACCCTGCTCTCACCTGCGAAGCAGTGCCTGATCATCCCCGTTCACCCCACTGGCGAACATCGGACACTGGCGAACAACCGCCATCCGGTACCGGGCGAAAACGGACCGCGCCCCGGGTGCGCTACTGACCGGTTGTCTCTCTTCCCTGTCAGCACCGGGCCAAACAGGGGCCGTTCCGGCCAGGGATACGGATGGGCACCCGCGCCGGGTTCGGGGAGGTCCGGGCGTTCGTCGGCGAACGCCCGGACAAACGAACCCCGACCGGATGCAATCAGGACATCGTGAGTTTTTCCTGAGCGTCGGCCAGGTCCTCGGCCGTCGGCGCGTCGTCCTGGGTGAGCCGGTAGCGCCAATAACCCGAGAAATCGACAAATATCTTTGGCACCCCGCACTCCCCCACCAGGTACCGGCGCAGCGCCCGGACGGCGTCCGCCTCGCCGGCCAGCCACGCGAACGGGGTGCCCGCCGGCAGCCCGGCGGCCCGGACCGCCTCGGTCAGCACGACGCCCGGGCGGGCGCCGCCGCGGTACAGCCAGCGGACGGTCAGATCGGCCGGTCCGTCCAGCGGCTGTCGCTCCGACTCGTCCGCGACCTCGACGAACGCGAGCGCCCGGACGCCGGCCGGCAGCGCCCCGACCAGCGTGGCGATCGCCGGCAGTGCGGACTCGTCGCCGGCGAAGAGGATCCAGTCGGCGGTGGCGGCGACCTCCGCGAGCGGGACCTGCCGGGCGTACAGCTCGGACGGGCCGACCATGCCGAGCCGGTCGCCGGGTTCGGCGCGCAGCGCCCACGCGGACGCGGGCCCGGTGTCGCCGTGCAGGACGAAGTCGATCTCGATCCGCCGGGTGCCGGGGACGCGGCGGCGGACGGTGAAGCTGCGCATCAGCGGGCGCTCGGCCTCGGGAATGGCCAGGTAGGCCTGGTACCAGCCCATGGGGTCGTCGCCCTGGGCGGGAAGGACCGGCTCGGCCTGGCCGGGGCGGGGGAAGCAGAGCTTCACCTGCTGGTCGGGCGCGCCGCCGACGGTGTCGTCGAGGGCGGCGGCCTCGAACGTGACCCGGGCGGTGCGCGGCGTGATCCGGCGGACGGCGGCGACCTCGACGAAGGTGACGGGCAGGGTCAACGCGGAACTCCTTCCAATCTCGCGGATTGGTAACCTTACGACATAAAGAGTTGCTGTGACGCGGTTACTTTACACCATAAGGAGTTCTTGGAATGGTCGTGTACGCCGGGCAGGGCGACGCCCGCCGCTCCCTGTCCCTGCTGTGGCGCGCCCCCGGCGCCGAACCCGCCCCGCGCACCGGGCGCAGCGGCCCCAAGCCCGGTCTGAGCGTGGACGCGATCGTGTCGGCGGGAATCGCCGTGGCCGATTCCGAGGGCATGGCCGCACTCTCCATGCGGGCCGTCGGCGAACGGCTCGGCCGCACCGCGATGGCGCTCTACACGTACGTCCCGGGAAAGGCCGAACTGCTGGACCTGATGCACGACCGGGCACTCGCCGAAATGCCGGCGGAATCCGACGGCTCCGGGGACTGGCGGGCCGCCGTCACCGCCTGGGCCGAGGCGCTGCACGCCTGCTACCTGCGCCACCCCTGGATGCTCCAGGTCTCGCAGGCCCGCCCGGTCCTGGGCCCGGCCGAACTCGCCGCCATGGAGGCCCTGTTGCGCGCCCTGCGGCCGGCCGGACTGCCGGCCCGGCGGCTGCGCGGGGCCGTCGGCGCGCTGTGGCAGTTCGTCCGCGGGATGGCCGGCGTGGCCGCCGAGGCCCGCGACGCGGCCACCGCGACCGGCGTGGCCGACGCGGACTGGTGGACCGCCCGCTCGGCCCAACTCGCGGAACTCGCGCCCGACTTCGCGGAGCGCTTCCCGCTCCTGACCGCCCTGGAGAGCGGCGGCGACCCGGACCCGCAGGCGCGCGACCGCGAGGGCTTCCGCAGCGGCCTCGCCGTGCTCCTCGACGGGATCGCGGCGCCGTCCGCCTGACCGTCCTCCCCCACTCAGTCCCGCCGGGCCGCCGGGATCGCCAGCAGCACGCCCAGCGCCAGCAGCACCGCGTACCCGACCGTCTCGTGCCCGGCCGGGACGAGGAAGCGCACGAAGCCGAACAGCCGGAAGCCCCCGAGGTGGTCGGAGAGCAGGCCGGTCGCACCGCCGAGGATCAGGACGAAGCCGAGGTAGCCGAGCAGGGTCTTCATACCGGAAGCCTAGGAACACGGCTCCTCCCGGTAATCCGACTTTCGGCGCGACCTCGACCGACCAAAGTGGCGGCGAACCGGGCGGGGAAGGCGCGCAGCCCGGGCACCGGACGGAGCAGCAGGCACGGCGGCCCGGCGGCGGCGCGGGTACGTTCGCGGTGTGCAGCAGATGTCACCGCATGCGGGCAGGCTGGCCGCGGCCTCCGCCGTGTCCCTCCTCGTGCTCGTCGCCACCGCCCCGGCGGCGGCAGGACAGGACTCCACCTCCGTCGTCGGCGGCGAGCGGCTCGGCCGCCCCGCCGTCCAGGTCGCCCCGCTCGCCGGCGCCCCCGCGCTCCCCACCGCGCTCAGCGGGCGCTCCTGGGTGGTCGCCGACGCCGGCACGGGCGAGGTGCTCGCCGCCCAGAACGCCCACCTGCCGCTGCCCCCGGCCAGCACGCTGAAGATGCTGTTCGCGGACACCGTCATGACGAAGTTCGACCGCGCCGACGTCCACCAGGTGACCCAGGCCGAGCTGGCCAACCTCGGCGCCGGGAGCAGCCTCGTCGGCGTCAAGGAGAACCTGCCCTACCGCGTCGAGGACCTCTGGCGGGGCGTCTTCCTCAGCTCCGGCAACGACGCCGTCCACGTGCTCGCCCACATGAACGGCGGCATCGCGCAGACCGTCGCCGAGATGCAGGCCCGCGCCAACACCCTCCAGGCCCGCGACACCAAGGTCGTCTCGCCCGACGGCTACGACATGGACGGACAGGTCTCCTCCGCCTACGACCTCACCCTGTTCGCGCGCGCCGGGCTGCGCATCCCCGACTTCCGCTCCTACTGCTCGACCCGCACCGCCCACTTCCCCGGCGGGCTGGACAAGCTCACCGGGCAGCGCACCAGCTTCGACATCGCCAACACCGACCGGCTGTTGGGCAAGTACCCGGGCCTGATCGGCGTCAAGAACGGCTACACCACCAACGCGGGCGCCACCTTCACCGGCGCCGCCGAGCGGGGCGGCCGGACCCTCCTCGTGACGGTCATGCACCCCGAGGCCCAGGGCAAGGTGTACGACGAGGCGGCCAGCCTGCTCGACTGGGGCTTCGCGGCCGCCGGCAAGGTGCAGCCGGTCGGCCGGCTCGTCGACGACACCGCGCCGGTGACCGCACCGGGCGCCCCGGGCGCACCCGGCACCCCGGCGGGCACCGCCCCCGCCGCCGGGGCCGAGCCGCAGGCCGCCCAGGACGGGGGGCACGGCCTCGGCCCCGCCGCGTGGACGGCCGCCGCCCTCGGCGCGGCCCTCGTCCTGTGGGCGGCGGGCCGCACGGCCGCACGCCGCCGCGGCGCGGTCGCCACGGCCACACCGGCGGGCCCGCCCGCCCCGAGCACCCACGGCTCCCCCGCCGTCGGCGGTTGCACCGGCACCCGGGGCTCCACCGGCACCGGCCGCCGCCGTCTGGCCCGCCGCGCCCGCGCCCTCGTCCACAGCGCCCGCCCCCGCCGCTGAGCCGGCGGACCGGCGTGGAACTCTGGCTGCTGAACGGCTTCTCGACGGCGACGCTGGCCCTCATGGTGGTCGGCGGCGTCGTCCTGGTGGCGGTCGTCGCCAGCAGCCTCGCCACCCGCCGGTACCCCGCGCTGGTCGGCGGCGAGAACAACGAGATGGTCGGCGTCGTGCTCTCGCTGTTCGGCGCGATCTACGGCATCATCCTCGCCTTCGTCATCGTCAACCTGTGGACCGAGCTCCAGGACGCCCAGAAGGGGGTCGCCGCCGAGGCCACCGCGGTCTCCCAGATCGTCCGTGACGCCCGCGCCTTCCCGCCCGACACCCGGGCCGCCGTCGACGGCGCCGTCCGGGACTACGTGCACGCCGTCGTCGAACAGCAGTGGCCCCTGATGCGGGACGGGCGCGGCGACTTCGCGGTGACGGTGGCGAAGATGGACGCGGCGTACGACGCCCTGCTCGCCTTCCAGCCGCAGTCCCCGTCCGAGCAGGCCTTCTACGCCAAGGCGCTGGACAGCCTCAACGACGTCGCCGGCCAGCGCCGCAACCGCATCCTGGTCAGCCGCGGCGAACTGCCGGTGCTGCTCCAGGTGCTGATCGTCGGCGGCGCGCTCGTGATCCTGCTGCTGACACTGCTGTACGGCATCCGCAACCGGAATGTCAGGCTCCTGTTCGTCGGCTCGGTCGCGGCGCTGATCGGCTTCAGCCTGCTGCTCGTCCCGGTGCTGGACCGGCCGTTCGCCGGGGAGCTGTCCGTCTCGCCCCAACCGTTCAAAGAGAGCGTCCTGGCGCAGTTCTGGTGACGTCGGCGCAGGTGGGCGCCCCGCTCGTCCTAGACTTCCGGCCATGACCACCCCTGACCCCGCCTCGCGGGAACGGCTCGCCCGGCTCGTCGAGCTGTCCTCCGGCAGCTACCTGCTCGTCACCACCTACAAGAAGGACGGCACCACCGTGCCGACCCCGGTCTGGGTGGTCCGCGACGGCGACGCGCTCGGCGTCTGGACCGTCGCGGACTCCTGGAAGGTCAAGCGGATCCGCAACCGCGCGGACGTCCTCGTCGGCCCCTGCGACGTCAAGGGCCGCCCCACCGGTGACCAGTACCCCGCCACCGCCGAACTCCTCGGCCCCGAGCGGACCGCCGCCTACCGCACGCTGCTGCGCCAGAAGTACGGCCTGCTGGGCGTGCTCACCCTGCTCGGCAGCCGCATCCGGCGCGGCGAGCGCGGCACGGTCGGGATCCGGATCACCCTGAACGACTGAGCCGCCTACGGGTGCGGGTCCGCGAGGACGCTGGGCAGGCCGACGAAGTCGGACTCCGGGCCGAACCGCTGCTCCAGCGCGTCCGCCAGGCCGTTCAGCGCGGCGGCGCCGTCGCCGTGGAAGGACGAGCCGTGCATCACGGCGAGGGTGCGCGGCCGGAGTTCGGCGAGGGCCCGCAGCGTCGTCGCGGCGGCGGTCAGGCAGGACGTCTGGCGGAACAGCCGCTCGGATTCGAGGGCCGCCTCGACGAGGTCCCCGTCGGTGACGGGCGGGCCGTCGCCGAGGTGGGTGAAGAGGTCCCCGCAGAAGAGGGTGCGGGTCTGCTCCTCGAAGAGGACGCGGGCCTCCCAGCCGTGCGGCACGTGCGGGGTGTTGAGGTTGCGCACCCGCCGCCGCACCCGCCGGCCGCCGAGGTCGAGCACGTCGCCGAGGTCCAGCGGCTCGCCGTCGTCCATCGGCACCGGCGGGCGGTCGGCGAGGTCGTTCAGCGACACCAGGCAGCCCAGCGTGTTGTGCGCGACCCGCGCGTTCGGCGCGGCGGCCAGGAACTCGTTCATCGACCCGCATTCGTCGGCCTCGACGTGTCCGAACGTCACCCAGCGCAGCCGTTCCAGCGGCACGACGCGGCCGATCGCCTCCGACACGGCCGGGAACAGCGCCCGCATGCCGGTGTGGAAGAGCAGCGGCTCCTCGGCGTCGACCAGGAACTGGTTGAACGTGAAGCCGGCGGGCGGCGCGATCTCCGGGACGTACGTCGAGACGCGGTAGATGCGGTCGCCGATCTCGTCGATGCGGGTGTGCATGGGCCACTTCCCTCGTGGGTGCGACCGGCGGGCGGGCCCGGCGTGGCAGGCTTTCCGGTCATGGGTGACAACGCGGTGCCGCTGCTGGTCGTGGACGGTGCGAACGTCGTCGGGTCGGTGCCCGACGGATGGTGGCGGGACCGGCGCGGGGCGGCCGAGCGGCTGCGGGACGCGCTGGTCGCCGTCGCCGGGCGGGGGCTGCCCGGGCGGGCCGGGCCGCTGGACGTGGTGCTGGTGGTCGAGGGCGCGGCGCGCGGCGTGGCGGAGGTGCCCGGGGTCCGGGTGGTCGCCGCCGCGGGGAGCGGCGACGACCTGATCGTCGAGGTGGTCCGGGCGGCCAGGGCCGAGCGGCCGGACCGGGGCTGCCTGGTCGTCACCGCCGACCGCGAGCTGCGGGCCCGAGTGGGCGCGCTCGGCGCCGACGTCACCGGGCCCCGGTCCGTCCGGCCCTGAGGACGGTCGGCCGGTCAGTACCGGACGGCCTTCACCACCACCGGGACCAGTCGCTGCTCGGTGTGGCTGCTGAACGCCACGGGGGACGCCAACTCGTCGCGCGGGACGTTCTCGGCGCCCACGACGGTGCTGTCGACCGTCATGCCGTTGGTGTCGGTGAAGTCGACCTGCACGGCGTAGGAGGCGGTGTCCAGGCCGTTGTTGCGGATGGTCACCACGACGGCCGGCAGGCCGCCGGTGTCCGCGAGCGGGACGCCGGTGATCGTGACCGCGCCGAGGGCGTTGCCGCCGTTGGGGGCCTGGGCGAGGGCGGAGACGGCCTTGTCGTGGGCCATCGCCTGCTGGGCGGAGACGGACGCGGCGAAGGCGGCCGCCGCCGCGGCCGACGAGGCGGCGGCCTCGGGCCCGGGGGACGGCGAAGCGCTCGCCGAGGGCGAGGCGGACTCGGTGGCCGCGGCGGACTCGGCGGGCGAGGGGCCCGAGGTGCGCACGATCGACGGGTTGGTCGACGAGCTGCTGCACGCCGCCGCCAGGACGCCCCCGGCGGCCAGCATCGCGGTCAGGGCGACCACGCGGGGGGCCGTCCGGCGGCGGGGGCCCGGGTGGGTGTGGAGTTCGCGCACGGCAGGTTGCCTCTTCTCGCTCGGCGTGTCCTGCACCCCATGCTTCGGGGCGCGGCGGCGGGACGGCGAGACCTGCACACCCGTTCGAGTGGACCCGCGGCTGCTCCCGGGCCGGCCGGCCGCCACCCCCCGCACCGGCACCGGGACCACGCCGTCGCGGGCGATTTCCGCGGACTTCGAACCGTACGGGAACCACTCCGGTTCGCCGTCCGACTGGTGGGGGGTGAGTGCGAAGTCGCCGGGAGTCCGGCCGTTGAGTGTGCTGGCGGGGTTCGCCCTGCTGCTGGTGGTGGTGTTCGCGGTGGCGTACGCCGTGGGCCGTCAGGCGGGGCCGGTGTCGCCGGGGCTGACGCCCGGGGTCGGGGGCGGCGGCTCGCCCGGGATGTCCGGGCACGACATGGGAGGCATGCGGTGAGCGCGGTCGCGGGGGCCGGCGCCGGGGCGCTGGTGAGCACCGACCTGGCGGTCGGCGGGATGACCTGCGCGGCGTGCGTGGGCCGGGTGGAGAAGCGGCTGGCGAGGATCGAGGGCGTGTCGGCCGGGGTGAACCTGGCCACCGGCCGGGCGCGGGTGCTGCACCCGGCCGACGTGGCCGTCGAGGAGCTCGTGTCGGCCGTCGAACGGGCCGGCTACACGGCCGAGCCGGTGGCGGCCGGGGCGGCCGTCGGCCCGGCGGAGGAGGAACCGGACGGGCGGTGGCGGCTGCTGGTGACGGCACTGCTGGCCGTGCCCGTGCTGGTGCTGTCGATGGTGCCGTCGCTGCAGTTCCCGGCGTGGCAGTGGGTGTGCTTCGGGCTGGCCGTGCCGGTGGTGACGTGGGGTTCGGCGGGCTTCCACCGGCGGGCGTGGCAAGGGCTGCGGCACGCGGCGGCGACGATGGACACGCTGGTGAGCCTCGGGGTGCTGGCGTCCTTCGGCTGGTCGGCGTACGCCCTGCTGTTCGGCGGGGCTGGTGCCATCGGCATGCGGATGCCGTTCTCGCTGACGGCCGACGGCGGCGGCGCGGCGCACGTGTACCTGGAGGCGGCCGTCGGCGTGCCGCTGTTCGTGCTGGCCGGGCGGCTGCTGGAGGGCCGGGTGCGGCGGCGCAGCGGTTCGGCGCTGCGGGCGCTGGCCGAGCTGGGCGCGAAGGAGGTGTGCGTCCGGGAGGGCGGCGAGGAACGGCTGGTGACGATCGAACTGCTGCTTCCGGGGCAGGAGTTCGTGGTGCGGCCGGGCGAGCGGGTGGCCACCGACGGCGTGGTGGTCGAGGGCGGTTCGGCACTCGACCTGAGCCTGCTGACCGGCGAGAGCGTGCCGGTCGAGGTCGGCCCCGGGGACCGGGTGGCGGGCGCGACGGTGAACGTCGGCGGCGCCCTCGTGGTGCGGGCGACGGCGGTCGGCGCGGACACCCAGCTCGCCCGGATCACCGCCCTGGTGGCCGACGCCCAGGCGGGCAAGGCGCGGGCGCAGCGGCTCGCGGACGCGGTGGCCGGGGTGTTCGTGCCGTGCGTGCTGGCGGTCGCGGTGAGCGTGCTGGGCTTCTGGCTGGGCGCGGGCGCGGCCCCGCAGGCGGCGGTGACGGCGGCGGTCGCGGTGCTCGTGGTGGCCTGCCCGTGCGCGCTGGGGCTGGCGACGCCGACGGCGCTGCTCGCGGCGACCGGGCGGGGCGCGGAGCTCGGCGTGCTGGTGCGCGGGCCCGAGGTGCTGGAGAGCCTGCGGCGGGTCGACACCGTGGTGCTGGACAAGACCGGGACGCTGACCACCGGGCGGATGCGGCTCGCGGCGGTCACCACGGTCGGCGACGTCGACCAGGGGGCGGCCGAGGCGCTGCGGCTGGCCGGTGCGGTGGAGCACCGGTCGGAGCACCCGATCGGCCGGGCCGTCGCGGCGGCGGCCAGGGAGCGGTGCGGGGAACTGCCGCCGGTGAGCGGCTTCCGGGCGACGGCCGGGGTCGGGGTGGCCGGGACGGTCGAGGGCCGGGCGGTGCGGGTGGTCCGTCCGGACGCCGTCGACCTCCCGCCGGTCCTCGCGGAGGCGGTCGCCGAGGCCGGCCGCACGGGCCGTACGGCCGTGGTCGTGGAGCTCGACGGCCGGGCGGAGGCCGTCCTCGCCGTCGGCGACACCGCGCGCTCCGGCAGCTGGCGGGCGCTGCACCGGCTGCGCGGGATGGGCCTGGAGACGGTCCTGCTCACCGGCGACGGCCCCGGCGCGGCCCGGGCGGTGGCGGACGAGCTCGGCATCGAGCGGGTGCACGCCTCGGCGTCGCCGGAGCGCAAGGCCGAGGTGGTGGCCGAGCTGAGGGCCGCCGGGCGGACGACGGCGGTGGTCGGCGACGGCGTCAACGACGCGGTGGCGCTGGCCTCGGCGGACCTCGGGGTCGCGCTGGCCTCGGGCAGCGACGCCGCGATCGGCGCGGCCGGGCTCACGCTGGTGCGCGGCGACATCGAGGCCGTGGTGGACGCCGTCCGCCTGGCCCGGCGCACGCTGGGCACGATCCGGACGAACCTGCTGTGGGCGTTCGGCTACAACGTCGTGCTCATCCCGCTGGCGGCCGTCGGGCTGCTGAACCCGATGCTGGCGGCGGTCGCGATGTCGCTCAGCTCGCTGCTCGTGGTGGGCAACAGCCTGCGGCTGCGCACGTGGCAGCCCGGACGCGGCAACACCCGGAAGGGGGCCCGGCGGTGATGATCGAGCGGCTCAAGGTGGTCGGCCCGCCCGTCGGGGCGGCGGCGCTGGCGCTCGTGCTGCTGAGCGGCTGGACGGCCGTCGGCGGCGCCGGGCGTCCCCGGCCGGTCGAGGCCGCCGGGGACGGGTGGGTGCTGCTGCCGACGGCGGGGGCCGCGCCGGCCACGACGGCGTTCTTCACGATCCGCAACCCCGGCGACATACCGGACGAACTGACCGGTGCAACTTGGGAGTTCGGCGGTCCGATCACACTGAAGCGGCACCTGCACCAGGGCGCGGCCGGGCGCTGGGAGGCCGTGACCGCGCTGCCGGTGCCGGCACGCGGCGAGCTGGCGCTGTCTCCGGAGGACTCCGACCTGATGATGGCCGCCCCGCCGCCGCTGCGGGCGGGCCAGTGGGTGGACTTCACGCTCACGTTCCGGCACAGCCCGGACCTCCGGCTCAAGGCCCAGGTGCGGCCGCCGGGTTCACGGCCGTGACCGAGGGGCGGGGGGGCGCGGGGCCCCCCCCCCCCGCCGGCTCACCCCGGCGGGGCACCCCGGCGGGGCGACCCCCCCCCGCGCCCTGGGGGGGTGCAGCACCGCGTGCGCGATGCGGCCGAGGCGCGGGCCGAGCTCGACCCTGCGGCGCTTGCGGCCGACGACCACCAGCGCCGCGCCCGCCGAGGCCTCGACGAGTGCCCCGGCCGCGCCCAGCCGGACCTCCTCGACCACCTCCACGCCGGGGTGCAGCTCCCGCTGCCCGGCCAGGGCGAGGGAGAGCATCTTCTCCTCCATCGCCTCCAGTTGGGAGATCTCCGCGGCCTGCGGCACCCAGCCCGCGTACGCGAACACCGGCGGCAGGTCCCAGCCGTGCACCGCCCGCACCCGCGCCCGGCGCCGGGCGGCCTCGGCGAACGCGAAGCCGAGGACGCCCTCGTCCGGCTCCTGGACGTCGACGCCGACCACGACGGACGACCCGCCCGCACCCTCCTGCCGCTCACGCACCACGACCACCGGCACACTGCTGCGCGCCGCCACGGCCATGCCGACGGAGCCGAGCATCAGCCCGGCGAAGCCCCCGAGTCCGCGCGAGCCGACCACGAGCAGGCCTGCGTCCTCGGCGGCGGCGACCAGGCCGTCGACGGGCGCGTCGAGCACGACGTCCGTCCGCACGTCGAGGCCGGGGTGGGCGGCGCGCAGCTCGGCGGCGGCGTCGGCGAGGACGCGCTCGGCGGCGGCCGGCAGGTGGTCGGGCTCGGCCATGGCGTTGCGGCCGTCGGTGAGCCACGGCCAGGCGTGCACCAGGCGCAGCGGCACCCCGCGGCGTTCCGCCTCCCCGGCGGCCCAGCGGGCGGCGGCGGCGCTGCCGGTCGAGCCGTCGACCCCGGCGAGTACGAATGGCGTCATGGCAGGAGGTCCTTCCCTCGATGGCCGTTGCCGGACGGTGGGTGTGCTGACGTTCCGTCCGCTGCTCCCCACCCTCTCCGGCCACGCCGCCCGCGCGGCAGAGGCCGCAGGGCCCCCGGGGACGGGACGAAAGGCCCGCCCGACGGAGCCTACGGGCGACCCCGGGGTGCGGCGGGGCGACACCCGGGCACTACGTTGAATCCGACAATCCTCCCGGTCAGGGCGCTTCTGACCCGGGGTGCGGCGGGCGACTGGAGGAGTACGGGTGGGCGGCGCGCAGGGGATTCCGGCGGACGGCACCCCCACGGCCGGCGGCGGCGCGCGGATGCCCCGGCTGCGGCTGGACGAGCTGCTGGAGGAGCTCCAGTGGCGCATCGACGCGGCCCGCGGCACCCAGGACCGCGTGCACAGCCTGCTGGAGGCGGTGCTCGCGGTCGGCCGGGAGCTGGACCTCGCCCAGGCGCTGCACCGGATCGTCGAAGCCGCCGCCGACCTGGTGGACGCCCGCTACGCCGCGCTCGGCGTGATCGGCGCGGACGGGCACTCGCTGTCCGAGTTCCGCACGGTCGGGATGACGGACGGGGAGATCGCCGAGATCGGCCCGCCGCCGTCCGGCCGGGGCATCCTCGGCGAGCTGATCCGCGACCCGCGCCCGCTGCGCTGCCCGATGCTGTCGGACCACCCGGCCTCGGCCGGGTTCCCGCCGGGCCACCCGCCGATGACCACCTTCCTCGGGGTGCCGGTGCGGGTGCGCGGCGAGGTGTTCGGGAACCTGTACCTCACCGACAAGCGCGGCGGCCTGGACTTCGACGCGGACGACGAGGCGGTGATCTCGACGCTGGCCGTCGCGGCCGGGGTCGCGATCGACAACGCGCGGCTGTACGAGGAGGCGCAGCGCCAGCAGCGCTGGCTGCGGGCGAGCGCGGAGATCACCCGGAGCCTGCTGTCCGGCGCGCCGCGCCTGGCGGTGGTGGAGCTGATCGCCCGCCGGGCGCGGGAGATCGCCGGCGCCGAGCTGGCGGACGTGTCGATGGCGCCGGCCGAGCCGGGCGAGCGGGCACAGGAGCTGGCGGTCGAGGTCGCGCTGGGTGGCAGGCCGGCCGAGCGACTGGGGGTCACGGTGCCGGTGGACGGCACATTGTCGGGGGCGGCGTACGCGTCCGGTTCGCCGGTGACCAGTGACGGGCTGGCCTGCGACGGACGGTATCCGGCGGGCCCGGCCGGGCGGTTCGACGGGCTCGGGCCGGCGGTCGCGGTGCCGCTGGGCACCGGCTCGGGGTACGGGCGGGGCGTGCTGCTGCTCGCGCGGGCGGCCGGGCAGCCGGCCTTCAGCGCGGCCGAGACGGGCCCGCTGCTGGGTTTCGCGGACCAGGCCGCGCTCGCCCTCGAACTGGCCGAACGGCGACGCGACGCCGAGCAGTTGACGCTGCTGGAGGACCGCGACCGGATCGCCCGGGACCTGCACGACCTGGCGATCCAGCGGCTGTTCGCGACCGGGATGACGCTGCAGAGCGCGGGCCGGCTGATCGACAGCCCGGCGGCGGCCGACCGGGTCGGGCGGGCGGTCGCGGACCTGGACGAGACCATCAAGATCATCCGTTCGACGATCTTCGGCCTGCGGGCCCACAGCGAGCCCGACCGCGGCCTGCGGGCGCGCACCACGCGCGCCGTCACCGAGGCGCAGGCGACGCTCGGCTTCCCGCCGCGGCTGAGCATGGAGGGCCTCCTCGACACCGACGTGCCGCAGGAGCTGGCCGAGCACGTGGTCGCGGTGCTCGGCGAGGCGCTGAGCAACGCCGCCCGGCACGCCGGGGCGGGCCGGGTCGAGGTGACGCTCCGCGCGATCGCCGGGCGGGTCTCGCTGACCGTCGTGGACGACGGCGCGGGTCTGCCGGAGGGCGGCCGGCGCAGCGGGCTGCGCAACCTCGCCGAGCGGGCCGAGCGGGTGGGCGGCACGTTCGAGGCGGGCGCGGCCGAGGACGGCGGCACCCGGCTCATGTGGTCCGCCCCGCTCGAATCCTGACGCTTCGTCGGATCGGCGACGCTCCGTCACCGCACCACCACTCCCCGGTCGCCCGGCCGGGCCCTTCCCCACCCGAACCGCCGAAGTATCGGGCCTGGATTCACAGTTCGCCCACACCCTCCTGGAAGAACATTCCCAACGGACATTGTCCCCACGCATGTTCGAAGGTAGAGTCGCCGTTCGCCGAGCACGGATGAGCACTTCTGAGCGTCATTTGGGGCGGGCATGTCAAATATTCGCGGTACCCTCCAGGTCGTCCCCGACCTGTTCGACGTGTTCACCGAAATGGCACGTCGATATCCCGACCGTCCGGCGATCGTCCACCGTGGACGCGCCCTGACCTACCGCCGGCTCCACGAGTCGGCGAACGCCCTGGCCACGCGCCTGGGCACCGATCCGGGCACGGTCGCCGTACCGGCCGTGCACACACCGGAAACCGTTGTCGCGCTGCTCGGCGTCCTCGCCGCCGGCGGCGCCTATTGCCCGGTCGATCCGGCATTTCCGGGGCCTCGCCAGGAGGCCATGACGACCGCGGCCGAGTGCCGCTCGGCAGTCGTCACCGGAACCGCCCTGTCACCCCAAGTCGGGCTTCCTTCGGTCGAGTTACCCGAGGCCCCGGAATTCCCCGGGGACCCGCCGAAGGCGGGCTCCGCACAACGCGCCGAGAGCGCCACCGAGGACGCCGGGGAACGGCCGGCGTACATTCTCTTCACGTCGGGTTCGACCGGGCAGCCGAAACCCGTCGTCACTCCCCGTCGCGCACTCGCGGCGACGGTCCCCTCCCTGCGCGAGCTGTTCGGCCTCACGCCGGACGACCGCGTGCTCCAGTTCGCCTCCCTCAACTGGGACACCTGCTTCGAGGAGATCCTGCCGACCCTCGCCACCGGCGCCGCGCTGGTCGTCGACCCCGACGCGCACAGCGGCTCGTTCCCCCGCTTCCTGCGGATGGTCGAGCGCGAAGGCGTCACCGTCCTCGACCTGCCGACCGCCTTCTGGCACGAACTCGTGCTCCACCTCGCCGAGGACGGGCTCACCCTGCCCGACTGCGTCCGGCTGCTGGTGATCGGCGGCGAGGCGGCCAGCCCCACCCGGCTGGCCGACTGGAGCCGTCTGGACACCGGGCGGATCCGGCTGCTCAACACCTACGGCAGCACCGAGACCACCATGATCACGCACGCCGTGGACCTGCACGGCCCGCTCGCCCCCGGCCATACGTGGGACGGCACCGCGCGGGCGCCGATCGGGCGGGCACTCCCCCATGTGCGCGAACGCATCGGCGACGACGGCGAGTTGATGATCGGCGGGCAGGCCGTCGCCCTCGGCTACCGCGGCCTGCCAGAGGCCACGGCGGCACGCTTCACCACCGTCGACGGCGAGCGCTGGTACCGCACCGGCGACCGCGTCGCCGCCGGGGACGGCGGCGTCCTCACCCACGAGGGACGCCTGGACGGCGAGGTGAAGATCCGCGGCGTCCGGGTCGACCCGGCCGAGGTCGAGGCCCACCTGGCCGCCCACCCCGGCGTGTCGGCCGCGGCCGTCACCGCGGCGGCCCTCGCGGGGCGCTCGGTCCTCGTCGCCTACGTCGTGCCGCGGCCCCACGCCGACAGCGCCACCCTCGACACCGAACTACTGGCCCACCTGCGGGAACGCGTGCCCGGCCACCTCGTGCCCAGCCGGGTGACCGTCGTGCCCCGGCTCGTCCTCACCGCGAGCGGCAAGGTCGACCGCGCCGGCTGCCACCGCCGCTACGCCGTCTGACCCCGTGGCCCCTGCCACCTCCACGACCAGGTCGAAGGAGACCCCCATTGAGCGTTGACACCACCACCCCGGCCACGCCCGACGACGTCGTGGCCATCTTCCGCCGCGTCCTCCAGCGCGAGGACGTCACGGCCGACTCCGACTTCTTCCAGCTCGGCGGCGACTCGCTGATCGCCACCCGGGTGCTCAGCGCCGTCGCGCGGGGCCACGGCGTCGAGCTGACCTTCGAGGAGTTCCTGGCCGAGCCCACCCCGGCCGGCCTCGCCGGGAGAATCACGGGGGCGGCGTGACCCCCCGGGCCGCCGTCGTCGTCGGCGCCGGCCTCGCCGGCCTCACCACCGCCGACCGCCTTGCGGCGCAAGGGATCGACGTCACCGTCCTGGAGGCCAGGGACCGCGTCGGCGGGCGCACGCACGGCATCGAGGTCGCCCCCGGCCGGTGGATCGACGGCGGAGCCGCCTACCTCGGCGAACGGCACACCGAACTCCTGTCCCTCATCGACGAGTTGGGCCTCAAGACCGCGCCGACGACGATGCTCGGCGCCAGCCGCTTCGCCCTCGGCGGCGAACACGCCACCCGGGACGGCCGGTTCCCGCCGCTGAACGCCGTCGCGCTCGGCGACCTCTTCGAGCAGCTCGAAGAACTCACCTCCGCCGTACGGCCGGAGGAGCCCTGGCTCACTCCCGGCGCCGAACACCTGGACACCCTCACCGCCGCCGAGTGGGCCGAGCAGCACCTCGCCCACCCTGACGCCCGGCTCTTCTTCCCGCTCTTCCTCGGCGAGATGATGGCCGCCGACCCGGCCGACCTCTCCGTCCTGCACATGGCGTTCTACCTGCGCTCCGGCGGCGGACTGCGCTACCTCAACGCGTTCGAGGGCGGCGCCCAGCAGGACCGGGTCGCCGGCGGCGCGCACCAGGTGTGCGAGCGGCTGGCCGAGCGGCTCGGCGTGCGGGTGCGGCTCGGCGAACCCGTCCGGGCCGTGCACCAGGACGCGGGCCGGGTCACCGTCGTGACCGATCAGGGGAGTTACCGCGCGGACGTCGCCGTGCTGGCACTGCCGCCACTGCTCGCCGACGCGATCGAGCACCGCCCCGGGCCGCCGCCGCACCGGGCCGGCGAGCGCACCGCGCGCGGCTGCGCGATCAAGGCGAGCCTGGTCTACCCCGCGCCGCTCTGGCGCGACCACGGCCTGTCCGGCTGGTCGGTCAACGCCCGCGGCCCGCTGCTCTCCACCGTGGACGACACCCCGCCCGAGGGCGGACCGGGCGTCCTCACCGGCTTCGTCACCGGCGCCGAAGCGCACCGCTTCGGCGCCCTCAGTGCCGGGGAACAGCGCGAGGCGGCCGTCCGACAGGCCGCGCAGCTGTTCCCCATGCTGCCCGAGCCCCTCGCCTGCCACGTCACCGACTGGGTCAACGAGCCGTACAGCCAAGGCTGTTACGCCGCCCTGCTCGGCCCCGGCGACTGGCTCGCGCACGGCCCTGCGCTCACCGCTCCGCACGGCCGGGTGCACTTCGCCGGCACCGAGACCAGCACCGCCTACTTCGGGCTCATGGAGGGCGCGATCCGCTCCGGCCACCGCGCCGCCGCCGAGATCCTCGCCCGGCCCTGATCCACACCCCTTCCGCCCGGCACCGGCTCCACGAGAGCCGCGCGCCCGGCACCCCACGTCGGGAGACCGCCATGAACGACCACAGTTCCGTCGCCCCGCTCGCCGCCAGAGAGCGGCTGATGACCGAACCCGCCCTCGGCGCGGGCAACTTCCTGGACCACGCCCTCGCGGCCAACCCGCACCGCACGGTCCCGTTCGTCTTCACCCACCGCACCGACCACCGCGGCGAGGTCGTGCTGCGCGGCCACAGCCTGCTCGATCTCGCCGCCCTGCGCGACCGCTACGCCGCCTGGTACCACGCCAACGGCGTGCGCCCCGGCGAGCCGGTGGCGGTCGTCGTCGGCGAGGGCCTGGAACCGCTGCTGCACTTCCTCGCGCTCACCGCGCTCGGCGCCGTCCCCGCACTGGTCAACGACGCACTGCGGCACGACGTGCTGGTCCGCTACCTCGACCACGTCGGCGTGGTCGGCGTCGTCGCGGACGACACCACCCGGCTCGCCGCCGCCTACCGCGAGGACCCGCAGCGCCGCCCGCGCTTCCTCGCCCTCGCCGCCGAGGTGCGCGCGTTCGACGCCGACCGGGCCGGGCTGCCCTCGGCGTACCCGCACCGGCACGGCCCGGACGACGTCGTCGCGCTGATCCACTCCTCCGGCACCACCGGCACCCCGAAGTCCACGATGCTCTCCCACCGCGGGTTCTGGGACGGCAAGCAGCCGCGCATGGTGCGCTTCCCGGCCGAGCCGTACGACCGGCTGATGTCGCTCATGCCGCACACCCACGCGGGCGGCCTGAGCTACTTCCTCACCGCCGTCCTGCTCGGGCTGCCGACCGTCGTCATGTCCGACTGGCGGCGCGCGGCCGTCGAGCCGGTCATGGAGGCGTTCCGGCCCACCATGGTCGCCTCCTTCCCGCGCACCTTCGTCGAGCTCGCGACCGGCGAACTGCCCGTGCGCGGGGCCGCGAAGGTGCACTCCTGGTTCAACACCGGCGACAGCGCCCACCACGGACACATCCGCCGCCTGGTGACGCTCGGCGAGCGGCCGGCCGGGCTGATCCGGCCCTGGCTGCTGCCGCAGGAGCGGGCCGAGCAACCCGCCCTGCCCGGTTCGCAGTTCATCGACGGCCTCGGATCCTCCGAGATGGGCATGGCGCTGTTCGGCCAGATCACCACACCCGAGAGCGCCCGCGACGACCGCTGCGTCGGCAAGCCGCTGGAGGTCGTCGAGAAGGCCGCCGTGCTCGGCCTCGACGGCACCGAACTCCCGGACGGCGAGGTCGGGCTGCTGGGCGTCGTGTCCCCCTCGCTGACCCCCGGCTACTGGAACGACCCCCGGCTGACCGCCTCCTTCGAGCTGAACGGCTACTGGCTCACCGGCGACGTCGCCCGCCGCGACGCCGACGGCCGCTTCTACCACCTCGACCGGACGGTGGACGTCATCGACACCGCGGACGGCCCCGTCCACAGCCTCCCGGTCGAGGAGGTGCTGCTCGCCGACTGCGCCGACCTCGTGCGGGACTGCTCGGTGATCGGCGTCCCCGCCGAACGCGGCCAACTACCGGTTGCCGTCGTCCGGTTGCAGGCGGACGCCGAGGCGAGCAGCGCCGACGAGGTCCAGGCGGCCGCCAACCGGGCCCTGGCCGCCGCCGGTCTCGCCCCGCTCGCCGCCGTCCGGATCGCCCGGACGCCCGGGGACTTCCCGCTCGGGCCCACCGGAAAGGTGCTCAAGCGCGAGCTGCGCACCCGGCACGCCGCCCTCCTCGCCCGCCCGTAGCCCGGCCATGGACCACCACGTGATCCGCCAGCCGTACCAGTACACCCGCACCGCGCTCGCCGAGCCGGACTGGCGCCGCCTGCCCGGCTGGCGCGACGTGACCGCCGCCCAGTGGCGCGACCCCCAGTGGCAGCGCGCCCACTCGGTCAAGAACGCCCGGCAGCTGCGGGCCCTCGCCGGCCCCCTCCTCGACGACCGCTTCTACGACGAACTCGCCGCCGACCAGGCCGGGTTCGCCACCATGGCGATGCTCCTGCCGCCGCACGTGCTCAACACCATGGCCCCGCACGCACCGGCCCGGCCCGGCCCGTTCACCGACGCGTTCCTGGCCGACCCCGTCCGCCGCTACATGCTGCCCGTGCGCGGCGACCGGCACCCGCGCTGGCCCAGCCACCCGCTGGCCGAGCGCGACTCCCTGCACGAGACCGACATGTGGGCGGTCGAGGGCCTCACCCACCGCTACCCCACCAAGGTCCTCGCCGAACTGACCTCCACCTGCCCGCAGTACTGCGGCCAGTGCACCCGGATGGACCTCGTCGGCACCTCGACCCCGCAGGTCACCAAGGCCCGCCTGGCACTGCGCCCCGCGGACCGCCAGGAGCAGATGCTCGACTACCTCAAACGCACCCCGTCCGTACGCGACGTCGTCGTCTCCGGCGGCGACCTCGCCAACGTGCCCTGGCCGCGCCTGGAGTCCTTCCTGCTGCGGCTGCTGGACCTCGGCTCGGTGCGGGACGTCCGGCTCGCCAGCAAGGCCGTGGTCGGCCTGCCCCAGCACTGGCTCCAGCCGCAGGTGCTGGACGGACTCGCCCGGGTGGCGGCGGTCGCGGCCCGCCGCGCCGTCAGCCTGGCCGTGCACACCCACGCCAACCACGTTCAGTCGGTGACCCCGCTGGTCGCCGAGGCCGCCCGGGCGCTGCTCGACGCGGGCGTGCGGGACGTGCGCAACCAGGGCGTCCTCATGCGCGGCGTCAACGCCACCCCGGAGGCCCTGCTGGACCTCTGCTTCGCCCTCCAGGGCGAGGCGAACATCCTGCCGTACTACTTCTACCTCTGCGACATGATCCCCAACGCCGAACACTGGCGGACCCCGCTGCACCAGGCCCAGCGCCTCCAGGAGGCGATCATGGGCTACCTGCCCGGCTACGCCACCCCGCGCATCGTGTGCGACGTGCCGCACGTCGGCAAGCGCTGGGTGCACCAGGCGGTGGCCTACGACCGCGAGCGCGGGATCTCGTACTGGACGAAGAACTACCGCACGAGCGTGGAGTCCGGCGACGGGGGCACGGACGCCCCGCTCGACCGTCGCTTCCCCTTCTACGACCCGGTGGACACCCTGCCCGAGACCGGCCGGCGCTGGTGGTCCGGCCCGGCCACCGGGTCCGCACGGCCCGAACTTCTCGAACCGCGAGGAGCACGATGAGCCAATCCCCCACGCCCGACGGCCCGTTGCGCCGGCTGTGCTGGATCTTCCCCGACCGGGAGTCCTCCCGGATGGCCGCGCTGTGGCACCCCTTCTTCTGGGACCTCTACGCCGAGTGCGCCGCCGACCTCGGCCTGCGCTGGACGAGGAACGCCCCGGAGTCCGTCAGCGTCGACGCCACCGGCCCCGGCCGCCCGCGCGTCTACGTCGACGAGGAACCCGTGACCCCCGAGGACACGCTGTTCATCACCGCGCTCTACTCCCTGCCGTACCAGTCGATGGACGTCTTCAACCAGTACGCGCTCTACGCGGTGCTCGAACAGGCCGGCTTCTACCTGCCCTTCCCGCCGCAGGTGTCGCTGATCGGCAACGACAAGCTCGCCACCCTGCTCTACCTGGCCGGCTCCCCGGTCCCGACGATCCCGACCGTCCGGATCGGCACCGGGCGGGACATCGGCAAGCACGAGTACGAGGTGGCGCTCGGCGGCATGACGTACCCGGCGATCGTCAAGCCGTCCGGCTGGTGCGGCGGGGGCGGGATCAACCTGGCCCGCGGCCCGGAGGACGTCCGGGGCCTGGCCAGCCTCGCCCAGGGCGGCGACACGACGCTCGTCGTGCAGCCGTACCTCGGGGACGGCACCGTCGACTACCGCGTCTACGTCGTCGACGGCGAGCCGTACGCGGTGCTGAAGCGCACCCCCGAGGCCGGCTCCCCGGTGGCCAACGCGAGCCGCGGCGGCAGCATGGAGTTCCCGCCCGTACCGCCCGAACTCGCCGAAGCCACCCGCTACTTCGCCGAGAAGCTGCCGATCCCGTTCTTCTGCGTCGACTTCCTGCACGACGGCACGACGTACTGGTTCTCCGAACTCGAACCCGACGGCGTCATCGCCCCCGACCACACCGACCCGCACCGCACCCTCCAGCGGGACGTCACCCGCGCCCGGTTCACCGCCTACCGCGACGGCCACGCCAAGTGGCTCGCCGACGGCGCCCGGCCGCTGACCCTCGACCACCGGACGGACCTCCGATGACCTCCTTCTCCCTCCTGCCGGAGGAAGCCGCCCCGCGCCTGTCCGTCGCCCGGCGCACGCTCGACCGCCTGCGGACCGTGCCCGGACTCGCCGGCCGCTACGACGGCCACCCGGACGTCCGCACCCTCGACGGCCTCGCCGCGCTCCCGCCGCTGGCCAAGGACGACCTCAACACCGCCCTCACCCATCTGGAGCCGGCCGCCGAGCACGCCGCCACCTGGCTGTTCCAGAGCGGCGGCAGCACCGGCGCCCCCAAGGTCGGCTACGCGCCGACCGGCTTCTACATGGCCGGCGTGCACGCCCACTGGCAGCCGCTGGACCGCTCGGACGTCTTCGTCAACGCGTGGGGCGCCGGCCGGATGTGGGGCGCGCACTTCCTCGCCGCCGCGCTCGCCGACCTCTCCGGCTGCCGGATCATCGCCCTCGGCTCGGTCGCGAGAGACGAGTACGGCGGCTGGCTGGAGTTCATGGCCGCGCGCGGCGTGACGGCCGTCGGCGGGACGCCCAGCGTCCTGCGGCTCTGGTTCGCGCACGCCCGCGCCACCGGGATCCGGCTCCCCGCGCTGCGCAAGGTGCTGTGGCTCGGCGAGGCGTGGCAGCCCCAACTCGCCGAGGACCTCGCGATGGTGGCCCCGCAGGCCCGCCGCTGGGGGATGTTCGGCAGCACCGAGACCTGGGTGGTCGCCACCAACACCCCCGACTGCCCGCCCGACACCTTCCACCCCTTGCCGGACCAGCTGGTGCACACCGACCGGGACGGCCTGCTCGACTTCACCACCCTCAACCCGCACATGCTCAACCCCGTCCTGCGCTACCGCACCGGCGACGCGGGCGAGTTGACGACCTGCCCGTGTGGCCGGCCGGGCCCGGCGATGCGGGTGCTCGGCCGCCGCGACAGCGTCGTCCAGGTCCGCGGCCTCGGACTGGACGTGGACGAGGTGATCGCCCACGCGGAGCGCACCCCGGGTGTCGCCCGCGCCCAGGTGGTGCTCACCCAACAGGGTGGCCGGGTGGCGGAGTTGGAGATCCTCCTACTGACCGACCCCGATGCCTCGCCGGACACCGACGGGCTGCGCACGGAACTGCTGGCCGCCACCTTCACGCTCAGCACCGCCTTCCAGCACGACCCCGGAAACGTCCGCGTCCGCGCGGTCACCGAGCTGATCGGCAACGAGCGCACCGGCAAGACCGCCGCCCTGGTCGTGCGGGAGGAGGCGTGAACACACGGCTGGGCCGCGGGTTCAACCTGTTCTGGGGCGGCCAGACCGTCAGCCTGGTCGGCGACAAGGTGACCGTCTTCGTCGTGCCGACCCTGATGATCTTCGTGCTGCACGCCTCCGCCCTCCAGGTCGGCGTCGTCGCGATGGCCCAGTACCTCGGCATCCCATTGCTCGGGCCGGTCGCCGGCGTCCTGGTCGACCGCTGGGACAAGCGGTGGACGATGCTCGGCTGCGACCTCGTCCGGCTCGCCGCCGTCGCCGCGATCCCGCTCGCGTACTGGCTGGACGTGCTCTCCACGCCGCTGCTGTTCGGCTGCGTCGCGGTGATCAGCGGCGCGACGATCTTCTTCAACGTCGGCTACCTCGTCGCCGTCCCGGCCGTCGTGCCCGAGGACGGCATGGTCCGCGCGTACTCGCGCCTTGAGGGCAGCGGCTCCGTCGCCGAGGTCGCCGGGCCCTCCATCGCCGCCGCCCTCTACAGCGCGCTCGGCGTCGCGGCGCTGCTCGTCGACGCGGCCAGCTACCTCGTCTCGGCCGTCTGCTTCCGGTCCATGCGGCCGTGGGGCGAGCGGACCGTCGAGGAAGGCTCGGTCCGGGAGCGGCTCACCCGCGGCTTCCGGCTCAACTGGGCCGACCCGGTGCTGCGGCGCGTCGTGCTGGCGGCCGTCACGCTCAACTCGGGCGGGCCCGTCTTCGTCACCGTCCTGCCGGTGCTCGCCTACCGCGGACTCGACGTCTCCGTCGGGGAGTTCGGCGCGGCCATGTCCGTCGCCGCCCTCGGCGCGCTGGCCGGCGCCCTCGTCGCCCCGCGGCTCGGCACCCGCTTCGGCCTCGGACGCACGATGGCCTGGTCGCTGCTCCTGCACTGCCTGGTCGGCCTCGGCGTGCTCGCCGCGCCCGCACTGCCGGCCGGGCCGGTGATCGCCGTGAGCATGGGCTGCTACGGCTTCTTCATGTCCTGCATCAACGTGTGCAGCGCGCCCACCCGGCAGTCCCGGATGTCCGCCCGCAACCAAGGCGTCATGCACGCCGCCTTCCGGACCGTCACGTGGGGCGTGATCCCGCTCGCCGCGCTCGTCGGCGGCCTCGCCGTGACGCTCCTGACCGGGCCGCTCGGCATCCTCGACGCCGCCCGGACCGTCATGGCGGGCGGCACCCTGCTGGCCGCCTGCTCCTTCCTCCCGGCCCTCGGCATCCAGCCCCTGCTCGACGCGGCGGTCCCCGAGCCGGCCGCCGAGCTCGCGGAGAGCACGCCGTGAGCGCCCGGGAGCGGGTGCTCCTGGTCACCGGGACGTCCTCGGGCATCGGCCTGGCCACCGCCGTCGCGGCGGCCCGCGCCGGGTTCACCACCGTCGCCTCGCTGCGCGACCCCGCCCGCTCCGGCCCGCTGCGGGAGGCGGCCCGCCGGGCCGGCGTCACCCTGGACATCCGGCACCTCGACGTCACCGAGGCCGCGTCCGTCGACGACTGCGTGGACGACGTCGCGCGGACGTACGGGCGGCTGGACGCCGTCGTCAACAACGCCGGCGTCGCCAACTCCGACCCGACGCTGGAGATGTCCACCGACGCCGCGCTGCGCGCCAACCTGGAGGTCAACTTCTTCGGCGTCGCCGCCGTCAGCCGCGCCGCGATGCCCCTGCTGCGGGCCTCCGGCGGCCGGCTGGTCACCATCGGCAGCGTGCACGGCGTCATCGGCCAGCCCTTCAACGAGGCGTACTGCGCGGCCAAGTTCGCCGTCGAGGGGTTCATGGAGGCGCTCGCCCCGGTGGCCGCCGCGCACGGCGTGCGGGTCTCGATCGTCGTCCCGGGCTTCGTGCCGGACTCCTCCTTCGGCATCTTCCCGGACGTGAACCGGGAGACCCTGCGCGACGCCTCCGGCCCGTACGCGCCCACCTTCGCGGGGTACCTTGAGTGGCTCGGCTCGCAGGGGTGGGAGGCCGTCGGCCAGCCCGCCCGGGAGGTCGCGGCCGTCGTGGTGCGCACGCTCTCCGAGGAGGACCCGCCGTTCCGGGTGCCGACCGGCCCCTGGGCCTCCGAGTACCTCGCCGCCAAACTCGCCGACCGCGACGGCTCGGCCGTCCGGCGGCTCGCCCGCACCTGGCTCGGGCAGTCCGAAAGCCCTTCTTGAGACGTGGAGTCGACATGCCCGCGAAATCCGTGTCCGAGCTGGTCGCGTTCGCCCGCGCACACTCGCCGTTCTACGCCGAGCTGTACCGCGGCCTGCCCGCCCGGATCGACCACCTCACCCAGCTGCCGGTGATCGACCAGGCCGCCTTCTGGGCCGCCAACACCTGGCCCGACAACCGCGTCCTGACCGGCCCGCTCACCGACGCCGGCGTCTACAAGACCGGCGGCACCACCGGCGTCCCCAAGTTCTCCCCCTGGACCCGCGGCGAACACGCCGACTCCGTGACGGCCTTCGGCGCCGGCCTGGTCCGCGCCGGGCTCAGGCCGGGCCACCGGGTCGCCAACCTCTTCATGGCCGGCGAACTCTACGGCGGCTTCCTCTACATCGAGAACGCCCTGCACCACGCGCCGGTGGAGAACGTCCGCCTCGCCGTCGGCGGCGCGGCCCCGGACGAGGCCGTCGCCGACCTGATCGGCGGCTTCGGCGTGCACGTCCTGGCGGGCGAGCCGATGAAGCTCAGCGCCGTCGCCGAGGCCCTGGTGCGGCGCGGCGAGAGCGCCGACTCCGTCGAACTCCTGCTGTTCGGCGGCGACCTGCTCTTCGCCGACCTGCGCCCGATCCTGTCCCGCGCCTTCCCCAAGGCCGCCGTCGCCTCCGTCGGCTACGCCTCCAACGACGCCGGACTGGTCGGCTCCCCGGTGCCCGGCGACGACGTCCGGGTGCACGAGGCCTTCCCGGACCGGACGGTCGTCGAGCTGATCGACGACGCCACCGGCGACGTCGTCACCGCCCCGGGCGTGCCCGGCCGGGTCGTCGTCACCAACCTCTTCCGCACCCTCATGCCGATCCTGCGCTACCCCACCGGCGACCGCGCCGAGTGGACCGACGGCGAGTGCCGCCGCTTCCGCCTCCTCGGCCGCTCCGCCGAGGGCGCCCGGGTCGGACCGGTCGCGATGCCCACCGAGGAGATCCGCGCCGTCCTCCTCGCCGCCGACCCGGACGGGCACATCGCCGGGATGCAGCTCGTCCAGCGCCGCTGGGACGGCCGCGACGGCCTCATCCTGCGGCTCGGCTGCACCGAACAGCCCCCGCCGGGCCTGTCCGAGCGCCTCGTCGAGGCCGTCTACACCGCCCGCCCGCTGTACCCCGAGGAGGTCGCGCTCGGCACGATCCACCACCTCGCCGTGGAGTGGGTCCCGCGCGCCGACCTCGTCACCAACCCGCGCACGGGCAAGCTCCAGCAGGTCCTCGACGAACGCCCGGAGGACTGAACCACTGCGGGCGGTCGTCTACTTCACGGGCGGCCGCCCGCCGATCACGATGCTCTGGCCGCGGAACTCGGCGACGGTCGTGCCGTCCGCCGGGCGCCGCACCGTGACGTCGTAGACGCCGTTGCGCCCGGCCCGCGTCCGCTCCACCGCCTCCGCCACCAGTTCGTCCCCGACGGCCGCCGGCGCGAGGAACACCACCTGCGCCGCCTGCGCGACGGTGACCGGCCCGTGGCTGTTGCACGCGTACGAGAACGCCGCGTCGGCGAGCAGGAACAGGTACCCGCCGTGCGCCGTCCCGTGCTGGTTGACCATCGCCGCGCCGACCGTCATCCGCATCACGGCCCGTCCGAGCGCCACCTCGTCCAGCGCGATCCCCAGCGCCCGACACGTCTCGTCCCGGGCGTACTGCTCCTTCATCGCCGTCTCGTCCATGGCCGCACCCTACGGCCTGTCCGGCGAATCCCCGTTGCCCGTGCGCGGGCGCCCCGGGATGATCTCCGGTATGTCCGATTCCACGAGCCCCGAGCTGACGCCCTACCCGAAGATCCCGGCGAAGCGGCCGCTCGCCGTGCCCGGGGTGCGGGAGTGGGTGGCCCTGGAGAAGGTGCACGGCGCGCACTTCGCGGTGGTGTGCGACCGGGACGGCGTGCGGCCGGCGAAGCGGCGCGAGGCGCTCGGGGACGACGACCTGGACGGCTTCTTCGGGGTCAGCCGGATCTGGCCGCAACTCTCGGTCGCGGTGGCCCGGTTCGCCTCCGCCGTGCGCGCCGACCGGGGCGCGGACGCGGTGGTGACGGTCTACGGCGAGCTCGCGGGCGGGAGTTACCCGCACCCGGACGTCCCCGCCGTCGTCGGCGTCGAGCCGGTGCAGACGGGCGTCTGGTACGCCCCCGGCCTGTACTGGCTGCCGTTCGACGCCGCCGTCGAGACGCCCGAGGGCTCGTGGTGGCTGGCCGACCGCGCCGTCCGGGAGGCCGCGCGGGCCGCCGGGCTCACGTGCGTCCCCGCCCTCGGGTACGGCCCGCTGACCACGCTCCAGGACCTCCCGCCGGCCTACCCCACCCGCCTCCCGGCGCTCCTCGGCCTGCCCGCGCTCCCCGACAACCTCGCCGAGGGCTACGTCCTCAAGCCGGCCGGGGAATGGCAACGCGCCTCCGCCCGTCCGATCCTGAAGGTCAAGCACAAGGCCTTCGCCGAGGACGAGCGCTACGACGGCTCGCGCCCCTACGTCGCTCCTCCGGAAGGCGCCGCCGGCATGCCGGCGTGGCTGCTCGTCCAGGCCTCGGCCCTCCTCACCCCCGCCCGCGCGGCCGGGGCGGTGAGCAAACTCGGACCGCGGACGCCGGCCGACGCCGTCGCGCAGGAGATCCTCAAGGACGTCGCCGAGGAGCTCGCCGAGGCCCTCGGCGGCCTGGACGACGACCTCCGGGACCACCTGGAGCGCGCCCTGCGGCCCGGCGCCCTCGCCCTGGCCGAGTTCGACGCGCGGGACCGCCGCACCCGCCGCGGATAGCCTCCGTCCGGGGGACCCCCGGCCGCGCCCCTGCACCGTCCGGGGCCCCGCTGCCCTAGCCTGCTCGCGTTCCCGAGCACGTGAGGACGGCCCATGGCCCAGGAGTTGCCCGTGACCGCCCCGCGGGGCACCGCAGAGCCGCCGTCGGCGCCGCCCCCGAGCGGCGGTGTGACGGCGCTGCGGCTGGCCGCGGCCGTGGCCGGCGCGCTGCCGGCCGTGGTGCTGCGGATCGCCGGGGTGCACCCGTCGCCGGTGGCCGGGATGGCGCTGTTCGGGCTCGGGGTGCTGTCCGCGGCGCTGCTGCTCATGTGGGCCGCCGAGACCGCCCGCGCCGACATCTCCGGCCCGCTCGCGCTCGCCCTCCTCGCGTTCATCGCCGTCCTGCCCGAGTACGCCGTCGACCTCTGGTTCGCGTACGCGGCGGGCACCCGGCCCGAGTACGCCGCCTACGCCGCCGCCAACATGACCGGCGCCAACCGGCTGCTCGTCGGCGTCGGCTGGCCGCTGGTCGCGCTGGCCGCGTACGTCGCGGCGCGCCGCCGCGGGGTGGCGCCCGGGATCGGGCTGCGCGAGCACCGCCGCATCGACACCGCGTTCCTGGGCGTCGCCGCGCTGGTGGCCTTCGTGATGCCCGCGGCGCGGCAGATCTCGTGGGTGCTGGCCGCCGTGCTGATCGCCTGGTACGCGTACTACCTCTTCCGGATCGGCCGGTGCAGCGAGACCGACGAGGAGGAACTGGTCGGCGTCCCGGCCCGGCTGGCCGCCCTGCCCCGCGCGCGGCGCCGGTGCACGACCGTCCTGGTCTTCGCCGTCGCCGCCGGGGTCGTCTTCGCGTGCGCCGAGCCGTTCGCGACCTCGCTGGTCGACGCGGGCGCCTCGCTCGGCATCGACCGTTTCCTCCTCGTGCAGTGGCTCGCGCCGCTCGCCTCCGAGGCACCGGAGCTGATCGTCGCCGTCGTGTTCGCGTGGCGGCTGCGCGGCGACGACGGCCTCGGGGCGCTGCTGTCCAGCAAGGTCAACCAGTGGACGCTGCTGATCGGCTGCCTCCCGCTCGCGTACCTGGCCGGGGGCGGCGGCGCTTCGCTCCCGCTGGTCGAGCGCCAGGTGGACGAGGTGCTGCTGACGGCGGCCCAGACGCTCCTCGCGGTCGTCCTGCTGCTCGACCTGCGCTTCCTGCCGTGGAAGGCGGGCCTGCTGTTCGTCCTCTTCGCCGTCCAGTTCGTGCTCCCCGGCGAGAGCGCCCGCCTGGCGCTCAGCTGGGTCTACCTGGCCCTGGCCGTCCCGCTGCTGGTCCTCCGGTGGCGCGAACTGGGGCCCACGGCCCGCGCGCTGGCGGGCCGGATCGAGGGCGATCCGCACTAGCGACCCGCGTCAGAGCAGGTCCGCCCGGGCGGCCTGGATGCCGGCCTGGAACCTGGTCCTGGCGCCGAAGCGGTCCATCAGCTCCCGGACGAGGCGCTGCACCGTCCGGGTGGAGACGCCCAGCTGGCGGCCGATGGACTCGTCGGTCAGTCCGGCCGCGAGCAGGGTGAGCAGCTGCCGGTGCCGGTCCTCGGGGGTCTCCTCGGGGACGGCCGGCAGCCGCATCGCGTGCGACCAGTAGAGCTCGAACAGCCCGGCCAGCGCGTCCAGGAGGGTCGAGGGGCGGATCAGCAGGACGCTCTGCAGCTCGGTGCCCGCGGTGACCGGGAGCAGGGCGTAGCGGTCGTCCAGCAGGGCGAGCTTCAGGGGGAGTTCGGGGTGCACCCGGGCCTGTTCCCCGGCCGCCGTGAAGGTGCGGATCCCGGCGAGCTGCTCCGGGTCGCGCAGCACGCCGCTGTGGTAGACGACCCGGGCGCTCACGCCGCGGGCGAGCAGGGAGAGTTCGGTCTGCGGATCGGCCCGGCGGACGTACGGGGGGCGGTCCAGGATCCGCAGCCGCTCGCGGGCGCCGAGCTGCAGGGTGCGCCACAGTTCGGCGATCGACTCGCGGCCGCTGATCACCTCGACGAGCTCGCCCGCCTCGGTGCCGGGTCTGCCCTGCCGGTAGGTGCGCATGAGCTCGCCGATCCGGCCCCTGGCGCGCCGCAGCTCGACCTCGCGCCGCAGCAGGAGCTCCTCCAGGGCGACGTCGGGCGGGACGGCGGCCCAGCTCCCGTCGCCGGAGCCCTCGACCAGGCCCTGGTCGGACAGCGCGGTCAGCGCGGCGACGACACTGACGACCCGCAGGTGGAGCCGGGTGGCGAGCCACTCCGCGTCGGCGGCCGGGACGCCGAGCAGCCGGAGGTAGATCTCCTCCTCGACCGTGCCGAGGCCGAGGCCGAGGCCCGCGAACCTGGCTGTACTCGGCACGACGTTCCTCCCCGCGGCCGCCTCCACCGGCGGACGAGTCCCGACTGTGCGCCACTCGGAGCCGGAAATCAAGGGATTGACTTGGTGACAGGTTCCCGCCATGTCGGGTTCCGGCCCCACCTCCGCCCTTCCCGGCCGCCGCGGCCGCCCCCAAGCTGGGCGCACCCCACAACCCCCAGCGAAGGAGCCCCCCATGGCCCTTTCCCGCACCGGCCGGCTGCTGCTCGCGGCCGCCCTGGCCCTCCCGGCCGCGGCCGTCGCCGCACCCGCCGCCTCGGCCGCCCCCACCCACGCCGCCCACGCCTCCGTGCACAGCTACGGGCACGGCGGCCTGCGCTACGACGGCGGCGTCTGGGGCGGCTACGTCGCCCAGGGCAACGGCTTCCGGAGCGTCTCCGGCTCGTGGACGATGCCCGCCGTGCAGTGCAACACCTCCAACGACCTGTTCGCCCCCTGGGTCGGCATCGACGGCTACGGCTCGCAGACCGTCGAGCAGACCGGCGTCCAGGTCGACTGCTCCAGCGGCGCCCCGGCCTACTCCGCCTGGTACGAGATGTACCCGGCCCCGCCGCAGTACTTCAACGACCCGGTGGACGCCGGCGACAGCTTCACCGCCTCGGTGGTCAACAGCGGCGGCTCGAACTACACGCTGACGATCACCGACACCACCAAGGGCTGGTCGGAGCACACCACCCAGCGGCTCAACGGCCAGAACGTCAGCGCCGAGGCCGTGATCGAGTCCCCGAGCCAGAGCTACCCGTCGTTCGACCGCCTGGACTTCTCCGGCATCACGGTGAACGGCCAGGTCTTCGACGCGTACGGGCCGCAGGCCATCGACAGCGGCCAGTACACCGAGACCGGGCTCAGCAACGGCGCCTTCGCCATCGTCCCCGCCTAAGGACGAAACTGCGGCCCCGGCCCACCCCACGGTGGACCGGGGCCGCACGCCCTACCGCCCGGCGGCCCGGCGGTGGACCAGCCGCTCCCGCAGGCGGGCGTGGCGGAACTGGTACACCGACCCCGCCTGCCGGAGCACACCCCGCCGGTGCGCGTCCTCCAGGAACGCCGTCAGCCGCCACGGCAGCCGCCCGCGCACGGCCAGCACCACGCGGGCGAGCAGGTACCGGCCCGGTTGTGACCGGAGCAGGGAAACAAGCGAGACGTGCAGGCCGAAAACCGGTAGGAGCACCACCAGCTTGACGGTCACGTGGTTCGCAACGAGCAGCACCGCGGTGACGACCGCGAAGGTCACGAGTGAACCGATCACCAGGGCGGCGCCCGTCGCCCGTCGAAGCGCCTTCGCCGCCGACCGCGCGGGAGTCACGGCGTCGTCGGACGTCGCCGTCCGGTCCAGCAGGGCTGCCGCCCAGAGACCCACCAGCGGCGCGGGCAGCATGATCAGCACGGCCCACAGGTGCCCGTTCCGGGCACCGATGGACACGAAGGCGGCGTTGATCAGGCCGAACAGCGCCACCAGGATCGCCAGCAGGAGGAGCATCCCGGGTGAAGGGCGCCGCCAGGGCCGGGTACGGCCGCGGGGCATCCGGCGCGAGACGTACCTGCGCTTCTTGGTCGCGGCGTCCGCGTAGAAGCCGGCTGCCACACCGGCGAAGACGAGGGTCGCCTCCGGCTCGGCCGCCGTCAGCGGCCAGGACGAGGCAAGGCTCAGGACCGCGCCGACCACTCCGGCCGCGAGACCGCGCTGCCACGCCGGTGCCCCCACCTGCCACCACGCGATGTCCTCGCCGCCCGGCCCGCCGAGTCCCGCCGCGACGCTGCCGAGCCACCGCTTCGCGGCCCGGGCCGGCCAGCGGCGGTGCGGCCCCGGCCGGCCGGGCGGCGCCGGTGCGTCGGGGAAGGCCGTGGCGACCAGCGAGTCGAGGAGGTGGTTCTCGACGGCGGCGGCATCGGGTAGCAGCAGCCGGTCCCGGAGCACGGCGGGATCAGCCGGCCCGGTGAGGTGCACCTCGCGCAGCAGCCCCACCATCAGGGGCGAGGCGAGGGCGGCGGCCAGTGGTCCGTCCGGCTCGGCGCGCAGCGCGTCGATCACCGGCCGCCACTGCTCGGCCCGGTGGGCCGGCGCGGCGGCGCGGAGGAAGGCGACCAGGTCCTCGACCGTCACCGGATCGGCCCGGACCACGGCCGCCGACCGCAGGACGTCGGACTCCCGGACGGCGGCCTGGTACTCGTCCGTCCGGCAGGTCACGACGACCGGGGTGTCCCCCGGCATCGACTCGTTGAGCCGTTGCAACGCCAACGTCCGTCGGTGGGACGGAATTTCGTCCAGCCCGTCGAGCACGTACAGCACCCGCTCCGCCTCGACCAGCCGGCCCGGGCCCTCCGGGCCGCCGAACTCCGCTCGCAGCAGCCGCGGGTACTCCTCGGCGATCCGGCGGGCGGCCCACGCGTGCAGGTGTTCCGCGTCCGGATCCCAGGAGGCCAGGGACAGCAGCACGGGCACCCGGTCGCCTTGCGCGAGCCGGGGGTGCCCGGCGAGCAGGGCCAGGACGAGCAGCACCGCGCTCGTCGTCTTCCCGCTCCCCGGCCCGCCGAGGACGACCAGCCGGCGCCTCCGCAACGCCAGGTAGGCCGTGGCCAGTTCGGCCGATGCGAGGATGTCGGGCTCGCCCTCGCCCCGGTCGAGCGTCCACCGGACCCGGAGCGCCGATTCGTCCAGGACGCCCCGGACCCCGGCCTCGGCCCGCCACTGGGCCCCGACCATCCGGGCCAGTTCGAGCGCGGCCCGGTCCACCGGCGTGTCAGCGGTGCCCGGTGGCGTGATCGTGAGGTGGTCGATGCGCCCGGCCATCACCACGTTGTCGGCCGTGCCACCGCTGAACTCGTTGTGGACCCGGTTCGTGCCCCCGTCGTCGCCCATGAGCCGCATGCTAGGGCATGTCTCCGACAGCCCACAGGGGAAGTGCCGACCGTCTCCGCCGGGTCGGCCGTCAGCCCCGGCCGCGGTGGTGCGGGGGCCGGTCCGGGGCGGCCGGGCGGCGCAGCTCGGTGGCGATCAGTGCCGCCTGGACGCGCCGCTCCACGCCGAGCTTGGCGAGCAGGCGGGAGACGTGATTCTTGACGGTCTTCTCAGCGAGGTAGAGCCGTTCGCCGATCTGACGGTTCGTCAGTCCTTCGCCGATCAGCGCCAGGACCTCCTTCTCACGCGTCGTCAGATCAGGTCCCGGTATGGATGGTTGAGCGGGTTCGGCGTCGCTGCGGATGCGGTTGAGCAGACGGGTGGCCGCTCCCGGGTCGAGCATCGAGCGGCCGGCCGCGACGGTCCTGACGGCGGCCACCAGGTCGGTGCCGCTGATCTGCTTGAGCACGTAGCCGGCGGCGCCCGCCATCACGGCGTCCAGCAGCGCCTCCTCGTCGTCAAAGGAGGTGAGCATCAGGCAGGCCAGGCCCGGCATGCGGGAGCGCAGTTCGCGGCAGACCGACACCCCGTCGCCGTCGCCGAGCCGGACGTCGAGCACGGCCACGTCGGGGCGCAGCGCGGGCACCCGGACGAGGGCCTGTTCGGCGGTCGCGGCCTCCCCGACGACCTCCAGGTCCGGCTCGCCGTCCAGCAGGTCGTGCACTCCGCGGCGCACCACCTCGTGGTCGTCCAACAGGAACACCCGGACCGGCATCGCGCGACTCCACCTCTGTTCACCCCCGCCCACGGACGGCGGGGCCCAGGGCATCATCGCCCACCCGCCGCGGCGGCCCCAGGGCCGAACGGCCCCATTTCACCCCTCGGCCTCACCGCCGCTGCCCGGAACCTCCCGCACGGTCCTCCCCTCGGCCTCCCGCACGGCCTGCCCGGGACGCCCGGCAGGCCCCCCGGCCTCGGGACGCGCTCGCCCCCGCACCGACGCCCGCTCAAGAACCGCCTGAGCACAGCCGCCCCTCGCCCGGCCCTCACCCCCCGCCGGGCTCGGCCCTCGCACCGGCGCCCCGCCGACTGACCTGCCCCGACAGCCCGCCCACCCGCCCTACCGGAACCGCGCCACGCGCTTGGCAACCGGCCCGTGCGGGACGACCGACCCTCCGGGGAGCGGCGGCCCTCCACTAGCCTGCGCCCGTACGGACCGTCCCCCTGCGAAGCACCCCGCCCCCACCCTCCCGGAGGTCCGCCGATGCCCCTGGCCCCGTCCGCCGACCCCGCCCGGCTGCGCTTCTCCGTGCTCGGCCCGCTCTCCGCCGAGGCCGCCGGCCGCCCGCTCGCGCTCGGCGCCCCCAAGCAACGGCTCGTGCTGGCCGTCCTGCTGAGCCGCGCCAACACGGCCGTCCCGGTCGACGTGCTCACCGAGGCGGTCTGGCCCGACGAGCCGCCGCGCACCGCCCGCAAGAACCTCCAGGTCTACATCAGCACCCTGCGCACCCTGCTCGGCCGCGGCGACGGCCCGGACCGGCTCGTCCACTCGGCCGCCGGCTACCTGCTGCGCGTCGCCGAACCCGAGCTGGACGTGCTGCGCTTCCGCGCCCTCGCCCGGGCCGGGCGGGCCGCCGCCGACAGCGGCGCGCTCGCCCCGGCGGCCCGGCTCCTGCGCCAGGCCCTCGACCTGTGGCAGGGCCCGCCGCTCGCCGACCTGCGCCGCTCCCCTACCGTCGAGGCCGAGGCCGAACGCCTGGAGGCGCGCTGCCTGGGCGTCCACGAGGACTGGGCGGAGACGGAGCTGGAGCTCGGCAACGCCGCCGCCGTGGCCGAGGACCTGGCCGACCTCGCCGAGCGGCACCCGCTGCGCGAGCGGCTCCAGGCCGCCCGGATGAACGCCCTGCACCTGTCCGGCCGCCAGGCCGAGGCCCTCGCCGTCTACGACCACCACCGCCAGCTCCTCGCACGGGAGTTGGGCCTCGAACCGAGCCCGGCGCTGACCACCCTCTACCGCCGCCTGCTGACCACCGGCCGCGCCCGCCCGGCCGGCGCCAGACCCGCCGCCGGCCCCGGCACCTCGCTGCTGCCCGCCGACACCGCCGACTTCACCGGCCGCACCGACGAACTCCACGGCCTGCTGGACGCGCTGGGCGGCGACGGCGGACGCGTCGCGGTGCTCTCCGGCCCGGCCGGCGTCGGCAAGACGACGCTCGCCGTGCACGCCGCCCACCTGCTCGCCGAGCGCTACCCGGACGGCCGCCTGCTCGTCCGCCTGCGCACCACCGACGGCACGCCGCGCCCGCTCCCCGACGTCCTCGCCGAGCTCGCCGCCCTCACCGGCCGCCCCGACGACGGCAGCGCCGACGACGGCCACCCCGGCGACGCGCCCGCCGACCCCGCCCGGGCCGCCGCCCTGTGGCGCGCCTCGCTGGCCGGCCGCCGGATGCTGCTCGTCCTCGACGACGCCCCCGGCGAGGCCGCCGTCCGCGAGCTCGCACCCGACTCCGGCCCGAGCGCCGCCCTCGTCACCTCGCGCAGCCAGCTCGCCGGACTCGGCTCCGTGCACCGCACCACCGTGCCGTTCCTCGCCCCGGCCGAGGCCCTCGACCTGCTCGGCCGCATCGTCGGCCCCGGCCGGATCGGCACCGACCGCGCCGCCGCCGCCCGGATCGTCGAGTCCTGCGGCCTGCTGCCGCTCGCCGTCCGGGTCGGCGGCACCCGGCTGGCCGTGCTGCGCCACCTCCCGCTCGCCGAGTACGCGGCCCGCCTGGCCGACCCGACCGGCGCCCTCGACGAGCTCGTCGCCGGGGACGTCGCCGTCCGCGCGCGCCTGGACTCCGGCTGGCGCGACCTCACCGACCAGGGCCGCCTCGCCCTCGGCCGGCTCGCCGCGCTCCCGCTGTCGCTGCTCTTCACCCTCCCCGAGGCGGCCACCGCCCTCGGCCGCCCCGAACGCGTCGCCCTGCGCACGCTGGAGGCGCTCGCCGACACGGGCGCCGTGACCTCCCCGACCGGCGAGGTGGCCGCCCACGCCGCCCTGTACGGCCTGCCGCGCCTCACCCACCTCCACGCGCGCGAGCGCACCGACGACCTGGCCTGAGCCCCGGATCACCCCGCCGTCAGCGCGTCCAGCAGCCCCTTGCCCCCGATCTCGTGCAGCGCCAGCAGCACCCCCGCCGCCCCCGTGTGGAGGTCGGCCGAGAAGCGCCGCAGCCGCATGCCCGGCACGAGCAGCCCCTCCGGCCGCGCCACGAGGTGCCACTCCAGGTTCCGCACCTGTCCGAGCACGGCGTCCCGCACGGCCGTCCCGCCCAGCGCGTCCAGCGCCAGCAGCAGGCCCGCACGCCCGCGGAACAGCCCCGGCTCCCGGACGAACCCGGGCGCGCACACCCGCCGGACGCCCGCCAGGAACCCGTCCCAGCCCTCGTCCCCGAGCGCCGCGTACTCCTGCGCGACGAGGGCGATCCCGCTGCTCCCGCGGTCGAGGTACGCCAGGTGCCGCCCGCCGTCGAGCACCTGCACCGACCCGTCCGGTGCGGTCACGCACTGCGCCCGGGCCCGCGTCAGCGCCGCCCGCCCGGACACCAACAGCCAATCCTCGCCCGTGCGTTGGTAGAGCCGTAGCTGGGCGAAGGCGATCCCGGCCCAGCCGTACAGCAGCCCGGCCCCGGCCGGCGCGGCCAGCCCGGGCACGTACTCTCCCCGGACGACCGCCGCCAGCGCCCTCCCGTCCTCGACGGCGTCCGCCAACTCCCGTGCGCTGCCCAGCGCGTCGGCGAGCCGCAGCCGGGCGAGCGCCGCCCCGGCCCGGCCCCCGAACAGCGCGGCGGTCGGCGCCGGCGCCTCCCCGCGCACCCGCTCCACGGCCTCGGCGGCCTCCGCCGCCCGCCCGACCCGTGCGAGCACCGCCGCTGCTCCGAGCGGCCCGTCGAAGAGCCCGCCGCCACAAGGCCGTCCGGCCCGGCGCAGGGCCGCGACCAGCCAGTCCGCGTAGTCGTCGAGATGCGGGGCGCCGACGCGGTGCAGCGCGTGGAGGACGCCGGCGGCGCCGTGCGCGAAGCCCGTCCCGCCGTCCGCGAAGCCGGCCGGGTCGCCGGGGAAGAGCCGGTCCGGGCGGTCCGGTGTCGCGCCGGCATGGATCCCGGCGATCAACTCCCGGGCGACACGGTCGAATTCCGGGCCTTCGAGCGGCGACCGGTCGACCATCCGAGTCGTGGCCGCACCCGGCCGGGCCGGCCCCGCCCCCGCCCCGAGTCCGAACCACTCCCGGGCCCGCCGCTCCAGCCCGGCCGGCTTGCCCGGGTCCAGGTCGGCGAGCTCCGTCAGCGGCATCAGCATGAACAGCCAAGTGGCCCACAGCATGTAGCGGTCCGCGTCGGCCCCGCAGAGCCCGGCGGGCGCGTGCAGCCCGCCCGCGCCCGCCCGCGGCACGCGCGAACTCCCCAGCTCGTCCGCGTACTCGAAGTCGACGAGCACCACCGAACCGTCCGGCCGCAGCACGACGTTGGCCGGGTGCAGGTCCCCGTACCGGACGCCGCGCCCGTGCACCGCGTCGAGCGCCGCCGCCAGCCCGGCCACCACACCGTCCACCCACGCCGCGTACGCCGCCAGCTCCGACGGGCCGCAGTCCTGGTGCACCAGCGGGTACCGCCGGATCACCTCACCGAACAACTGGACGCCCTCGACGTGCTCCTGCACCAGGAAGGTGTGCTCCCACACCTCCCGCACCCCGTGCAGCCGGGGCACGCAGTCCAGCCCCGCCAGCCGCTCCAGCGCCCACCGCTCACGGCGCAGCCGGGTGACGGCGTCGTCCCCGGCCGCGTCCAGCCCGGCGTGCGGGCGCGCCTCGCGCAGCACCACGCGCTCACCGCTCTCCCGGTGCTCGGCCAGGTAGATCCCGCCCGCGCTGGAGAACTGGAGCACCTCCCGGACGGTGTACGGGAACGGGCCGACCGCCGCCTCCCGCGCCGCCAGGTGCGGCCGCAGCTCCGCGGGCAGCGTGACCCACGACGGCACCCGGAACACCGGGTCGCGCCGGTCCGGCACCAGCTCGCCGGACGGGTCGCGCAGCGCGGGGACGGCCCGCCCGCTCCCGTCCCGGCACCACAGCTCGACGAACGCGCCGTAGCGCGCGTACACGGGCGCCGTGCCGATCCGCAGGTCGGTGAGCACGTACGGGCCGCGCCGCCCGTCCAGTAGCGCGCTCAACTCCCGTGCGAGGAGCAGGAACTCGTCCTCGTCACGCGGGTACACCGTGACGAACTTGCCGCTGCTCCCCCGCCCCATGTACTTCCCGGAGACGACCAGGAGCGCGTCCGCGCTGCGCAGGAACTTGAACGCCACCCGGCGCTCCAGGCACACCCGCGCGACGTCGGCCAGCGTCGCCTCCGCCTCCTCCGGCACCGCCGACACGTGGATCTTCCAGCCCTGCTCCGGCAGCCGCCCGCCCTCGGGCCGCAACGCCGTCCAGAGCCCGCGCTCCTCGCGGCGCCACCCGGCGGGCGGCGCGCCGAGCGCGAGCCGGTAGCGGGTGGCGCGGTCGCGCAGGCGGCCGGGGGTGTCGTAGTACGTCCGGTCGGCGAGGCAGTACAGCTGGGTCTCCTGGACGCCGGCCACGGGCAGCTCCTTCGTCGGATCCGTCAGGCGGTCTGGAGTTGCGGCCCGCGCCGGACGGGTGGCGCCCAGGTGACCACGGCCGCGCACAGCGCGATCGCGAGTGCCAGCACGGCGAAGGCCCGGGTGCCGCCCAGCGCGCCCAACAGGGCGCCGCCGGCCAGCGGACCGAAGGGCTGGACGAGTGTGGACAGGAAGCCGGCCGCGCTCTGCACCCGGCCGATCCGGTCCTTCGGCGCGGCGAGCAGCATGCCGGAGACGAACCCGATGCTGGCGATCGTCGACAGGCACATGCAGGCCGCGCAGAGCAGGCCGATCAGCGCCGGTGCCCGCGTGACGACCAGCACCCCGGCGGTCAGCGCGGCGGCCCAGCAACTGACCGCGACCAGACCGCCGTGGCGCGCCCGCCCGTCCAGCCGCGGCGCGAGCAGCGCCCCGGCGAAGGCCCCGCCGGCGGTGAACGACACCACGGTGCCGCCGCCGAGGCCGGACCGTCCGCCGTCGGAGGCGACGGCGAGCGTGGTGAACATCAGCGCGCTGAACGCGAAGTTCATCCCGAGCCCGAAGATCAGCAGCAGCGTGCGCAAGTACGGCTGCCGCCAGATGAAGGCGATCCCGGCGGTCAACTCGCCCCGGTCGAAGACCGATCCGGCCTTCTTCTCGGGGTGGGACCGGGTCCGCATCAGCGCCACGCAGACGGTCGACAGCAGCAGTCCTACGCCCTCCGCGACGAAGGGCAGCACCGGGTGCCAGGCGAACAGGGCGCCGCCCCCGAGCGGCCCGACCAGCCGGGCGGCGGCCCCCCGCGCCTGCATCCGGGCGGACGCGGCGCGGGCCTGCTCGGGCGGCACGACCGCGCGCAACAGGCCGCCGGCGGCGGGACCGTACGTACTGGCGATGAGTGCCCCGGCGGCGGCGACGAGCAGCACCAGCGGCAGCGGCGCGTGCCCGCGCAGGACGGCGAGCACCAGGGCGGTGACGGCGAGCAGGCTGCCGACGTCGCACAGCCGCATCAGCCGGCGCTGCTCGATCCGGTCGGCGAGCACACCGCCGGGCAGCATGCTCAGCAGCAACGCGCCGATGGACACGGTGCCGATCGCCCCCGCCCGCGCGGCCGATCCGGTCTCCCGCAGCACGAGCAACGGCAGCGCGATCGAGGCGAGTTGGGCGCCGAGCGAGGCGAGCAGGCCGCCGATCCAGAGCAGCCGGAAGTCGCGGTTGCCGGCCAGCGACGTGGGCTCCGGTGACGCGGGCTCCGGTGACGTGGGCTCCGGTGACGTGGGCTCCGGTGACGTGGCTTCCATGGCCACCCTTCGCAGCAGGGACGGGGTTCCTCGGGCCACGGCACTGGCCCGGCCGGGGGCGGTGGTGCGCCCGCCCCCGCCGCGGGCGTCGCCGGGTTCCGCGCGGTCAGGCGGAGGTCTCGGCGCCGTGCACGTAGCTGATCAGGCTGAAGCAGGCGCCGTCGGAGGCCTCGTGCAGCATCTTCATCGCCTGGAGGTCGAGGACGTTGGCGGCGTGCGCCTCGACCTCGGACTCCTCGCTCCCGTCGACGCCCTCGGCGCCGTCCCAGCCGTCCTCACCGTGCGCCTCGACCTCGGAGCCCTCGGCCCAGCCGGCGCCCTCGGTGCCCTCCCAGCCGTCCCAGCCGTCCTCGCCGACAACCGGCTCGATGTTCTCGGCCATGGCCGATCCCCTCTCTCGGAACGAGTACCTTGTCCGACGGCCGGATCGCCGCCGCGGCACCGACGGTAGGCGCCCGCACCTCGGGCGGGCTTCGGAATCGGCATACGGGCGGTATGGCCGCAGCTCGGCGCCCCGCCGAGGGCTCCCGCGCCGCCCCGCCCACGGCCGTCGCGCCGCCCGCACCCCTCCCCACCTGCGGCCATACCACCCGCGAGGCGCCTGCGAACCGGGCTCTAAGCCGCGCCCGAAAACCTGGGCGTGCACCCGCCTTTCCGCAACCCGCTGCACCCCTCCCGCACCTCGCCCCCGCACCCCGCCCCCGCACCCAGTCGCGAAGGACCAGCGAAGGACTGCCACCATGCCCTGCCCACTCTGCGCCCAACTCGCCACCACCAACGACCAGTTCTGCCCCTCCTGCGGCACCCCCCGGGCCGCCGCCCTCGACCTGGCCGGCGAGGAGCGCAAGCTGGTCACGGTGGTCTTCTGCGACCTGGTCGACTCCACCGCCCTCTCCGGCGCGCTCGACCCCGAGACGCTGCGCGAGGTGATCCTGCGCTACTTCGACCAGATGCACCGTCAGATCGAGGCGCACGGCGGCACGGTGGAGAAGTTCATCGGCGACGCGGTGATGGCCGTCTTCGGCGTCCCGGTGATCCGCGAGGACGACGCCCACCGGGCGCTGGCCGCCGCGCTCGCCATGCTGGAGGACCTCGCGGACCTCAACACCGAGCTGGACGCCACCCTGGGCGTGCGCCTGGACGTCCGGATCGGCGTCAACACCGGCCAGGTGGTGGCCGGTTCGGACGCGTCCGCGCGCCAGGCGCTGATCTCCGGGGAGACCGTCAACATCGCCGCCCGCCTGCAGACCCGGGCCGCCCCCGGCCAGGTGCTGATCGGCCCGCAGACGCTGCGCGCGGCCGGCCCGGCCGCCCAGGTGCACGAGGTCGGCCCGCTCCAGCTCAAGGGCAAGGCCGAGCCGGTCACCGCCTACCGCCTGGTCGGCCTGGACGAGGACGACCCGGAGCTGCTGCGCCGCTTCGACGTCCCGCTGGTCGGCCGCACCCGCGAACTCGCCCGCCTCGACGCCGCGCTGGCCCGGGTGGCCGGCGGCGAGGGCGCCGAGCTGCTGGTGGTGCACGGCGAGGCCGGGATCGGCAAGACCCGCCTGGTGCGCGAGTGGCTGGAGCGGACGGGGCGGCGCACCGCCCGCTGCGGCACCGGCCGCTGCCGCAGCTACGGCGAGCGGAGCGCGCTGGCCCCGCTCGCGGAGGCGCTCCGCGCCCTGCTGGACGAGCCCGGGGCCGGCGCGCCCGCCGAGGCGCTCGCCCGGCTGGAGGAGGCCACCGCCGCCGGGCTCGGCCCCGAGCAGGCCTGCGCCCGCCTCGCCGCGATCCTGCGCGGGCGCACCGTCGAGCGCCCGGCCGTGCTGGTCCTGGACGACTGCCAGTGGGCCGGCCCGGCCCTGCTGGACGCCGCCGAGCGGCTGGTCGCCGCGCTCGGCCCGGCACCGGTCCTGCTGCTCTGCCTGGCCCGCCCCGAACTCCCGGCCTCCCGGCCGGAGTTGCCCGACCTCGCGGTCGGCGGCCTGTCCTGGGACGAATCCGCCGTGCTGGCCGCCCAGTTGACCGAGCTCACCGCCCACCAGGACACCGTCCCCACCCGCCTGCTGGAGCGCGCCGAGGGCAACCCGCTGCACCTGGAGGAGCTGCTGGCCGCCCTCACCGAGGCCGAAGGGCCCGCCCTCGCCGACGAACTCCCGCCCACCGGACGGGCGCTGCTCAGCGCCCAGATCGCCGACCTGGACCGCGACGAGCGCACCACGCTGGACCTCGGCGCCGTCCTCGGCCGCGCGTTCACCGCCGCCGAACTCGCCCGGCTCGCCCGCGGCGGCAGCGACCAGGACGCCTTCGCCGACCCCGAGGACGACGTCTTCACCGGCCCGATCGACGGCCTGCCCGGCCTGCCGGGCCCGCCCGCCGACGGCGAGGACACCCCGCCCCGCCTGCACGCCGCGCTCACCCGGCTCGCCGAGCGCCGCCTGGTCGAACCCGCCGACGGCGGCTACCGCTTCGGCAGCGGCCTCGTCCAGGAGTCCGTCTACCAGTCGATGTCCAAGCGGGCCCGCGCCGAGCGCCACGAGCGCGCCGCCGACCTGCCCGGCGTCCGCGCCGCGGGCGACGCCGCCGTCGGCGGCCACCTGGAGGCCGCCCACCGCTTCCGGCTCGAACTCGGCCTGCTCGACGCCCGCACCGACACCCTGCGCACCCGGGCCGCCGCCGCGCTCGGCGCCGCGGGCGCCCGCGCCCTCGACCGGGCCGACCTCGCCGCCGCCACCGACCTGCTGGAGCGCTCCGTCCGGCTGCACTACCCGAACGAGCGCACCGCGGGCCCGGTGCTGCGCCGCCTCGGCGAGGCCCGCCTCGCCACCGGCCGCGCCGACGAGGCCCTGCCCGTCCTCGCCCAGGTCCGCGACTCCGCCGCCGACCCGCTGGACGCCGCCCACGCCCGGCTCGTCCTGGCCGCCCGCGGCCTGCCGCCCGGCCCCGACCAGCCCGCCGCCACCGCCCGCGCCGTCCTGCCCGTCTTCACCGACGCCGGGGACGACCTCGGCCGGGCCCGCGCCCTGCTGCGCCTCGGCGAGGAGCACCTGCGGGCCGGCCGGGCCGGCGCCGCCGAGCGCCTGCTGGACGAGGCCCTCGGCCACGTCGCGCGCACCGGCGCCGAGCTGGACCGCGCCGCCGTCCTCGGCGCCCTGGCCGAGGCCCTGCTGGCGGGCCCGGAGCCCGTGCCCAACGCCGTCTTCCGGCTGCGCGCCCTGCTGTCCGAGCACGGCACCGGCCGCCGGACCGCCCGGGTCGCCCTCGGCGGGCCGCTCGCCGTCCTGCTGGCCATGCGCGACCGGCCCGGCGAGGCCGAGCTCCTGCTGGCCGAGGCCAACGGCCTGGCGGGTGAGCTCTCGCTGGCCGACGCGACGGTCACGCTGCCCGCCCTGACGGCCCGCGCCGCCGCGGCGACCGGCCAGGGGGCCCAGGCCCTCGACCTGCTCGCCGACGCCGCCGAGGCCGCCCGCCGGCTCGGCACGCCCGGCGCGCTGCCGCGCCTGGCCCTCGACAGCGCCCGCGTCCTGCTGGACACCGAGCGCCCCGCCCAGGCCGCCCGCCACCTCGAAGACCCCGACGGCACCGCCGGCCCGGCCCCGCTGCCGCCCGTCCTCGCCATCGAGCGGGACGCGCTGCGCGGCCGGCTCCTCGCCACCCGCGGCGAGCGCGGCCCGGCGCTCGACCTGACCGCGGCCGCCGTCCGCGCCGCCGAGGTCACCGACTCCCTGCTCCTCCAGGCCGACACCGCGCTCGACCGCGCGCACGCCCTCCTGCTGCTCGACCGGCCCGCCGAGGCCGCCGTCGCCGCGGCCGCCGCGCGGGACCACTACGCCGCCAAGGGCCACCAGCCGGGCGTCCGGCGGGCCGAGCGCCTCGGCGGCGCGCGGTGAGCGCGGCGGGCCTGACCTGGAGCCTGCGCGGCCGGGGCGCCGCCGACCTCCCGGTCCTCGCCGACCAGGGCACCCCGGCGGACGGGGCCGACGGCGGGGGGACGGGCAAGGGCGTGCGCGTGTGCGTCGTCGACTCCGGCGTCGAGCCCGACCACCCGCTGGTCGGCCCGCTGGACGGCGCCTGGGCCGTCGTCAGGGACCCGGCGACCCGCGAGCTCGTCGTCCGCCCGGACCGCACCGGCGACACCTGCGGCCACGGCACCGCGTGCGCCGGCATCATCCGCCGCACCGCCCCGGACTGCGGGCTCTACAGCGTCCGGGTGCTCGGCGAGCGCTTCACCGGCACCGGCGACATGCTGCTCACCGGTCTGCGCTGGGCCGTCGAGCAGGGCTTCGACGTGATCAACCTCAGCCTCTCCACCACCCGGACCCGCTTCCTGGAGGAGCTGCACGCCCTCGCCGACGACGCCTACTTCGCCCGCACCGCGATCGTCGCCTCCGCCCACAACACCCCGGTGGAGAGCTTCCCCTGGCGGTTCTCCTCGGTCATCTCGGTCGGCAGCCACCAGGAGGACGAGCCGGCCCGCCACCTGTACAACCCGGCGCCGCCGGTCGAGTTCTTCGCCCCCGGCCAGAACGTCCGGGTGCCGTGGCTCGGCGGCGCGAGCATCCGCACCACCGGCAACAGCTTCGCCACCCCGTACGTCGCCGGGCTGTGCGCCCGGCTGCTGTCCCGGCAGCCGCGGCTGACCACCTTCCAGCTGAAGAACGCGCTCTACCTCACCGCGGCCAACGTCCGGCCCGTCCCGTCCACGCCCACCCCGGAGGCGCCCGATGACACTCAGCACTGACCCCGCCGTCGACCCGCTCGCCCGCGAGCTGCTGCAGTCCGTGGTGGACGTGGCCCGCGCGATCTTCGGCGCCGAGGCGGGCTCGGTCTGCCTGCTCGACGAGGCGGCGGGCGAGCTGGTCTTCCAGGCCGTGTCCGGCCGCGGCGAGGAGTCCCTGGTGGGTCGCCGGTTCCCGGCCGGCGCGGGGATCGCGGGCTGGGTGGCCGCCTCCGGCGAGCCGATGGTGGTCGACGACCTGGCCGCCAACCGCACCTTCGACCGCGACTTCGCCGAGTCCACGGCTTACGTGCCGAACGCGCTGATGGCGGCCCCGCTCACGCACGGCAGCCGGGTGCTCGGCGTCCTGGAGGTGCTCGACCCGGCCCCGCAGGCCCGCGCGAGCCTGCCCGAGCTGGACCTCCTCGCGCTGTTCGCCCGCCAGGCCGCCGCCGCCCTGCGCGTGCTGACCGAACGCGCCCCGGCGCCGGTGCCCGCCCCGGACCGGACGGTCGCGCTCGGCCTGCTCGCCGACCTGGAGGACCTGCTGCGGCGTCAGCCCTGACCGCCCCTCAGCCCTGAACGTCGAGCCGCCGCATGCGCAGCCGGTACACCGTGGGGTGGAGGAGCCGCCCGCACAGCATGTCCGTGACGACCTCGGCGTCCGGTGGGAGCCCGTCCTGGTGCAGGCGCTGCACGAAGGCCTTGAGCTCCTGGTGGTCCTCGGTGCTGAACAGCACCTCCCACGGCCCGGCGGCGGCCTCGACCGCCGCCCGCGCCTCACTCTGGCGGCGCAGCTCCTCGTCCTGCTTGCGCCGCCGGTTCCGTTGCCCCGGCACCCGGATCAGCCCGCCAGCCGGACGAGTTCGCCGCGCTCCAGCGCCGCGTACACCGCGCCGTCCGGCCCGACCGCGATGCCGTGCGGCTCGGGCGAAGGACCGGGCAGCGGGTACGCGTCGTAGCGGCCGTCCGGGTCGAGCACGCCGATCCGCCCGGCGCCCCACTCGGTGAACCAGAGCCGGCCGGCGGCGTCGGCCGCGATCGCGTGCGGCCGGGCCGCCCGGTCGGGCAGCGGGTGCTCGGTGACCTCGCCGTCCACGGTGACGCGCCCGACCAGCCCGCCGCCGATGCCGACGTACCGGAGCGCGCCGTCCGCCCCCGCCGTGATGCCGACCGGCGCCGTGCCGCCCGGCAGGCGGTGCACGACGACCTCGCCGTCGACGCCGACCCGGGCGACGGCGTCCGCCTGGTTGAGCGTGCACCAGAGCGCGCCGTCCGGGCCCGCCGTGATCATCGACGGGAAGGCGCCCGCGAGCGGCAGCGGAAACTCCGTCACGTCGCCGTCCACGGTGATCCGCCCGATCCGGTCGGCGTTCATCTCGGTGAACCAGAGCGCGCCGTCCGGCCCGGCGGCGATCCCGTACGGTCCGGCCCCCGCCGTCGGCACGGCGTACGAGGCCTGCCGCCCGTCGGCCCCGATCCGCCCGATCCGGTGATCACGCATCCGGGTGAACCACAGCGCCCCGTCCGGCCCCGGGGTGATCACCGCCGGCCCGCATCCGCCCGCCCCGAGCCCGTACCGCGTGACCGTCCCGTCCGGCGCCAGCCGTCCGATCTCCCCCGCGTGCACGAGCGTGAACCACACGCCTCCGTCCGCCCCCACCGCGACGCCGTACGGGCCGTCCTCCGGACCCGCGACCTCGAACCGTTCCATCACGCGCTGCGTCATCCACGCCCCCTCGTTCACTATTGCGACTTCCGTCGCATTAACATCCTCGCACCTCCCGCCCGCCCCCGGCAACCGGATTGTCGGTGGCACCCCCTACGGTGTGCCGCATGGGGATCTATCTGGTCGACATCGGCTCCGACGACTGGGCCGACGAGGACACCTACGCGCCGATCGCGCAGGAGCTCGCCGAGGAGCTCGACGAGCTCGGGCTGCCGCCGTACACGTGCCCGCCGGAGCCGGCGGACGGCACGGGCGAGCGGTTCGACGTGAAGATCAACGTGCCGATGGACAGCTTCGGACGCCTCTGCCGTGCGCACGACGTGTCCGGCGAACTGCTGGACTGGGAGGTGCTGATACCCGTCGACCTCGACGAGGAGATCGAGCTGCCCGCCGAGTCCGCCTACACCGACACCACCCGGGTGGCCGGCGCCCCCGCGGCCCTGGCCGCCGCCCGGCACCTGGCCGAGGTCCTCGGCCTGCCCCCGGGCATCCCCGCGACCTCCGAGAACCTCTTCCTCAACAGCTGGTTCGCCGACCGGGCGCAGGCCGCCGCCGCGCTCCACCCGGGGCCCTGGACGGAGGACCTCGACGCCGCCTTCCACGTCACCGTCCACCTCCGCGCCGCCGAGTTCGTCCTGCGCACCGGCCGGCCCGTCACCTACTCCTGACCGCCGGCACCCTCCGCCGCGCGCCGCGCCCCGCGGGGGCCGGGCACGCCGCGCAGGACGGAGACGATGCCCGCGCCCGCCGCGCACAGCGGCACCGCGAGCAGCGCCCCGAGGATCCCGGCGACCCCGGAGCCGGCCACCACCGCGACCATGATGGTGGCCGGATGCAGCTCCACCGTCCGGCTCTGGATGACGGGCTGGAGGATGTTGCCCTCGATCATCTGCACCGTCAGCACCACCCCGAGCGCCCACAGCGCCGTCCCGAGCCCGCCGTCCGCGAGCGCCACCAGCACCGCCACCGTCCCGGACAGGAACGCCCCGACGAACGGGATGTAGGCACCCATGAACACGAGCGCGCCCAGCCCCGGCGCGCCCGGCACCCCCAGGGCCACCAGGCCGACCGTGATGAAGCCCGCGTCGATCAGCGCGATCAGCGTCGTGCCGCGCATGAACCCCGCCATCGCGTCGAACGCCCGCTCCGCACAGGCGACCACGGTGTCGCCGCCGCGCCCCGGCAGGTAGGAGCGGATCGAGTCGCCGGTGCGGTGGCCGTCCCGCAGGAAGAAGAACACCAGGGCCAGCGCCAGCACCCCGCCGGTGAGCAGCTGGGTGAGCAGCCCGAGCCCGGAGAGCACGCCGCTGGTGAGCGTGGAGACGAGCGAGTTCGTCTCACCCTTCGCGTTGTCGAGCGCGTGCTGGATCTTCTCGCCGAACGGCCCCAGCCAGTCCGCGATCCGGTGTCCGGCACGCTGGAGCGAGGTGGCGATCTGCGGGGCGCTGTGCACCAGCGAGTTGACCAGCAGCGCGATCACCCCGCCGACGGCCGCGACCAGCACGACGCACGTCAGGGCGGCCGCCAGGCTGCGCCCCACGCCCCGCCGGACCAGCCACGGCACCACCGGGTACAGCAGCGACGCCCCGAGCAGCGCCAGCACGAACGGCACGGTCGCCGCCCGCAGCTCGATCAGCGCGAAGACCACCAGCGAGGCGACCGCGATCAGCAGGATGACCGCCACCGACCACGCCGCCGCCCGCCGCATCGCGGGCGGCAGCATCAGGTACGGCCTGCGGTGGTCCGGCGCACCGCCGGACGGGGGCTCCACGGACACGGGACCTCCGGGTCGTCACATCAGTGCGAACCGACCCATCCCATCAGACGATCAGCCAAATTGCCCGTTTTATACCCTTTTGAAGCACACTGCTCGGCGTCCTCTACTCGGTGTCCTCAATCTGCGAGTCCTCTACTGCGCATCCTCTACTGCGCGTCCTCGAAGCGAACGGACCCGGCACCGCCCCCGAAGGCCGCCACCCGCTGCGCCTCGGCCTCCGCCGCCTGCCGGTCGGCGCGCCGCAGCGGCGCGAAGGGGCGGACGACGACGTCCTGCCCCGCCGTCAGCTGCCACGTCCCGGCGACGACGCCGTCCACGAGGAGGGTGGGGTGCACGAGCCCGTTCTGCGTCATGACGCGGCCCTTGTGCTCGTCGGCCAGTACCCGGGTGCGGTCGGCGTGGGAGAGCAGCAGGTTGTCGAAGGGCGCGAGGAGCCGGACGGGCGCCGGGGTGTCCGGGCCCGGCCGGGGCGCGTCCGGGAGGTCGTAGAGCACGCGGCCATGCTCGTCGCGGTCGGTGAACAACCGCGGGGCGAGCCCCTTGAGCACCGGCCCGAGCCGGCTGAGGCCGCACCACTTCTGCAGGTCGGCGGCGGTGGCGGGGCCGAAGGCGGCGAGGTAGCGCAGAGCGAGGTCGTCGAGCGAGGGTGCGGGGTCGAGCGGGCGGCCGAGCCAGGCCTCGGCGGTGGTGTGGGCGGCGGGGCCGCCGCGGCCCCAGATCCCGCGCGGCGGCACCTGGACGAGCGGCAGGAGGCAGCGCGCCGCCTGGGCGAGCGCGGCCGGGTCGCGGTCGGGGCGGGTGGCGGCGAGCAGCCCGCCGAGCTCCTGGAAGGTGCGCGGCCGCTCCTCGACCAGTTCCCTGGCCTCGGCGCCCAGCGCGGCGAGGTCGAGCCCGGCGAGCCGCTTGCCGTAGGTGGTGCGCAGCGCCTGGTCGAGCACGGGCTGGAGGAGCGGGCGCAGCGTCAGGCAGTCCTCGGCGGTGACGAGGTGGATGGTGCCGCGCTGGAGCGCGGTCCGGACGACGGCGCGCTCCTCGATCAGCGTGGTGAGCTGCCCGGGCTCGAAGCCGTCGATCCGGGAGAGCAGGCCGAGGTAGGGCGGCTGCGGCGCGGCCTGGGCCTGGAGCCCGCCGAGGTGGCGGACCACCGCGGCGGGCTCCGGGCGGGAGCGGTCGAGCAGGTGCTGGCGGGCCAGCACCGCGCGGCCGAGGGACCTCGGACCGATCACCGGCGGCCGTCCAGGACCGAGCGCAGCACGTCGATCCGGTTGGTGGTGATGGAGTCGACGCCGGTGTCGCGCAGCCGGCGCATGGTGCGGCGCAGGTCGGCGGTCCAGGTGGAGACGGCCAGTCCGGCGTCCCGCGCGGCGGCGGTGAACTCCGGCGTGACGAGCCCGAACGGCGGGTTGAGGTAGCGCGGGCGCAGGTCGTCGAGCAGGGCGCGGACGGGCAGCCGGGGCTGCTTCCAGGTGAGCGCGATCTCGGCGCCGGGGGCGACGGCGCGCACGGCGAGCATCGCGGTGGCCGGGCCGCAGAAGGCGACCAGCTCCTCGGCGCCGAGGCCGGTGACGACGGACCAGGTGGCGGCGGCCGGCCCGGGCTCGTCGAGGTCGACGAGCAGCCGGCGGCCCTCGGGGGCGGCGGCCACGGCCTTGATCGCCTCGGCGAGGGTCGGTACGGCGAGCGGGCCGCGGCGCAGCTCGTCGAGCTGGTCGAGGGTGACGCGCCCGATGTCCCTGGGGTCGTCCCAGAGGCGCTCCAGGGTGCGGTCGTGGAGGAGGACGGGCACCTTGTCCCGGGTGAGCTGGACGTCCACCTCGACGGCGTCGGCGCCGCGGGCGAGCGCGGACTCGACGGAGGCGAGGGTGTTCTCGCGGAAGCGGTACGGGTCGCCGCGGTGGGCGACGGCGAGGACGGGCCTACGGTCGGCGGGGGTACGGGCGGCGGTCATCGAATCTGCCCAGCGATCCAAGGGGTGAGGTCCGGCAGGCCGACGCCCTCGCGGTAGGTCGGCTCGCCGGGGACGGTGACGGTCATGGTGGTGGACGGCGGGAAGGTGCGGGCCTTGACCTGCACCAGGCCGCCCCACACCGAGTTCAGGAACGCCGGGACGCTGTCGCGCTGGACGTCGAAGGCGATGCCCTCGACGCTCACGACCGCCTCGTCGTGCGTGAACAGGCGGACGGTGACGGCCGGGCGGCCGTCGAACTCCAGCAGCGCCTCGTGCGGAATGGCGTCGAGCTCGCCGCCCGGGCCGCCGGCGCCGACCAGTCCGGCGAAGGTCCGGTCGCGGCCGATGTCGTGCTGGGCGCGGGCGGTGCGGCCGTGCCGGCCGGCGACGGCCTCGATCGCGAGCACGGCGCTCTGGGTGGTCGGCAGGTGCGGGTGGGTCATCCCGGTCGGGGCCTCTCGTTCGGCTCGGGCTGCTCTGCGAATGGCTGGGGGCTGGCTGGGACTGGGTGCGACGGACGGGTCGGCGGCGTCAGCGGCGTTCGATCATCACGTTGGTCGACTTGATGACGGCCGTGGCGGGCGCGCCGGGCACCAGGTTCAGCTCCTCCGCCGACTCCCGGCTGATCAGCGAGACCACCCGGAACGGCCCGGCCTGCACCTCCACCTGGGCGGCCACGTCGCCGAGCACGACGTCGGTGACGATCCCGGGGAAGCGGTTGCGCGCGGAGGACGGCCTGCCCTCCGCCTCGGCGTTCTCCGGCCGGGCCAACTCGCGGGCGAAGGCCGCCAGTTCGGCGCCGGGGATGATCCGGTGGCCGTGCTCGTCCCGCTCGGCGGCGACCCGCCCGGCGTCCACCCAGCGCCGCATGGTGTCGGCGCTGACGCCGAGCAGCGACGCGGCCTCGCCGATGCGGTACGGGTTGACCGGCAGGTCGGGCTGGCCCATGTGCGACTCCTGATGGTGGTTCGGGAACGGGCGCGCGCGGGGCGCATCGCCGCCATCCTGCCGTACCGGTGCCCCGGCCCGCGAAGCGGCGCAGGTCCTCGGCGCCACGCTGGACGCTGCGGCTCGGCGCTACGGCTCGCCGAAGAGGTCCCGCCGGGCCGCGTCTCCGGCGGTCAGGACGGCCCCGGCCAGCACCGCGCCACCGCCCGCGGTGCCGGCCCGCACCTCGGTGCGCAGCGGGGACAGCGCGGCGAGCCGGCGCTCGACCCGCGCGGCGAGTTCGGGGCCGCCGGCCCGGCCGATCTCGCCGCCGAGGACGACGCAGCCGGGGTCGAGGACGACGCAGACGCTGGCCGCGCCGAGGGCGATCCGCTCGGCGAGCTCGTCCAGGAACGCCCGGCCCGGCCCGCCGACGGCGTCGAGGTCGCCGACGGCGTCGAGGTCGTCGAGCGCCGCGCGGACGGCGGCCTCGGCGGCGGCCGCGTCCCCGGCCGGGTCGGCGGGCAGGCCGTGGGCGCGGGCGAGCTCGCAGATGGCGGCGCTGCCGACGAGCCCGTGGAAGCCGCCCTCGCAGCTGGCGGCGCTGGGCAGGCCGGCGGTCCCGGGGACGGGCAGGAAGCAGATCTCGCCGGTGCCGCCGGAGAAGCCGCGGCGCAGCCGCCCGTCGAGGACGACGGCCGCGCCGACGCTGTGGCCGAGCCACATCAGCACGAAGGTGTCCCGGTCGCGGGCGGCGCCGACCCGGTACTCGGCCCGGCCGGCCAGGTTGACCTCGTTCTCCAGGATCACCTCGGTGCCGGGCAACTCGCGCAGGGCGGCGAGGAGTTCGCCGTGCCAGGCGGGTAGCGCCCCGGTACTCTGGAGGCGCCCGGTGGCCGGGTCGACCAGGCCGGGCGCGCCGACGGCGACGGTGTGCAGCCGTTCGACCCCGACCCCGTGCGCGACGTCGAGCAGCGTCCGGACGATCCGGTCGGCGGTGCCGGGGGTGCCGCCGCCGTCGACCGGGACCTCGGCGGAGGCGAGGGTGCGCCCGGCCAGGTCGGCCACGACGAGGCTGACGCCGCCGGAGCGGACGTCGAAGGCGGCGAGGTGGGCCCGTGAGGCGACCAGTGCGTAGACCCGGGCGTTGGGACCGCGGCGCTGCTCGCCGCGCTCGCCGACGACGGCGACCAGGCCGGTGCGCTGGAGGCGGTCCAGCAGGTCGGCGACGGTGGGGCGGGACAGGCCGGTGAGGCCCCGCAGCTCGGTGGCCGTGAGGGGGCCCTGTTCGAGCAGCAGGTTGAGCGCCAGCCGGTCGTTGATCGCCCGGGCGGTGCTCGGCGTGGCCGTACGCACGGTGGTCATGGACGCTCATCCTTCCAGAGTGTTTCTATCAGGGTCCCTTCCTGATAATTTATCGCCCGCCGCAGCAAACTGCCGCCGCCGCAACCTGCCGCCGGACGGCCGATCCGCCGCGTGCGACCGGGAGGGAAGCCCACATGACCACGACCGCACCACTGGACCCGCTGCCCGCGCCCCGGCGGGCCAGGGCGAGCATCGCCCTGGTGTTCGCCGTGCACGGCGCCGTCACGGGCACCTTCGTCAGCCGGATCCCGTGGATCCAGCACCGCCTCGACCTCTCCCCCGGCCAGCTCGGGCTCGCCCTGGTGATGCCCGCCGTCGGCTCGTTCCTCGCGATGCCGCTGGCCAGCCGGTTCGTCCACCGCTACGGCGGGCGGGCGGCCGTGCGCGGGCTCATCTCGCTGTGGTGCCTGGCGCTGGCCCTGCCCGCGCTCGCGCCGTCGCTGCCCGTCCTGTGCGCGGCCCTGCTCGTCTACGGCGCGACCTCGGGCATGTCCGACGTCGCGATGAACGCGCAGGGCGTGGAGATCGAGGAGCGCCTCGGCCGCTCGATCATGTCCGGCCTGCACGGGATGTGGAGCGCGGGCGGGCTGCTGGCCTCCGGCTTCGGCATCCTCGCCGCCCACCTCGACCTCGACGCCCGCCTCCAGCTGGCCGTCACCGCCCTCGTGCTGCTGGCCCTCGCCCAGGCCGTCTGCCGGGGCCTGCCCGACCTGCGGGCACCGGAGGAGGCCGAGGCGCCGCCGCGGTTCGCGCTGCCGCCGCGCAGCTCGCTGGTGATCGGGCTGGTCGGCTTCTGCGCCGTGTTCGCCGAGGGCGCCTCGATGGACTGGAGCGGCGTCTACCTGCGCGACATCACCGGCGCCTCGGCCACCGTCGCCGCGGTCTCCTACTCCGCGTTCGCGCTCACCATGGCCGTCAGCCGGCTGGCCGGGGACGCGGTGATCCGCCGCCTCGGCGCCGTCCGGGCGACCCGCCTCGGCGGTGCCACCGCGACGGCGGGCGGCGTGCTCGTCGTGCTGGCGGACGAACCGGCCCTCGCGATCCCGGGCTTCGCGCTGATCGGCGTCGGCATCGCGGTCATCGTCCCGCTGGCCTTCGCGGCGGCCGGGCGCAGCGGCCCCAACCCCAGCCAGGCCATCGCGGGCGTCGCCACCGTCACCTACACCTCGGGCCTGATCGCCCCGGCCGTCGTCGGCGGGCTCGCCCAGGCCACCTCGCTGACCGTCTCCTTCGTCCTCGTCACCGCGCTCGCCCTGGCCCTGGTGCCGAGCGCCGGGGCACTGCGCCGCAGCGAACGGAACGCACCCGACGGCCCGTCCGGCGGCGTGAGCGCCCCGGCGGGCAACGACCTCTCGACGCTCTGACCCGACGGGCACCCCCGCGTCTTCCCCCGGATCGGCGCACAACTTTTCCGCGCCGGGCGCGGTCGAACACTCCAACGTCGACCACGGGGAGCGCACCGATGACCCATCGCACGAGACTCGCGACGGCCGCCGCCGTCCTCGCCCTCACCGGAGGGTCGGTGCTGGCCGCACCGACCGCCGGTGCCGCCACCGCGACGACCGCCACCGACTTCGGGCCCGCCGAGATCCGCACCGGGATGTACGCGGGCCAGAACGACCTGTGCCTGGAGGTCGCCGACTGGCGCACCGACGACGGCGCCCCGGTCCGGATCTGGACCTGCACCGGCGGCGACAACCAGAAGTGGACCCAGACCGCCAACGGCTGGATCAACCTGCACAGCGGCAAGTGTCTGGAGATCCCCGCCTTCAGCACCACCCCGGGCACCCAGGCCGGCCAGTGGACCTGCAACGGCGGCAGCAACCAGCAGTGGAGCGACCCGCCGGTCAGCCACGCCGGCACCCCCCGCCACATCGTCAACGCCAACAGCGGGCTCAGCCTGGACGTCGCCGGCGGCGTGATCGCCGACGGCACCCCGGTCATCCAGTGGGACTTCCACGCCGGGGACAACCAGTTCTGGCACTACAGCCCCGAAAAGGATCCTTACGCATAGGAGAGCTAGGCTCGGGCGGTGCACGCACCAGAAGCAGCCCCCGCACCGCCCGAGCCCGCACCGCGTTCGCCGTGGTGGCGCTTCGCGCTGCTCGTCCTGATCCTCGGCGCCGCCGCCGGGTCGCTGCTGCTGTGGAGCCCGACGGCGTTCCTGCGCGGCGGGCTGCCCGCCGGGGTGCCCGGGTACTGGCTCGCGCCGGCCTTCGTCACGGTCTACGCCCTCGGCACGCTCGCCTTCCTGCCCCGCCCGGCCCTCAACGCCGCCGCCGGGCTGCTGCTCGGCATCCAGCAGGGCACCCTGCTCGCCGTCCTCGGCACCACCCTCGGCGCGGCGGCGGCGTTCGGCCTCGGCCGGGCCCTCGGCCGCGACGCGCTGCGCCCCTTCCTGCGCGGGAAGATGCTGACCGCCCTGGACCGCCGCTTCACCGACCAGAGCTTCCGCAGCGTCCTGCTGCTGCGCCTGATGCCCGGCCTGCCGTTCCAGGCCGGCAACTACGGCGCCGCGTTCTCCGGCACGCGCTTCGTGCCGTACGTCCTGGCCACCGCCATCGGCGTCGTGCCGACCACCGCGGTGTACGTGACGGCCGCGGCCAGCGCGCGCCGGCCCGGCTCGGTGTCGTTCCTGCTGTCGGCGGGCGTGATCGGGGTGTTCGGCCTGGTGACCCTGGTCTCGCTCTGGCGGGCCGCCGTCGCCCGCCGCCGCGCCACCGCCACCACCGCCTGAGCCGGACACGCGCTTATTCGCTCGCGATCCACCCCCGCCCGGCGCCACCATGGCGGCCATGACCAACCTCACGCCGCGGGTCGACCCGCCCATGTCCGCCGACGAGACCACCATGCTGACGGCCTGGCTGGACTTCCACCGCAGCACGCTCGCCCTCAAGTGCGAGGGCCTCACCGACGACCAGCTGCGCACGCGTTCCGTCCCGCCGTCCGGCCTGTCCCTGCTCGGCCTCGTGCGGCACATGGCCGAGGTCGAGCAGCACTGGTTCCAGGGCATCCTGCTGGGCGCGGACGTCAGCACCGGCCACTACTGGACCCCGGAGAACGAGGACGGCGACTTCGACGACGTCGCCACCGCGGACGTCGCCGCCGACTTCGCCACCTGGCACGCCGAGGTCGACGCCGCCCGCCGCGCGATCGCCGGCCTCCCGCTCGACACGGTGGGCAAACGGCAGCGCCGGGACGCGGACGTGACGCTCCGCTGGATCCTCGTCCACATGATCGAGGAGTACGCGCGGCACAACGGTCACGCGGATTTTCTGCGCGAGCTGCTGGACGGCAGGACCGGGGAGTGAAATCGTTTCCGCATTGTTGACAGAAGGTCAATTACGCGGTGACCACGACCGATAAGGTCTACGCGCGCAACCGTACGCAAGCCACCCGCGTCGATGTTGGTGCCCGGGTCCGCCCGGGTTTCCGGCGCGGCACGACTCGTACGGGGGGCGCGAGCGGGCACGGGACCGGTGAACAGTGCGATACTCGGACAGTTCCGACGAGTGGATGACGTGTCAAAAAGGGCACGCGCACCCGGGGGGACGCGGCCGGGACGAGGCAGGGAGGCGCGGCATGGGAGCACTTCGCGACGAGCACCACAACGGGTGGCTGATGCCCTCGGGGCACTACCCGGCCGCCGTGTACGACGACGAGTGGAGCGAGCGGGACACCGTGCCCGCGATGCCGTCGCCGGCCAAGATCGTCTCACTGCGGCCGACCGGATTCGAGGCCGCCCGCACCGTCGGCGAGCACATCCGGGCCAGCACTCCGGTGGTCATGGACCTCACCGAGATGGAGGAGGCCGAGGCCAAGCGGATGGTCGACTTCGCCTCCGGGCTGATCTTCGGCACCCAGGGCGGCATCGAGCGGATCGCCCGCCGGGTCTTCCTGCTCACCCCGGCCGACGTCGAGGTCATGGTGATCGACCGCCCGCTCGACGACACCGGGTTCTACAACCAGAGCTGAGCTCCCGAGGGAGCGGCACGAGAACCGGGGACGGCAACCGCCGACCCCGGTTTTTTTGCTGCCCGGCCGCCGGGCCCGCACGCCCCACCTGAGGCGACCAATCCTATTTTGAGACATCGATGTCTCACTTGAGCTACACTCGAAGCATGGCCACCGATCGCGACACCGTCCTCGAAGCCGCCGTCAGCGTGCTCTCCCGCCGCCCGACCGCCCACCTGGACGAGATCGCGCGCGCCGCCGGCATCAGCCGCGCCACGCTGCACCGGCTGTTCCCCGGCCGCGAGGCCCTGATCCGCGAGGTCGGCCTGCTCAGCCTGCAGCGCTTCGCCACCGCGCTGGACACCGCCACCGCCGGGGAGGGCGACGCCGAGACCGCGGTACGCCGCCTGGTCGAGGTCGCCGTCCCCGACGCCATGCTCTGCGCCTTCCTGGCCGGCGAGAACCAGCTCTACGACGACGAGAACATCAACGCGCTCTGGGAGACCCAGACCGAACGGCTGCACGCGCTGTTCCTGCGCGGACAGCACCAGGGCGTCTTCCGGATCGAGCTGTCCGCCGCCTGGCTCAGCGAGGCGTTCTTCGACCTCGTCGCCGGCGTCGGCTGGGCCATCCAGGACGGCCGGCTCGCCCCGCGCGACGCCGCGTTCTCGATCACCGAGCTCTTCCTCGGCGGCGCCCTGCGCCGACCCTCGTCCCCCGCTCCCACCTCCTCTTCGGCCCGCTCAACGGAAACCGATACACCATGAGCAGCACCGTCCTGACCACTCCGAGCCTGACGAACCCGACCCCGAGCCGCCGCTGGAGCGGCCTCGCCGTCCTCGTCCTCGCCGTCACCCTGGTCGCCGTCGACGCGACCGTCCTCTCCCTCGCCATCCCGTCCATCAGCGAGACGCTGCGCCCCAGCGGCACCCAGCTGCTCTGGATCGGCGACGCCTACTCCTTCGTCCTCGCCGGCCTGCTGGTCAGCATGGGCGCGCTGAGCGACCGGATCGGCCGCAAGAAGCTGCTGCTGGTCGGCTCCACCGCGTTCGGCGCCGCCTCGCTGCTCGCCGCGTACGCACCCGGGCCCGGCTGGCTGATCCTGGCCCGCGTCCTGCTCGGCGTGGCCGGGGCGACGATCATGCCGTCCACCCTCTCGCTGATCCGCAGCCTCTTCCCGGACGACCGGGAGCGGGCCACCGCGATCGGCATCTGGGGCGCCGCCGCGGCCGCGGGCGCCGCGCTCGGGCCGGTGGTCGGCGGCGTGCTGCTGGAGCACTTCTGGTGGGGCTCGGTCTTCCTGCTCAACATCCCCGTGCTGCTCCTGCTGCTGGGCTTCGGCGCCTGGCTGCTGCCCGAGTCCAGGGACCCGAAGCCGGGCCGCTGGGACGTGCTGAGCGTCCTGCTGTCGCTGGCCGGTGTGATCGGCGTCGTCTACGCGGTCAAGGAGGCCGCCGCGAACGGCGTGGCGCGCTGGGACGTGCCGCTCGCCGGCCTCGTGGGCGCCGCCGCGCTGACCGTCTTCGTCCGCCGCCAGCTCCGGCTGGACACCCCGCTGCTGGACGTCCGGCTGTTCCGCGACCGCCGGTTCACCGCCGCCGTGCTGGCCTCGCTGATCTCACTGATCGGCCTGTCCGGCGTGGTCTTCGTGACCTCGCAGTACCTCCAGCTGGTCCGCGGCTACGAGCCGCTGCAGGCGGGCCTCGCCGAACTGCCGGCCTTCGCCGGGTCGGTGGCGGGCGGTCTGCTGACCGCCCGGCTGGTCCGGCGCACCGGCGCCCGGGCCGCGCTGACGTTCTGTCTGCTGGCGATGGGCTTCGGCGTCGGTGTGCTCGGCTGGCTCCAGCAGGACACCACGTACCTGGTGCTGGCCGCCTCGTTCCTGCTGGTCGGGACGGCCGAAGGGGTGGTCTACACGCTCGGCGCCGACCTCGTGCTGAGCGCCGCGCCGGCCGACAAGGCCGGGGCCGCCTCCGCGGTGTCGGAGACGGCGTACGAGCTGGGCACCGCGCTCGGCATCGCGCTGGTCGGCTCGGTGGTCGGCTCGCTCTACGCGAGCGGGCTGTCCGTCCCGCAGGGCGCGGACCCGGCCGCCGCCGCCCGGGCCGGCGAGTCGCTCGGCGGGGCCGTCGAGGCGGCCCACGGGCTGCCCCAGGCCCTCGGCGAGCCGCTGCTGGCGAGCGCGAAGCACGCGTTCGTCCACGGCATGAACGTCGCGGGCATCGCCTCGGCCGTGCTGCTGATCGGCGCCGCCGCGATGGCCTGGCGCCTGCTGCGCGGGCTCTCCGCCCCGGCGGCCGAGCCGGCGGAGGTCCGGCCAGCGCCCGAGAAGGTGGATGCCTAAACGGTTCTGCAGCGAAACGATTCTGCTCCTGAGCGGTTGGGCGGCCCCCCCCCCCGGTGCCCGGTGGGGGGGCGCCCCCCGCACTGGGTCGCCCAGAAGGGCCGGTGCAGCACGGCCCCGACCACCATGCC